>JANOTG010000631.1:0-16059 GCA_031416215.1 Betaproteobacteria bacterium
CCTTTGCGCAGCTTGAAGGTATAACTCTTGAGGTCGGGCGAGACCTCCCAACTCTCTGCCAGCAGCGGCGACACGCTGCCATCTTCATTGATCTTGGCCAGCGTCTCGAACACGTTGTACAGCGTGACCTCGGAGATCGACTGAGCGGCGCCACCCGTGGGATCGAGCCCTGGCGCCGGTTCCAGGGCCATGCCCAGAACCAGCGTATCTTTCTTGGCCTGCGCCAGCGCGAAGGGCGTCACGCTTGCCAGCGCCGTTCCGGCGACGGTGGAGGTGAGCAGGGAGCGACGTTTGACCATGGTCATGTTCCTTTCAAATGCGGCGAATGTGCCTCTGGGTTTGCCAACTGCGCAGAATACACCATGCAGGAATTGTGTTGTCGGCGGTGGCCCATATTCCGACAGCACGCTGGAGCCGAAGGGCCGGTGTGTCGGGTTGGCTGGTCACTACCGGACGCTCGGCGCCGTGTTGGCGGTAAGCGGAAAATGGCATGCCACCAGGTGGCCGGGGGTGATCGATTGCAGCGCGGGCCGGCTGCTGTCGCACTGTTCCCGTGCGTGTTCACAGCGATGCGCGTAAGGACAGGCCTGGGGCAGTTGCGTGCGCAGTGTCACCGCACCGCTGCGTCGGCGCGTATCCGCCGGGCCGCCAGGCTCCATGCGCGGCACGGCGTCCAGCAGGGCCCGGGTGTAGGGGTGCGCGGCCTCGTTGAACAGTTGCTGCGGCGTGCCCTGCTCGACGATTCGCCCCTGGAACATGACGGCGACCTCGGCACACAGGTGGTCCACCACCGCGAGGTCATGGCTGATCAGCAGGTAGGTGACGCCGAACTCGGCCTGCAAATCCTGCATCAGGTTGAGCACCTGCGCCTGCACCGACACATCGAGCGCACTGACGGGCTCGTCTGCCACGATCAGCCGCGGTCGCGTGATGAGCGCGCGGGCAATCGCGATGCGCTGACGTTGGCCTCCGGAGAACTCGTGTGGGTATTTGTCCAGGTCGGTACTGCGCAGACCTACCGAGGCCAGCACCGCCTGCGCCTGGTCCCGGTTTTGCGCTGTCGTTCCCATGCGCTGGGCCTGCAGTGGCTCAGTGACGATGCGGGCCACGGTCTGGCGCGGGTCCAGTGAGCCATACGGGTCCTGGAACACCATCTGGAAATCGCGTCGCGCGTCGCGCAGTGCCGGCGCATCGAGTGTCGCCATGTCGCGCCCCAATATCCGGACCCGCCCACGGTCCGGCGCCTCCAGCGCCATCACCAGCCGAGCCAGGGTCGACTTGCCCGATCCGGACTCGCCGACGATGCCCAGACTGTGACCACTGCGTACGGCGAAACTGACACCTTGTACCGCGTTCACCAGGGGTGCGGCACGCAGCACTGATTCACGCGGCAAGCGGTAGCTGCGGTGCGCATCCTCCACTTGCAGCAGCCATTCGTCTACCCGGTGATCGGACCCGCGCGCGTGCCGGCCTGCAAGGTCTTGCGTTGCACTCATGGCGTGGCTCGGGGCACGGTGCCGGCGACGCTGTCGGCACGCACCACATCAAGGCGCAGGCATCGCGCCGAATGGTCTCCGTCCAGCGTGACAGCCGGTGGACGCATTGCCCTGCAAGCCGGCTGGGACCAGACACAACGGTCAGAGAACGCGCAGCCCTGCGGCAGATCGACCAGTTCAGGCACGGTGCCCTCGATGGTGGTGAGACGCTGGCCTCTGGCTGCGCCCAGCCGGGGACGGGCACCAAACAGGCCCCGTGTATAGGGATGTGCAAGATTGCCAAACAGCTGGCCGGTCGGTCCACTTTCGACGACGCTGCCGCCATACATCACCAGCATGCGCTGTACGTTCTGGGCGATGACGCCCAGGTCGTGCGAGATCAGCAGCAGCGACATCGCATTTTCACGCACCAGATCGTGGATCAGATCGAGAATCTGCCCCTGGATCGTGACATCGAGTGCCGTGGTCGGTTCGTCGGCGATCAACAGGTCGGGCCCGCAGGCCAGGGCCATGGCAATCGTGATGCGCTGCCGCTGGCCGCCCGAAAACTGGTGCGGATAGGCGTCCACACGCGTCGCCGGGTTGACGATGCCGACCCGCTCCAACAGACCGATGGTGTGGGTTCTCGCTTGCGCCCGCCCCATGCCGCGGTGCAACCGCAGGGGTTCGGCGACCTGGTCGCCGATTGTGTGGACCGGGTTGAGAGCTGTCATCGGCTCCTGAAAGATCATGCCAATACGATTACCTCGCAATTTGCGCAGCGCTGCATCGTTCTGGCCGACCAATTCCTGCCCGTCGAAGCGGATGCTGCCGCTGGTAAGCGCGTTTTCGGGCAACAGGCCCATGAGAGCCATCGCGGTGATCGACTTCCCGCAACCGGACTCGCCCACCAGACCCAGAGTTTCACCACGCTGCAGCGAAAAGCTGACGTCGCGGATGGCGTCGGCCGGTCCGCGCTGTGTCTGCAACCGCACGCCGAGGTTCTTCACTTCAAGCATGGGCGGTCACCGCTTGCGCGCCAGTCGGGGGTCGAGCAGGTCGCGCAGTCCGTCGCCCAACAGGTTCAGTCCGAGCACGGCCATGGCGATCGCGACCCCGGGGAATACGGCGAGCATGGGCGCCTGGAACAGCAGGCTTTGCGCCTCCGCCAGCATGCGGCCCCAGGATGGTTGCGGCGGCTGGGTTCCCAGCCCGAGGTAAGACAGCGCGGCCTCGGCCAGGATGGCGATGGCAAAACGTATCGTGACCTGGACTGTGAGCACCGACACGATGTTGGGAAGGACATGGTCGAAGGTGATGCGCCATGGCCCTTTGCCACAAGCCCGCGCCGCCAGTACGAACTCGCGCGCCCACAACGCGTTGGCCGATGCGCGGGTGATGCGGGCGAAGGTCGGTATGTTGAAAATGCCGATGGCAATGATGGAGTTGACGATACCGGCGCCGAACACCGCTGTCATCATGATCGCGGACAGGATGGCGGGGAAGGCGAACGCAAAGTCCGACAGCCGCATGATCAACTCTTCCACCCAGCCACGGCGCGCCGCTGCCAGCAGCCCAAGCGAGGTGCCAATGAACAGGCCGATACTGACTGCGATCACGCCGACCAGGATGGAATTGCGCGCACCGACCAGCAACAACGAAGCGACATCGCGGCCAAAGGGATCGGTACCAAGCCAGTGTGCGGCGCTGGGTGCCTGCAGCTTGGAGGGAATGTCGATCTCGTACGGTGACCAGGGTGTCCAAACCAGCGACAACGCGGCGGCGCACAGCAGCGCCAGGGTCAGGATGCCGCCCAGCACAAAGCTGCGGTGCCCGAGTGCGCGACGGATCAGGGAGGGCGCGGCGCTCACTGGAGTACCTTCGCCCTGCGGGCTGCGGTGCGAGCTAGTCTGGGGCGGCCCGGCGCGGCGCTCATATGTCACTGGCCTTGACGCGCGGGTCGATGACGGCATACAACACGTCGACGACGAAGTTCACCAGTACCACCATGGTGGCCAGCAGCATGACGCAGTTGCGCACCACGATCAGGTCGCGGTTGGAGATCGACTGGAATATCAGGCGGCCGAGCCCGGGCAGGTAAAACACGTTTTCCACCACGATGGTGCCCGCCAGCAGCTCGGCCGACTGCAAGCCCATGACTGTGAGCACCGGAATCATGGCATTGCGCAGCACATGGCCCCACAGGGTTGCACGCTGGGACAGCCCCTTGGCACGGGCGGTACGCACGTAGTCCTCGCGCATCACCTCCAGCACGGCGGAGCGGGTGATGCGTGCCAGGATGGCGGACTGCACCACGGCCAGGGAGAGTGCTGGCAACAGCAGCGATTTCAGGGCCTGGGTCGGGTTCTCAGCCCAGCCTTCGAAGCCGCCGGCCGAAAACCACTGCAGCTTGACCGAGAAAAGCAGAATCAACAGGATGGCAAACCAGAAATTCGGAATGGCGATGCCGACCTGGGTCAGGCCCATCAGCCCGACATCTCCCAGCCGGTTGTGTCTGGAGGCGGCATAGATGCCAACCACCAGCGCCAGTGCCGTGGTCAACACCATGGACAGGATGGCCAGCGGCACAGTGACGGCAAGCCGTTCAACGATGAGATCTTGCACCGGTGAGCTGTAGGCGTAACTGTCGCCCAGTTGGCCCGTCAGCATGCCTTCCACCCAATGCCAATAACGTTCTGCTGCCGGCCGGTCCAGACCGAGCTTTTTCGCCAGGGCGCGTACGGTCTCCGGCTCCGCTTCCGGCCCCATCATGATTTGGGCCGCGTCACCGGGCAGTATCTCCAGCACCAGGAAAACTACGATGGATGCGCCAATCAGGGTGGCGATCAGCGTCAGCACGCGCTTGAGCAGGAACAAACCCATTTCGCTGTCAGCTTGGCGACCGTTGCAAATGCATGGCCATGTCGGTCATCGTCGCGCCACGCAAGCCGATGCGGGGATAATCATCCATGAAACGCGACACTGGCGCGACCGAGGAAACTCCCGTTTGGATCTGCGATGGCTTTGATCATTACCGATGAATGCATCAATTGTGATGTGTGCGAGCCCGAATGCCCCAATGCTGCGATCACCATGGGCCCGGAGATCTATGAAATCGATCCGGCCAAGTGTACCGAATGTGTCGGGCATTTCGCACAAGCGCAATGTGTCGAGGTCTGCCCGGTGGCCTGTATTCCGGTCGATCCCCAGCATGTCGAAGACCATGAGTCGCTGTGGCGCAAGTACCGCCTGTTGCAATCCAGACCGCAGGCAGTTGGCCCGCCCTGAGCGCTACGGTACGGCTGGCGCCACTTGTCCAGCAAGTTGCCCGGCTCGGCCAATGCCGTTCAGGGTTTGGAGTCGGGTGCAGGCTTTTCAACAAGAAGATTGGCGCGGGCCGATTCTTTCTTCTGGTCGGCCTTGTGTTTTTTCTTGTCCGGCGGTACGGCGGCAGTGAAGTACGGTGGCCCCGGCTTTTGTGCCTTGGCCGTCGGCGTGCGCGGCGCTGACGCCGGCTCCTTGGGCGCCACCATCACGGCGGGTCTGGTCGACGCCGGCGCCGCGTGTGCCTTTTGCGCCGCAAGCCGATCCCGCTCCAGCCGTTCGGCTGCCTTGGCGGTCTTGCCGGCAGATCGGTCTGCCTGGGCTTTTTGCGCCGGAGTTCGGGGATCATCGGCGTCGACCACCGAGCCTCCCGGGCAGGGCGACTGGCTGTAGTTGTTGCCGCATTTGTAGATCGTCTGTGCCAGCGCCGCGGGGCCGGACGCCACCGCGGCCAGCAGCGGGCCAATCCACATGAGCGCAAATGTGTTCATGGTCGATCCTCCTGGCGCCGCCCTTTGGCCGCGCGCATCAGGCATCCATGGTGACGCTGCGCCATGACGCCGTCAAGTTTTTGTTACCTCGGTTGGAGGAGGCCTGGTGTGCAGCAACATGGTGGCTTTTGTCATCTCGCCTGCCACCAGCAGTGGCACCGCCGGCAATGATCGGGCAATACAGTCTTCCATCGCCTGCAGATGATCGGCAGCCGGTTTTTTCAGCACCCAGTGGATGACCTCGGACTTCACACCCGGGTGGCCTATTCCCAGGCGCAGCCGCCAATAATCGCTGCTGCCAAGCTGCTCGTGTATGTCGCGCAGGCCATTGTGGCCGGCGTGGCCGCCACCGCGTTTGAGTTTGACCTGCCCCGGGGCAATGTCGAGTTCGTCGTGCACGACCAGAATTTCCTCCGGTGCGATTTTGTAAAAACGGGCCAATGCCGCGACCGCGCGGCCCGATAGATTCATGAAGGTCTGCGGTTTGAGCAACCACACCGTTTGTGCGTCAACCATGGCGCGTGCCACCTGGCCATGAAACGACCTGTCCGCCACCATATTTGCCCTGAGTGATCGGGCCAACGCATCAATCCACCAAAAACCGGCGTTGTGCCGCGTTGCCTGGTATTCGTTACCCGGGTTTCCAAGGCCAGCAAACAATTTGATCATGGGCAAATTATCGGGTTGGCTGCGTGCAAGGGTGCGCCAAAAACACAACGGCCCGCGCGAGCGGGCCGTTGACCTGTGGGCGACGCCCGTGGCCTTACTTCTTGGCAGGCGATTTGGCTGGGGCCTTGGCGGCGGGGGCCGCCTTGGCGGCTGGGGCGGCTTTGCCTGCCGGTGCCGCCTTGGCGCCTGCTGGAGCGGCGGCAGCGCCGGTCGCAGCAGCTGCGTCGACCGCGGCAGTTTCAGCCGCCTCGACCTTGGACGCAACAACCGATACCAGAACCGGGTTTTCCCGGCCCTTGATGATGGCCGTGACACCCTTCGGCAGGGTCAGGTCTTTCACGTGCAGCGACGAGCCCTTCTTCAGGCCACTGAGGTCGACTGCGATGAATTCCGGCAGGTCGGCAGGCAGGCACGAGATGTTCAATTCGGTCACCACATGGTTTACCAGGCAATGGTCGAGCTTGACCGCCAGTGACTCCTCTTCTCCGCTGTAATGCAAAGGCACCTTCATGTGCATCTTGGTGTTGGCCTCGACACGCTGGAAGTCGGTGTGCAGGATCAGCTGCTTGTACGGGTGCATTTGCACGTCACGCAGCAATACCGGGCTGGTCTTGCCGGCCAGTTCCATCTCCAGCACCGTCGCGTGGAACGCTTCTTTCTTCAAGGCATGCCACAAGGCGTTGTGGTCGAGTTCGATCAACAGGGGCTGGCCAGTCCCACCATAAACAATACCGGGCGTGCGGCCGGTGATGCGAAGACGGCGGCTCGCACCCGTCCCCTGCTTGGCGCGCTCAAAAGCGACGAATTTCATAGTTCACTCCATCTGGAATCCACCGCGACCAGTGTGACTCCGGTTAAAAAACCGACCCGCAAGCTCGCCGGGCCGGCACACATTGCCTCTGTCAGGAAACCTGTTTGAAATGCTTCAAAACAGATTCTCCTGATCGGAGAACAAACTCATCACCGAATCGCCTTTGGCAATGCGCTGTATCGTCTCGGCGATCAGCGGTGCCACGGTCAACTGGCGTATCTTGCGGCACGCCTGCGCGGCTGTGCTCAACGGGATCGTGTCGGTCACCACCACTTCATCCAGCGCACCGCCCTTGGCAATGCGCTCAATGGCCGGACCGGAAAAAATCGGATGGGTGCAATAGGCGTACACCTTCCTGGCGCCACGCTCCTTCAGAACTTCGGCCGCCTTCACCAAGGTGCCGGCGGTATCGATCATGTCGTCCATGACAACACAATTACGTCCCTCGATCTCGCCGATCACATGCATCACTTCACTGACATTGGCGCGCGGGCGACGCTTGTCGATGATGGCCAGGTCACAATTGAGCTGCTTGGCCAGTGCGCGCGCACGCACCACACCACCCACGTCGGGGGACACCACAATAAGGTCTTCGTAGCTCTTTTGCCGCACATCACCCAGCAGAACCGGCGAGGCGTAGATGTTGTCCACCGGGATGTCGAAAAAGCCCTGGATCTGGTCGGCATGCAGGTCCATCGTCAGTACCCGTGCCACTCCCACCGTCTGCAACATGTTGGCCACCACCTTGGCCGTGATGGGAACCCTGGTCGAGCGGGGGCGACGGTCCTGGCGGGCGTAGCCGAAATACGGTATCACGGCACTGATTCGTTCGGCCGAGGCCCGTTTCAGCGCGTCCACCATGATCAGCAGTTCCATCAGGTTTTCGTTCGTCGGTGCACAAGTGCTTTGCACCACAAAGACATCGCGCGCACGCACGTTTTGGTTGATCTCGACCGTGACTTCACCGTCGGAAAACCGCCCGACCGTGGCGGCGCCGAGCGAAATGCCGAGGTGCTGCGCGATATCAGCGGCCATACGCGGGTTGGCGTTGCCGGTGAAGACCATGAAGTCAGGTGGTAGTGCAGCGTGGTTGTGCATGCCCGCGGTCCGTTCGTTATCGCACCAAGAATCACAGGGACCGGTGCGCCCAATACATTTGGCAGGGGAGGAAGGATTCGAACCTTCGCATGCTGGAATCAAAATCCAGTGCCTTAACCAACTTGGCGACTCCCCTACACCGGTGCTCAGCCCGTGCTGTTCACCGCAAAACCATCGCTGCCCGCCCAGTCCGCCAGCGGGTGTGCATCCAGACCCCGGCACCAGCGCGCCTCAAACCCGGCCGGCGGTTCGCCCATGTCGAACGCCACTGGGGAGCGCGCGAACACCGCACTTCCCGAGCCGGTCATGCGGCCCGACAAGCCAAGCCCGTCAAGCCATGCAAGGCCGGTCGTAACCCCAGCACACAGCTGCTGCGCAACCTGCTGCAGGTCGTTGCGCCCGAAGCCCGCGCCACCTTCAGCAAAGCCTGCTATTGTAGCAGTTTCAGTGTCTCTTTTTAGCGTGGGATGCGCGAAGATCGCTGCCGTCGGCAGCCCCTGTGGCGGTTTGGCGACCAGGTACCAGGAAGCCGGTATGTTGATGGCTTGCAGTTGTTCGCCAATGCCTTGCACCCAGGCGTTGCGCCCGCCGATGAAAAATGGCACATCCGCCCCGAGGCGCAGGCCAATGGCCGCCAGCGCCTGTCGGTCAAGATGGAGTCGCCACAGTCGATTGAGCGCCAGCAGGCAGGTTGCGGCGTCGGACGAGCCTCCGCCCAACCCAGCCTGGGTCGGGATGCGCTTGAGTACACCGATATGCGCTCCGAACGGGCATGCCGTGGCATGTTTTAGCGCCTGTGCGGCGCGTACCACCAGGTCATCGGCGGGCAAGGGGCTGCCCAGGTCTTCCCGGCTGATCAGGCCATCCGGGCGCAATTCGAAATGCAGGCGATCGCACCAGTCGATCAAGACAAAAGCGGACTGCAGCAGGTGGAAACCGTCGTCGCGCCGGCCCACGATGTGCAGGAACAAGTTGAGTTTGGCAGGTGCCGCCAGGTCGTAGATCGCTTGCATGCAAAAAATTGGCCGTGGCCTCGACTCACTCCAGCAGGATGCGCAGTTCGACCGGCGGCGCCGGGGAAAGGCGAGCGGCGTTGAGCTTGCCCTGCGCAAGCTGCGCCAAATCTGCGTGCCATCCGCCCTCGTCGGCAGGCTGCCCGGCAAGCCAACGGAACAGACTGCCAACGGGTAACTCGGTGCCGGTGGCGGCGAGTGTCAGATCGCCGATGGATGCGAAGGTCTCAGTGCGCCCCTGCGCCTGCAACCGGGCCTGGCCTGGCGACCAGTTGAGTTGGGCCAGTGTTGCGCCAAAAGCGGAAAACAACAACAACTCGCCCGATTGTGCGTTGCCACGCAGCTCAAAACCGGCGATGAATGACTGTGGTGGCTGGCTGTCGACTCGCAAGGACAGGCGCCCACTCCAGACTGTGCGGGTCGTTGTTGCGTCGGAAGGCGGCGCAGCGGGTGTGGCGCAACCTGCCAGAGCCAGCGTGCCAGCTGCGGCCAGCAGCAATTGCCGTCTGCGGCGGGTCACAGTTGCACGCGCAGACGTTTGAGGGTTTCGAGCAAAGTCTCGTTCTCGGAGTTCAGTTCCACGCCCTGTTTCCAGACCACAACTGCCTGTGCCTTGTTGCCCATGACCCACAAAACCTCGCCCAGATGGGCTGCGATTTCCGCATCCGGTTTGTCCTTGAACGCTTGTTGCAGGAGTCGCAGGGCTTCGGGCAGGTTGCCGCTGCGAAACTCAACCCAGGCCAGGCTGTCCGAGATGAACGCGTCCCCGGGCGCAAATTCCAGCGCTTTGAGAATCAACTGGCGCGCCTCGGGCAGGCGGATGTTGCGGTCGGCGAACGAATAACCCAGGGCGTTGTAGGCATGGTGGTACTCCGGCTTGGCCGCAATCACTTGGCGCAGCAGACGCTCCATCTCGGCCAGGTTGTCGAGTTTTTCCGCCATCATGGCATGGTCATAGACAAAATCGAGGTCGTCGGGCCGACGCTTGGTCACCTCGGCAAGTAGTTCATACGCCGCCCGGTATTGCTTGTTGTCGCGCAGCAGTTGCACTTCGGCACTGAGTTTCATGCGCTCGTCGGCCGCATTCGATTGCGGAAGCGCGCGAATCAGGGCCCGCGCCTCGTCAAGCCGGCCTTGGCGCGCCAGCAGGGACGCGCGCCGGCTTTGCACGTTCACCATGTCCTGCGGGCTGTCGATACGTGCCAGCCATGCCTGTGAGCCTGCGAAGTCCTTTTTTTGCGCCGCAATTTCAGACAGCGTCAGGTAGGCCTGGGTCAACCCGCGTTTGGGCTCCTCGCTGTCGCTCACCGTTGGTTTGCCGGTCTCCAGCTCGACGTAGCGTGTGAGTGACTGTTCAGCGGCCTGAGCCTGCTTGTTCTGCTGCTCCAGAATGCCCCGCAACAGCCAGGCTTGCGCGTAATCCGGCCGCTCGTCCGTCACCATCTTGATTTGCACCGCAGACTCAGCGTAGCGCTGGCTGTTGAGCAGGGCCCGGGCATAGTCCATGCGCACCTCGGCGCGCGCCTTGCCTTGAACATGCCGACGCACAATGGCTTCGGCCGCCGGCAGCTTGGGGTCCATGAGCGCCAGAGCCAGTATGGCCGGGCCTTCGGCGGCGGGATCGAGTGCATGTCCGCGTTGCGCGGCTTCCAGAGCCCCGGCGCTGTCGGTGGCCTCGATGCGCATGCGACCAATCGTGGCCCAGGCGGCAGGCCCAATGGCCGGGTTGTCAAGGTACTCTGTCAGGGCCTGCTCCACCACGAACGCAGATTGTTTCTTGTCACTGGAGCGGGCAAACAGCCGTGGCAGGTTGCCCAGCCCCTGCAGCAGCGCACTACCGTCGATCGTGCCGAGTTCGCGTTTGAGAGGCTCTGGCAATTCGCCAAATCGATTCAGCCCGATCAGGATTTGCAGCAGGTACCGGTTGGCCTCGCGCGATGCCGGAATCGCCTGACGCCAGGCACGGGCGGCCTGCAGCGCCGACTCGCCGGAGCGGGCTTGCAGGGCGATGTCGGTGGCCCGCTTGAACAGGCGCGTGTCGTTGGTCTTGCGGGCTGCGTCGAGAATCAGCTGGTAGCCAACACCGGGCTCGCCGCCCGAGGCATTGACCTCTCCCAGCAACAATTGGTAGAACAACTCGCCATTCATCGACGAGTTGGCGGGCGTTTCACTCGCGGGCGTGGCAGTTTGGGCGACGACCGGCCCCAGGAATGCGGACAGGCCGAGCAGCAGCACGGCGGCTGGGCGTAGGGATCGAATCATGAAACCATAATAATCCAAGCGACACAACACTGCACAACCCAGCCCATGCCTGAACTACCCGAAGTAGAAGTGACGCGCCTGAGCTTCGCATCCAAGATCGAAGGTGCGCGGGTGTTGTCGGTTGGTACGGGCAAGCCATTGCGCTGGCCGCTGGGGTGCCCGCCAGCCGATCTGGCCGGGCGCACCGTGACGGGCGTGCGCAGGCGCGGCAAATACCTTTTGCTCGATCTGGACCGCGGTTTGCTTTTGCTGCACCTGGGCATGTCGGGCAGCCTCGCATTTGCAAAGTCGATGCCGGTGGCCGGCGTGCACGACCATTTTGAAATGTTTACCAGCCTCGGGGTGTTGCGCCTGCATGACCCACGCCGTTTTGGTGCAGTGGTGTTTGCAGAAAACGAAGATGCGCCATCGGCGCGCAAGTTGTTGGGCCGACTGGGCATGGAGCCATTGGGCGTCGGCTTTGATTTGCCGGCATTCAGGCGCGGACTTGCCGCGCGCCGTGCGGCGATCAAGCAGGTGTTGCTCGCCGGTGACGTGGTGGTCGGCGTTGGCAACATTTACGCGAGCGAAGCATTGTTCATGGCGCGTATCCGGCCAACCGCTGCGGCTGCGAGCTTGGGGCGTCTGCGCGTCGCACGACTGCATGCAGCAGTCCGGCAGGTGCTGACCATGGCAGTCGAAAAAGGCGGCAGCACGTTGCGCGATTTTCGCAATGCCGATGGTGAGGGGGGCTACTTCCAGCTTGCAGCCGCTGTGTACGGTCGCGCCGGTCTGCCCTGCAAAGTGTGTGGCACAAACATCAAATCCCTGCGGCAGGGGCAACGAGCGAGCTTTTTCTGTCCCAAATGCCAGAGGAACTGAGCCCAACGGCGCCTCGAAATGCTATATTGAAAAACCATCGGGGGAATCGTGAGTACTTCATTTAACGAGCAATTTGATCTGCACGGCCATTGGCGGCGCGAATTCAGTCTGCGCTTGCGGCTGCTCTCGGAATGGATGAAGGACCACGAACTGCTGGATGCCGGTGTCGAAGAGCGGCTGCAAAGGCTGGAAAACCAGGTGCGTTCCGACAAGGTCATGGTGGCTTTCGTGGGGGAGTTCTCGCGCGGCAAGTCGGAGTTGATCAACGCGATATTTTTTGCCGGTTATGGCAGGCGCATCATGCCCGCCAGCGCCGGGCGCACCACGATGTGCCCGACCGAGATGGGTTACGACTCCGATGTACCGCCTTGCCTGCGCCTGTTGCCGATCGAGTCGCGGCTGCAGCCGCAGGCGCTGATGGAGTGGCGCATGGTCCCGGAGAAGTGGACCCGAGTCGACCTCGATGTCAACGACCCGCAACAACTCGCGGCTGCGCTGGAAATGGTGGCGGAGACGCGCATGGTCACCAAGGAAGATGCCCAGGCGCTGGGATTGTGGGACGCGCAGGACAATCCGCGGCTTGACGCGCAGGGTCTGGTTGAAGTGCCGCGCTGGCGCCATGCGCTGATCAACATCGCCCATCCCCTGCTCAAGCAGGGTCTGGTGATTCTGGATACCCCCGGTCTGAATGCAATCGGCGCGGAGCCGGAACTCACTGTCAGCCTGCTGCCGCAGGCGCAGGCGGTGGTCTTCATTCTGGGTGCCGACACTGGCGTCACCAAGTCTGACCTGGACATATGGCGCGAGCACCTGATAGTCGACTCCGAGGGCTCCGACTTGCGGCTGGTGGTGCTGAACAAGATCGACACCTTGTGGGATGCGCTGAGTTCGGAGGCCAAGATTCAGGCCCAGATTGATCGACAGTGCGCGTCGACGGCCGAAATTCTGGGTATCCCGCGCTCCCAGGTGATCCCGGTATCGGCGCAAAAAGGCCTGGTCGGCAAGGTGACCGACGACGCTGCCCTGCTGGCAGCGAGCTGCCTGCCCAACCTGGAGGCGGCGCTGGCCAATGGCATCATGGGCCAGCGGCAGAAAATCCTCGGCGCTGCAGTCGCTGCCAGCATCACCGGTTTGCGCCTGGAGACCGGACGGGTCATCAATATCCGCCGGCGTGACCTGGCGGAACAGATGATGGAGCTCAAGGGGCTGCAGGGCAAGAATGCAACGGTCATCAAGCATATGCGTGCCCGCATCACGCAGGAGCAGGCTGAATTTGACCTGAGCGGGTCCAAGATCCATGCCGTGCGCTCGGTGCACCTGAAGTTGCTGCGTGAGGTTTTCGATAGCCTGAACGCCACCGCACTCAAGGCCGAGATGGCCGAGCTCAATACCGCCCTGCACCAAAAAGGGCTCAAGCTCGGTGTCAAAAAGGCCTACGGAGACACCTTCAATCGTCTGCGCGGCATTTTCAGCAAGGTGCAGAACCTGTGCACCGAAATCCAGTCGATGTTGGCAGCTACGTTCCGCCAACTCAATGCGGAACACGGTTTTTCTTTGCAAGCGCCCGCTGAGCCCCAGCTCGCAGCTCACGTGCAGGATCTGGACGCTGTTGAGCGTGGTCATCTGCAGTATCTGGGTGTTACCAATGCGTTCCGGCTGGCGCGCGCCGAGTTCGCCGACCGCTTGGTACGGGCACTTGCGACCCGGCTTCGCACCATCCATGAGGCGGCTTTGAGCGACGTGGAATTGTGGAGCAAGACGGCTGCGGCGCAGCTCGATGCGCAGTTGCGCGAGCGCAGGCGTACCTTTGGCCGACGCATCGAAGCGATCGACCGCATCCAGCAGGCCACTGGCGGGCTGAACGACCGGATCAAGGAAATTGATGGCCAGGAAGCTGCGCTGACCGAACTGGAGTCGAAGCTGGCGGAGCTCACCGATTACTTGATCCGCGTGCGCGAGGCGCGTCACGCCGGCGAAGCGGCTTCGGTAGACGCCTAGGACTTCAGCACGTGGCGGCAGTGTCGCTGGCGCGGCGCGTGGTGCGCTGGCAGAAGCTACACGGTCGCAACGACCTTCCGTGGCAGAACACACGCGACGTGTACCGTGTCTGGTTGTCTGAGGTGATGCTGCAGCAGACCCAGGTTGCCAGCGCGTTGGGGTACTTCGAACGATTTGTCCAGCGGCTGCCAACGCTGCATGATCTGGCTGCTGCGACCGAAGACGACGTATTGGGTTTGTGGAGTGGGCTTGGGTATTACAGCCGGGCGCGCAATCTGCACCGCTGTGCACAACAAGTGGTGAGCCACCATGGCGGCAAGTTTCCGACAACGGCGGCGCAGCTGTCCGCCTTGCCCGGCATAGGCCGATCGACAGCAGCGGCGGTCGCTTCGATCTGTTTCGGGGAGCCGGTAGCGATCCTGGATGCCAACGTCCGGCGCGTCGTGACACGCGTGCTGGGTTTTGGTGACGACCTGGCGCTGGTGGCGAACGAGCGGCGTCTGTGGGCGGCGGCGCAGGAGCTGCTGCCCAGGCGCAATCTGTTGCACAACATGCCGCGCTACACGCAGGGCATGATGGATCTGGGAGCAACCCTGTGTCTGCCGCGCCAGCCACAATGCAGCCGCTGTCCGCTGGCGACAGACTGCGTTGCGCACGAGCAAGGCACGCAGTTGTCGTTTCCAAACAAGACCCGTTTGTCGCGGCGCAGCGCCTTGGTGGTGTGGCTGCTGTTGGCGCGGGCACCTGATGGCTCGCTCTGGCTGCGTCGCCGCCCGGCGCCGGGCGTCTGGGGCGGGCTGTATTGTCTGCCCTGGTTTGACACGCGCGAGGCGTTGCTCGACGCCCTGCCGGCAAGGCAGCAAAGCAGCGCGCGCGATATCGACGTGTTCAAACATTGTTTGACCCACAAAGACCTCTACCTGCACCCTGTTCAGGTTGATCTGCCGCGGCGCGTGGAAGACCCGGCGGGCGGCCAGTGGATTGCCCCGCATGCCTGGAAGTCTTTGGGGCTTCCGGCGCCGGTGCGCCGCCTGCTGTCTCAGCTGGTCAGCCAGCCGAACGAGGTGATCGGGTAACGGCCGGGTGTGGCGTCCAGCTCGCGGTGTCGGCTCAGAGTGGTCCAGCGGCCGGAGAAGTATTTGGTGAGTTCCTCCACCAGGTAGACCGATCGGTGTTGGCCGCCGGTGCAGCCGATTGCCACTGTGACATAGCTACGGTGGTCATTCACCAGCGCATCGAGCCAGGCATCCAGGAACTGCGCGATGTGTTGCAGCATCTTCCCCACATCAGCCTGCTGCCGAAAAAACTCCGCCACCGGTTCATCACGGCCGTTCAGCGCACGCAAGTCGGGTTCGTAGTGCGGGTTGGGCAACATGCGCACGTCAAACACATAGTCGGCGTCGCCCGGAATGCCGCGTTTGAATGCAAAGGACTCAAACACCAGTGTGAGCTGGGTGCCGCGCACGACCACGATGGAGCGAACGTAGCGCTGCAACTGCGAGGGCCGGATCAGGCTGGTGTCGATCGCGTGGGCATGTTCGCGCAGATCAGCCAGCAATTCGCGCTCCAGTTCGATCGCATCGACCAGCGCGTGGCGGTGGTCGGCATTCTGGTCGTCCGGGTCGGTTTGCGAAAGCGGGTGCTTGCGCCTGGACTCCGAATAACGCCGCACCAGCGTATCGGTGGTGGCATCAAGAAAAAGCGTCTTGATGACGACGCCCTCGCGCGTGAGTGTGCGCAGATGGCCTGGCACCTGTGGCAGTGACGTGGCGCTGCGGATGTCCATCGCGATGGCGACCCGCGATGCCTGGCGCTCGCGCTGCAATTTGACAAAATCCAGCAGCAGTTCGGGCGGCAGGTTGTCGACGCAGTAATAACCGGCATCCTCCAGCGCATGCAGGGCGACAGACTTGCCAGACCCCGACATGCCAGTGATCAGAATCAGCTCCAGTTCCATCGGCCTTTACTCCTGAGATTTAGGGAAGCACTGAATAAGTCTGCGTCGTGCTCGGCGTGGACTTGTTCAGTGCTTCCTCAGGTGGCAGTTTGCAGCAATT
>JANOTG010000632.1:0-4303 GCA_031416215.1 Betaproteobacteria bacterium
TTGTTGTACGAACACATCGCGCAGCTTGCCCAGGGCCCCTGGAACATCAACGGCCAGCTCGGACTGGTGGTGGGCGCCACCTATCCCGCCGAGGTGGCACGGGTGCGCGAACTGGCGCCGACCCTGCCCCTGCTGATACCGGGCGTGGGCGCCCAGGGCGGCGACGCTGCTGCCACGGTGCGTGCCGGCTGGCGCGGCCGCGGCGATGTGACGACTGGGGCCATCGTGGTGAATTCTTCCCGCGCCATCCTGTACGCTGCGTCGGACGACGGCTTCGCCGCGGCGGCACGGGCCGAGGCACTACGCACCCGCGACCTGCTGCAGGCGGCGCGGGCGCCGGATTGACCATGTCTACAACGCCTGCATCAGGAGCGCCGCAGTGGGACGGCAGCGGCAGCAGCCGGATACCGTTTGCGGTGTACACCAGTGAACAACTGCACTTGCGCGAACTGGAGCGGTTCTTTTATCGCGCGCACTGGAACTATGTTGCACTGGAGGCGGAACTGCCCCATCCAGGCGACTTCAAACGCACGGTGGTGGGCGAGCGCTCGGTCATCGTGGTGCGTGACAAAGCTGGCCAGTCAGGTGCTGGAAAACGTCTGCGCCCACCGTGGCATGCAGTTTTGCCGGGAACGCCACGGCAACCGCAGCGAGTTCATTTGTCCCTACCACCAGTGGAGCTACAACCTGCAGGGTGAACTGCAAGCTGTGCCGTTTCGCCGTGGTGTGCGTCAGGACGGCAAGGTCAACGGCGGCATGCCGGCCGACTTCGACATGGCGCAACATGGCCTGACCCGTTTGAAGGTGGCCACACGCGGTGGCGTGGTGTTTGCGTCGTTCGACCACACCGTCGAGTCGCTGGAAGACTTCATGGGCCCGGCCGTGCTGCACTACTTCGACCGCCTGTTCGACGGCCGCCGGCTGACCATCCTGGGCTACAACCGCCAGCGTATTCCGGGCAACTGGAAGCTGATGCAGGAGAACATCAAGGACCCCTACCACCCCGGCTTGTTGCACACCTGGTTTGTCACCTTCGGCCTATGGCGCGCCGACAACAAGTCGCAGCTGGTGATGGACTCCCACCACCGGCACGCGGCGATGGTGTCGACCCGTGGCGCGTCCGGGCAGGCGGGGCAGGTGACACAGGTGTCGAGCTTCAAGGACAAGATGCAATTGCATGACCCGCGTTTTCTGGACATCGTGCCCGAACCTTGGTGGGGCGGGCCGACCGCGGTCATGACGACGCTGTTCCCCAGCGTGATCCTGCAGCAGCAGGTGAACAGTGTGTCGACGCGCCACATCCAGCCCGACGGCCACGGTGCCTTCAATTTCGAGTGGACACACTTCGGCTTCGAGGACGACGACGCGGCCATGACACAGCGCCGCCTGCGCCAGGCCAACCTGTTCGGGCCGGCGGGGTTTGTGTCGGCCGATGACGGCGAGGTGATCGAATTCTCGCAACGCGCGTTTGAAAGCAAGCCGCAGCACCGCACCCTGGCCGAACTCGGCGGACGCGAGGTCGGCGACACCGACCACATGGTCACCGAAACGCTGATTCGCGGCATGTACCGCTATTGGCGCGCGGTGATGGAGGCCGAGCCATGAGCGCAGCGCCGGGTTTCGAGCAGTATTTCGCACTCACCCAGTTGCACGCCGAATACGCGCACCGGGTCGATGCTGCCGACTGGGACGGCTGGTGCGCGTTGTTCACCGAAGACTGCAGTTACCGTCTGGTGCCGCGCGAGAACTACGAGCGCGGCCTGCCATTGGCCACACTGGCCTTCGAGAGCCAGGGCATGTTGCGTGACCGCGCCTACGCCATCCGCGAGACCCTGTTCCACGACCCCTATTACCAGCGCCATGTGGTGGGCGCGCCGCGTGTACTGCAGCTCGAAGGTGGTCGCATCCACTGCGAGTCGAACTATGCGGTGTTTCGCACCAAGCTGTCCGAATTGACCACCGTGTTCAATGTCGGGCGATATATCGACATCGTCGTCGCCACCAGCGACGGCCTGCGTTTTGCGTCGCGCACCTGTGTCTACGACAGCGAGATGATTCCAAACTCCATCATCTATCCCATCTGACGGGCCGTCGCGCGCGGCAGCGCATCACGCCCGCTGCGCAGCCGGCCCCACCTGCCGCTGCAACCGATCCACCACGCGGAAACACAGCAGGCATCCGGCAACCCCGAAAAACACCACGCCCAGGCCGTAACCCGCCATCGCGCCGTGCGCGCCATACCAGCGCTGGCCGAGCCAGACAAACGGGATGACACCCAGTGTGGAGCGGCCCCAGTTCAGCGCCGTGGAGTAAAACGCGTAGCCCAGGTTGTTGAATGCGGCGTTGGCGACGAACAGGGCACCGCTGAACAGGAAGCTGCCGGCCACAAAAACGCAGAAGAAGACTATCAGCGAGCGCGCCACCGGTGTGGCGCGGAACAGGTCGGCAATCGGGCCGCTGAACAATGCAAGCAACAACCACACCAGCAACACATAGACCAGTGTGACCTTGAGTGCGTCGCGCATGGTGGACGCCACCCGGTCAAAGCGTTGTGCACCAAAATTCTGGCCGATGATCGGGCCGATGGCGCCCGACATGGCAAACAGCAGACCAAACGCCACCGGGATGATGCGCTGGATGACGGCCCAGCCCGCCACCGCGTCGTCGCCAAATGCCGCCATGGTGGCAGTCACATAGGTGTTGCCGATGGGCGTGGCAATCTGTGTCAACACGGCAGGCAGCCCTATTGCCATGAAGGGGCGGAACTCGCGCGCCACAAACTGCAGGCGCGGCCATTCAAACAG
Source organism: Betaproteobacteria bacterium (assembly GCA_031416215.1). GTDB lineage: Bacteria > Pseudomonadota > Gammaproteobacteria > Burkholderiales > Burkholderiaceae_C > CAISIP01. The sequence goes on from JANOTG010000632.1 coordinate 2,805, forward strand.
CCGGTGCACCCGCAGCAGGCCGTAGAGGCCCACAAGCACCATGGCCAGCCGGGCCAGGATGGTCGAGTAGGCCACGCCGTGCAGACCCAGCCCGAAGCCGAATATCAGCAGCGGGTCGAACACGGTGGTTGCCGCAGCCGCAGCCAGCGTCACCATCATCGAGCGCCGGGCGTCGCCGATGGCACGCAACAGCCCGGACAGGCACATGCCCACGCCGAGCAACGGCCACGAAGGCAGCACGATGCGCATCAGCTCGACCGTCAGCTCGGCGGTGCGCCCGCGCGCGCCGAGCAGGTGCACCAGCGGCTCCAGCATGGGGTAGGCGAGCAAGGCAAATGCCGTCATCAACACCAGCATGATGACCAGCGCCGATGCAGCAATCTGGTTCGCCTGGGTGCGCCGGCCCTGGCCCAGCGCACGCGCTGTCAACGCGCTGCCGGCAATGGACATGCCGATCGCCACCGAGGTGGCAAAAAACAGCAGCGTGCCGGCGTAACCCATCGCGGCGGTGAACTCGCTCTGGCCGAGCAGCCCGATATAGAGCAGGCTGATCGCTTCGACCGCGAAAACCGATACCAGACCGACGGCGCTGGCGCCGGTCATGCGCAAGACATGGTGCAGAGTCGAGCCGGTGACCAGCCGGGCCGGGGGGGCGTTCTTTTCAGGGTCGGCGCTCATCAGGCATCCTCCATGCTGCGTTGGAGCCGATCAGCAGCCGGGCGCGCACCTGGGAAACGCTCGAGAGAAACGGGGAGTAACGTTGTGCTGCGGCTTCGTGACTGATTGCGTACCCGGCGTCATGGGCGTCGAAGACTTCCCCGACCCGCTCCAGCAACTGGCCGGCTTTTGTTGCCGGCACGTAGTAGCGGCGAAGGTTCGGAGGGCGGAGCGTGGCGAGTTGCTTCACCCACGCATCCAGCAAAGCTGCGGGCTCGCGAAGGAGGCGCTCCTTGCCCGGCCCTTGCCCGCGCGACGTCAACCAGTCGAAACGCTCCAGCTCCGTCAGCACCTGGGAGGCGGTAGCCGGTGACACCAGCGCCCGTTGGGCCAACTCATGCACGCCGAACCAGCCCTGATGCTGGACCAGCACGGCGTGAAGCACTTGCGCCCGGCGCCCAGAAAACAGTGATCGAACCGACTTTGCGAGGGTCTTGGGCGGGGGCTTGTCGATATAGAAGTAGGCTCCTGGCGCAGGCAAATACAGGCTGCCACCGCTGTCGTAGTAGCCGACGTGCTCCTCTCTGAGCAGTTCCTTGGCGCCGGGAGAGATGGACTCGGCGACCAGCAGCGGCAGCGGCTCTTTGCCCTCCCCGGCAGGCCGGCCGTCGCTGGCGCGTCGGAACTGCCAGATGACCTGTCGAACGTCTCGCGGATAAACGCCCTTCCTGGCCGCCACAAGCAGGACGAAGGACTTGCCCGCGACCTGCAGGGCGATCTGTGCGTCATGTCCGTGATTGGTGGTCGAGCCGGTGGGCTCCTCGTGAGCCAGGTCAGCATGC
>JANOTG010000633.1:0-12878 GCA_031416215.1 Betaproteobacteria bacterium
TCCAGCATCACGATGGCGTCATCCACCACCAGGCCGATGGCCAGCACGAGCGCCAGCAAGGTCAGGGTGTTGATGCTGAAGCCTGCCAGCGCCATCAGCGCAAACGCGCCGATCAGCGCCACCGGGATCGTCACGAGCGGAATGATGGACGCCCGGAATGTACGCAGAAAAATCAGGATGACGAGCGCCACCAGGCCAACCGCCTCGGCAATCGTGGTGTAGACCGACTTGATGGAACGGTCGATGAACACCGAATTGTCATTCGCCACCTCGATCGTGACACCGGGTGGCAAGTCGCGCTGCACCTTGCCCAGCAGTTGGCGCACACCGGCAGACAAGTCGAGCGGGTTGGCCGTCGCCTGGCGAATCACGCCCACCGCCACCGACTCACGACCGTTCAGACGCACCGATGATCGCTCTTCCGCAGGTGCCGACGCCACCCGCGCCACATCACCAATCCGGATTGGCAGACCATTGACGGTGCGGATCACCACCTGGCGAAACTCCGCCGGACGCTGCAAATCGGTCGCCGCCGTGACATTGAACTCACGTTGCGCACTTTCGATACGTCCCGCCGGCACTTCAAGATTGGAGCGGCGCAACGCGTCCTCGACATCCTGCACCGTGAGCCGGTAGGCGGCGAGTTTGTCGGCGTCCAGCCAGATACGCATGGAGAACTTGCGCTCGCCAAAAATCGTCACGTCGGCTGCACCGGGCGCAGTCTGCAAGACCGGCTTGACCAACTGATTTGCCATTTCCGTCAGTTGCAGCGCGGTGTGGGTGTCCGAGCTCATGGCCAGGAATACCACCGGGAAGGATTCCGCCTCAACCTTGGCAATGACCGGCTCATCGATACCCTGCGGCAGCCGCTGGCGCACGCGCGACACCTTGTCTCGCACATCGGCGGCGGCGGAGTCGGCATCCCGGCTCAGCGCAAAGCGGATGGAAATCAGGCTGCGTTCCTGCCGGCTGATGGAGGTGATCACGTCCACACCCTCGATGCCGGCCAGGGAATCCTCCAGCGTCTTGGTGACCTGGCCTTCCATGACCTCGCTCGAAGCACCACCAAACCGCGTCTGCACACTCACCACCGGCTCGTCGATCTTCGGGTACTCGCGCACCGTGAGCCGGTTGAACGACACGGCACCGATCAATACGATCAGCAACGAAATCACCGTTGCAAAAACCGGGCGGCGGATCGAGGTTTCAGCAAGTTGCATGGTGGATTACCGTGAAAGGTTAACGACTGGCGGCAGCAGACGGGCCTGAAGCCGGGCTGGCGGCTGCCGACGCTGCATTCGCCACGCCCGATGGGGTGCCCAGGCCCGGCGCACGTCCGAGCTCAACCACGCGCAGCGGACTGCCGTCACGCTGCAGCCGCTGCTGGCCGGCGACCACCACGGTGTCGCCTTCGTTCAGTCCATCCGTGATCTCCACCCGACCGAGTTGCCGCGCCCCCAGCTTCACCTCCTGGCGCAATGACACCTGCTTCGTATCCGCAGGCAACACCGGGCGATTCGGGCCAGCAGGCAGCGCTGAAGGAGGGATCACCTTGATGACAAACTGGCGCCCACCTTGCGGCACGATGGCCTCCTCCGGCACCACCAGAGCCGACGGGTTGACCGAAAAGACTGCCGTCACGCGGGCAAACATGCCCGGACGCAGCGGTGTCGGATTGCCTGCGGGTCGCCCGGCGGCCATACCGGCCGATGCCGGACCCGCTGCGGCAGGCCGTGGACGCGCCGCTGCAGACGGCGGCGCAGCGCCAGCGCCTGGTAGCTGCGCCGGCATGGCAATCTGCCCGGTCGGTGGGCAGCCATTGGCATCGGCAACGGGTGGCGCACGGCGTGCTGGCTCGGCCGCAGCCGCTGCCGCGGCATCCGAAGGCGCGCGCGCCGGCCGGTTGGCCGTCACTGGCCGGGTCGCCGCAGGCTTGCCGCTGGCGTCGGGCCTCGCGCCGGGTCCGGCACCAGGACGCCCCTGCGGCCCACCGGCGCCTGGTGGTCCGCCACCCGGCCGTCCCGAGCCTTGCACCATCGCCTCGCCATTGTTATTGGGCAATACGGCACGAACCCCCACCGATCGCCCATTCACGTCGAGCAGCGGATCGATGGCTTCCACCGTCGCCTTGAAGGTTCGCCCCGGCATCGAGTCCAGCTGCAACTCGATCGACTGGCGCAACCGGACTTTGGTCTGAAAGCGCTCGGGCAGCCGGAAGTCGACGTACATGCTGCTGGTATCTTCCAGATTGATCAGGTCGGCTCCGTCCTTCACAAAGTCGCCCAGATTGACATTGCGAAGTCCCACCGTGCCATCGAACGGGGCGGTGATGGCCATGCGTGACAGCCGTGCGCAGGACAACGCCAACTGGGCTTCGGCGACCTGCAGGTTGGCCGAGCTTTCTTCCAGCACGCGTTGCGCGACAAAATTCTGTGCCACGAGCTCCTGATTGCGCTTGAAATTGGCCAGGGCAATCGACACCTGGGCTTGCGCCTGCCGGTTTTCCGCCCTTTGCAGCGTATCGTCCAGCTGCACCAACAACTGGCCCTTGCGCACCTGGGCTCCGTCCGTGAATCCGAGCTCCTTGACGCGGCCCGGCACCTCCGGACGCACCATGACGCTCTGGCGCGAGCGCAAGGAGCCAACCGACTGCGCATCGTCCTGCAACAAGGCACGCACCACCTGCGCCACCTCAACACCAGCCGGCCGCGCAGCCGAGGCAGCTGCGGCAGGGGCCGACGCACCCGGTGCCGCCGCAGTGCCCGTGGCACCCGGCGCTGCGGGCGCCACCATTTCCGTCGGGCCCTTCGGTTGGGATTGATACCACCAGGCCGCCGCTGACGTGCCGGCAATGCCCACCACAGCGACCACGCTGTACAAAACTCTCGAAGCCATCGTTAGTTATCCAGTCTCATCGTTGTAGTCACCCGCCAAGCACGGGCGCGGCATTCATGCCGTTGCAGGCATGCAATATAACCAAGTCAAACGGTCCCGGCTGTCTCTGCCAGGTCACGTCAGCGCACGGCCGAGTCGACGCCGCGGTTGGCCAGGGCATCGGCGCGCTCGTTGCCAGGGTCACCCGAGTGCCCCTTGACCCAGCGCCAGCTGATCTCGTGCCCGCCCTGCGCCACCAGACCATCCAGACGCTGCCACAGATCGACGTTTTTCACAGGCTGCTTGGCAGCCGTGCGCCAGCCGCGCGCCTTCCAACCAGAAATCCATTCCGTGATGCCTTTGCGGACATATTCGCTGTCCAGGTACAGATGCACCTCACATGGGCGCTTCAACGCTGCTAGAGCTTCGATCACCGCGGTAAGTTCCATCCGGTTGTTGGTCGTCATCGCCTCACCACCGAACAGCTCGCGCTCCGTCGCGCCCGACAGCAGCAACACGCCCCAACCACCTGGGCCCGGATTGCCCTTGCAGGCGCCGTCCGTGTAAATCTTCACCTGGTTCACCAAAACCCTCCCCTGTTGAAATTGACTGGCGTAGCGAGTGCGCCGCGGCGCACCGCCGCATGACGTCGGCAGTCATCGCGCAGCCACATCAACCGCCGAACCGATCCGGCAGGTGCGACTGCAAGCTGTTGGCGACCGGGACGGTGGCTGCGGCACGCGCAGGCGCCGCCTTCCACGCCGGGCCCAGCAAACGCATGCCGCGCACACGTTTGACGGCGACGACAAAATACACCGCGCCAAATATTGGCCACCAACGTGCTCCCGCACGGTCCATCCATTCAAACCGCTGCAACCATTGTTCACTGTCCACCGCAGGGCGGTAACAGCCAAAGCGCCCCGACTCGACTTCAAAACTCAGCAGGCGAAGCCAATCGCGCATACGCCAATAACCGATGAATTCGCCCTCACGTGGCAGGAACAACTGGCCGAGGCCGAATCGCCGGTAAACGTGCGCACGCCGCTGCCGCAAGCCCCACAGGCTGGCCGGATTGACGCCGCAAATGACCACCCGCCCCTCGGGCACCAGCACCCGCTCGACCTCGCGCAGGGTGGCATGCGGGTCGGCGTCGAGCTCCAGCGTGTGCGGCAACACCACCAGATCCAGGCTGTTGGCGGGAAACGGCAGGGCCGCGAATTCGCACATCAGTTGTACCGGCTGCGTTCCGGTGTAGTGCAGTGATGCTGACTGCCGCAGCGGTTCGGCGTCGCTGCGGCTGATGGTCCGCATGTCGTTGCTGGCGATCCAGCGATGTGGCATGCGGTTGCTGGCGAGGCTGTTGACACTGGGCATGCCGAGCTGCAGCGCGTGAAACCCGAACAGGTCAGCCACGACACGCTCTAGCTGCGCGCGCTCCCAATCCAGCAGGTATCGCCCTTGCGCAGTCTGAAAGAAGTCTTGCAAATCTATAATCTGTTCGCCCATGACAAAGAACCGGCTTCGAGCCCCGCACCCAATCCAACCGCGCTGTGGCCTGATTCTAGGAGCCCGCCGATCTTGCGGCCGATTGTGTGTTTCGGCTCCGCTGGGCAGACAACCCGCATGAGTCTGCCATTCGGCGCATTTTTGACGGTGGTGTTGCTGTTGGCAGGTTGTGGCAGCACGGGCCCCCATCGACCGGAAGCGGTGAACAACGCCAGCCCAGTAGCAGCAGCGCCCGCCAGCACCGACACCCAGGCGACAACACCGGGCGCACGTGTTGCCGTGATCGCAGACCCGACCAGGGACAAACCACGCACCCCGTCCAGCCCCCAGTTGCCCGCCGGCCCGCTGGCGCCGCTGGAATCCGCCCGCGCTGCGTCACAGGCCGTTGCACTGCTGACACCCCCGGTGGACCTCTGGGAGCGGATCCGACGTGGTTACGGCATGCCCAATCTGGACCATGAACTGGTCCGCGATCGTGAGCAGTGGTACGCCAGCCGTCCAGACTACATGCAGCGCATGGGTGAACGTGGGCGCAAGTATTTGTTCCATATTGTTGAAGAGCTGGAGCGGCGCAACATGCCGAGCGAACTGGCCCTGTTGCCGTTCATTGAAAGTGCATTCAATCCGCAGGCCGTGTCGAGCGCCAAGGCGGCAGGCATGTGGCAGTTCATGCCCGCCACCGGCAAGGACTTCGAATTGCGCCAGAACGCATTCCGCGACGACCGGCGCGACGTGCTCGCATCCACCCGGGCGGCGTTGGACTACCTGCACAAGCTCTACGGCATGTTTGGTGACTGGCACCTGGCGCTGGCCGCCTACAACTGGGGCGAAGGCAGCGTCGGGCGGGCGATCGAGAAAAACCGCCGCGCCGGACTCGCCACCGGATACACCGATCTGACCATGCCGGCTGAAACAAGGATGTATGTGCCCAAGCTGCAGGCCATGAAAAACCTGGTCACCGACGCCGGCAAATTCAACACCCGTTTGCCGATCATCGAAAACCATCCCTACTTTCAGACTGTCACCATCACGCGGGATATCGATGTCGCCATGGCTGCAAGGCTGGCGCAGGTCGAACTGGAGGACTTCAAGGCGCTCAATCCGTCGGCCAATCGGCCGGTGATCCTGGCGGCCGGCACGCCCCAGATCCTGCTGCCCTGGGACAACGCGGCAGTGTTCGCGGCCAATCTGCAAAACCACAGCGGCGCGCAACTGGCGAGTTGGACCGCCTGGCAGGCCACCAGTGCGATGAAGCCGGCGGATGCTGCCAAGCGGGTCGGCATGACCGAATCGGACCTGCGTGCCGTGAACCGCATTCCGGCTGGCATGCTGATCCAGGCCGGCTCAACCCTGTTGGTGGCGCGCTCGGCCGCAGTGCGCGACGATGTGAACGAGCGGATCGCCGACAACGCACAGTTGTCGCTGCGCGCCTTGCCAACGCTGACGCGCCAGACGGTACGTGCCGGCAAGAACGATTCCGTGGCAGCGCTGGCCCGGCGTTACAAGCTCGACCTGGCCAGTGTGGCGCAATGGAATGCGGTTGGCGTTGGCGCCAGCTTCAAGGCGGGTCAGCTGGTGACGGTGTATCTGCCCTCGCGTTCCAACAAGGCCAAGTCGCAGGTCGCGACACGCTCAGGCAACCCGGGGAAACAGCCAAAGGTCAAGGGCCCGATGCTGGCGCGCAATTAGGGTGAATCGCGGTTTCAGGCCGGACGCCGCCAGTTCCTGGCCAGCAGGACCAGCCCGACCAACGCCATCCCCACAAAACACAGGAACGACCAGTTGGCGATCGATGCGCCAAGAAAGGTCCAGTCGATCTTGGTGCAGTCTCCACCACCCTTGAAGATCATGGGAATGGCGCGTTGCAGAGGGAAAGTCTCGATCATTCCGTAAAAATCGCGCCCACACGACACGACCTCGGGCGGATACCACTGCAACCAACTTTGGCGCGCGGCCACAAACGCCCCGAAACCAGCCATCAGAAGCACCAGGCCAGCCGCAACCATCTGCCCGGCGCGCCGTGCGCTGGCACTCCCCAGACCCGCCAGCAGCGCCACCATGAGTAGCGCATAACGTTGCACGATACACATCGGACAGGGATCCAGGCCCACCACATGCTGCAGGTACAAACCAAAAGCCAGCAAACCCACGGAACCGATACACAGCGCCAGCAAAACCTGGCGCACCGTCAAGCCAAACAGCATCCGAACCCCCAATCAAAACAATTGCATTGGACACCAGAACTTCGGGATGGTTGCCAAAAGCGACGACAATTTGCGGATAGTTCACCCCATCCCACTTGAGGACGCATTTCATGGCACGTATGGTTCATTGCATCAAACTGGACAAAGAGGCCGAAGGCCTGGATTTTCCGCCCTACCCGGGTGAGTTGGGCAAACGCATCTGGGCTGGCGTCAGCAAGGAAGCATGGGCCGCCTGGCTGAAGCACCAGACCATGCTGGTGAACGAAAACCGGCTCAACCTGGCCGACGCCCGGGCCCGGCAATACCTTGCACGACAGATGGAGGCGCATTTTTTTGGTGGTGGTGCAGACGCCGCCCAGGGTTACGTGCCGCCAAGCGCCTGACGGGGCCGAGGACGCACCAGACCCCACACGGGCCCGGCCTTTTTGCACCCCGTTCGCAATGCCCAACAGCGCTGGCCTGGCGCATGCCTGGCAGGGGCAAACCCAGTGGCGGATTCTCGATGCGGGCTTCGGCGACGGAGCCCTTTTTTTTGACACCTGGCAGCGCTGGTCCTGCCAGACCGGGGCACCGAAGCAACTGCACTATGTGGCGCTGACAGACGCAGCACCGGATGCACGCGCCCTTGCCAACAGCCTGGCGGCATATCCCGCGTTGGCCCGGCACGCCGATGAATTTGTGCTCCAGTGGTACGGCCTGTTGCCCGGGTTCCACCGCTTTCTACTCGACGGCGCCAGGGTGCGACTGACCCTGTGTGTCGGACCACCACTCGCAAGTCTGCGCGCATTGCAATGTGCGGTGGACTCCATCTACCTGCCGGTCGATCGGTTTGCGACCACAGAGCCGACAGACTGCCGCTGGCTCGCCCTGGCCCTGGCGCGGCTGAGCCGACGCGACACCATACTGGCTGCAGACCACATACCCGGCGGCTTACGCCAGGCTTTTTTGGACAGAGGCTTTGTGGTTGCCCGTGCGGCCGATGCCGGTACGATGATGTACCAGCCGCACTGGGAGCAACGCGCCAGCCGCCGACGCTGGCGTGCAGCGCCCCTGCCAGTACCGAGTTGCATCGTCATTGGGGCCGGACTGGCTGGGGCCTGCGCCGCCCTGGCATTGGCACAACGCGGGTGCAGCGTCACCGTGTTGGACCGGGCTGCCACTGTGGCCAATGGCGCATCCGCCGCACCGGTAGCCCTCCTGGTGCCACATACCTCACGCGACGATGGACCACGTTCGCAGATTGTGCGCGCCGGTGTGCGCTTGAGCCTGCAGCTTTGTCGCCGATTGCTGCGCCACGGCGTCGACTGGGATGACAGCGGCGTGCTGGAATTGCGTCCCGACGAGCGACCTCGCCTGCCGCCGGATTGGCCGCAGGAGGGGCACGGCTGGTCGGTGCCACGCCAGGGTGCGATTTGGCACCCGACGGCAGCCTGGGTCAAACCCGCACGGCTGGTGCAGGAATGTTTGCGCAGCAGCGACATCAGCTTCGTCGGCAACTGCGAGGTCGCGAGCCTGGAACACGGGCCATCACACTGGACCGTTCGGGATGCGGCAGGCCAGGTCCTGGGCTGCGCTGCCCACGTGGTTTTGGCCTGCGGCGGCGACGCGGCGCATTTGCGGATCGACCGGGCGGATCGATCGTCCAGCGCGTCGATAGACCCCCATGCTCTGCGCCTGCAGGCCACGGATGGGCAATGGTCTTTTGCACGGCAGGATCCGCTGCTGCGCCAGCGGTTGCCATCCCAGCCGGTCAATGGCAACGGAAGTTTTATCCCGCACATACCCCACGCCGATCAGCTGCTGTGGTTTGCCGGCGCAAGTTTTGAGGCCCCGAGCGAGCGCGCCGATGCCACCCGCTCGGCTCACCAGGAGAACCGCACCCGATTGCAGACACTGCTACCGCAACTCGGACCCTTGCTGGCCGGGCAATGGCACAGTGATCAGATGCAATCCTGGCGTGGTCGGCGCTGGAGTACCGCCGACCGCCTGCCGCTGGTCGGCCCGCTGGACCAAGCCGACAGCCCCAACTTGTGGCTCAGCACCGCCATGGGTGCGCGGGGCCTGAGTTACTGCGCTTTGTGCGCCGAGTTGCTGGCGGCGCAAATCTTCGCCGAACCGCCGCCGTTACCGGCTCGGCTTGCGCGCATGCTGGATGTCAGGCGAGCCGCGGCAGCCGTGAACAAGTTTTCGCCTGACGGGTCAGACGATCTGTAACACCCGGAACACATGGCCCGGGTCATACGGTTTGTCGAGCACCGCGCGGCAACCGCTTTGTTCTGCCCGCTCATGCACCTGCCAGGCACGGTTTGCTGTGGTGACCACGATGCTGTCGATCGGTGGCTGCGCATGCGCCAGCCGCTCCACCAGACTCCAGGGATCGTCCGGGCTGTCGACATTGACAATGACGATGTTGAAGTGGCGTTCCCGCGCCATCACCTGCGCCTGCACCACCGTCTCCGCCTCGTCGGCCTCGATCAATCCCGCCAGCGCCAGGCGTGCCCGCAGATACAGGCGCTCATCACGCGACGGATCGACGATCAAAGCCACCCGCACGCCTGGCGGAATCACTGTGTTGGACTCGCCATCGAGGCCGATATCGATATCCACTTCGGCTGAGGCAAACAACTGGTCCAGCGCATGGATCACGGCAGTCCAGTTCAGCGGCCTGGCAAAAACCCGCCACGCGTTGGCGGGTGCACCGGCGCCGACACAGATCAGCTTCAGGTGCCGGTTCAGGGTCGGTGATGCGAGCATCATGCCGGCCTCGTAACTCTCGGTATCGATCAACCCGATGTGTGGCATTACCGGGCTCTCCGGCGTCCACAGGCAATACCAAGTCGAGCGCTCCATCGAAAGCCGAAACAGGGTGTTCAAAGCGTGGCGCTCGACATCCCTGAAACCCAAGACCTTGACAAAAATCGTACGTGCCATGGCTCCCTATCGTTCCTCAGTCCCGTCAACGCGCCCCGCCTGGGGCAGCAACCGCCTGACGCCTTTTTTGCCCGCCCCGAAAACATCACACCGCGCCGGGTGGTGGCCGTTTTGTAGCCCATAATCCTGCCACCCATGCAGCCTCAGGCTACGGCAAGGCACAACTCAAGGCCCGGGCTGACCCAAGACTATCAATCGATTTAACCATGATTCTTGTTGCCGGTTCGGCCAATCTCGACTTTGTTGTGCGCGCCGCCCATATCCCGGGGCCGGGAGAAACAGTCCTCGGGCGGGGCTTCAAAACCTACCCGGGCGGCAAAGGCGCGAACCAGGCAGTCGCCAGCGCCAGGGCCGGCGCCGCCACCACTCACATGCTGTTGGCATTGGGCGAAGACGCCTACAGTGCGCCATTGCAGGCCTCACTACTCGGCGCCGGTGTGCATATGCACCTGGTGCGTGTGCCGTCCGAAGCCACCGGCACCGCCTTCATCTGTGTGTCAGACGACGCCGAGAATGCCATCACGGTGGCACCGGGAGCCAACAACGCCCTGCGTGCCGAACACCTGCCGCCGCTGGCCCCGTACAGCCACCTGCTGATGCAACTTGAAACGCCGCTGACAACGGTTGCCGCCTATGCTGCGGCAGCACGCGCCGCCGGCGTCACCGTGGTGCTCAACGCGGCGCCAGCACAGCCGCTGGCCCCGGCTTTGCTCGCCGCCATCGATCTGCTGATCCTCAACGAGGGTGAACTCGCCGCCATCGCCGGCCAGCAGCACTCCGTTGCCCAATGTCTGCAGTCGGTACCCGTGCCCACCATCGTGGTGACACTGGGAAGCCGGGGCTGTTGCGCACGTCAGGGGACCGGCTACCTGCTGCAGCCGGCGTTTGAGGTCAGCCCGGTTGACACCACCGGGGCCGGAGACACGTTCTGCGGAGCCCTGGTCGCTGCGCTGGACCGTGGCGACGACCTTGCGGCTGCGATGCGACTGGCCAGCGCGGCTGGAGCCCTGGCATGTACCGTCGCAGGCGCCCAATCGAGCATCCCCGACCACACCCAGATTCGTGATTTTCTGGCGCGCAGCGGCGACCCCCGGGGTCACGATGCCTTGCGTCGTTATTGCGGACTTCCTTCCCCGACCTGAACCCTGAGCAGCAGCATGCGACACCCCGTAATTTATGACACCGACCCTGGCGTGGACGACGCGATGGCGCTGTACTTTGCCTTCGCCCATCCCGACATCGACGTGGTCGGCATCACGACCACGTTCGGCAACGTCAGTGTGGAGCAGGCAACGACCAACGCCCTGTATCTTGCCGCTCTGGCCGGGCGCCATGTGCCGGTGACCAAGGGTGTCGCCACACCCTGGTTCAAGTCCGCCGAAGCGCCGCCGGCGCATATCCACGGCGCCGACGGGCTCGGTAACCTGGGCGCGCGTCGTGCTGTGCCGCAGGGTGTTGATCCGCGGTCCTCGGCGCAGTTCATCGTGGACATGGCGCGCGCCCGTCCGGGTGAAATCACACTGGTGGCGGTGGGCCCGCTCGGCAACCTGAGCCTGGCACTGGCGCTGGAGCCGCAGTTGCCGGTGCTGCTGCGTGAAGTGATCATCATGGGCGGCACGGTCATCGAGCCCGGCAATGTGTCGCCGGTGGCCGAAGCCAACATCTGGAATGACCCGCATGCTGCAGACCGGGTCTTCACCGCCGGCTGGAAGCTCACCATGGTGGGCCTGGATGTCACCCACCGGGTCGTCGTGCTGTTGTCGATGTTCGAGGCCATCGCCCGCAAGCAGCGCCATCCGGCCACCGACGCATTGTGCAAAGCGGTCGAGTTCTATTCACGTTTCTACAGCGGCTTGTACAAACACCTCGCCAGCACGCCTGGGTGTTTCGCGCATGACCTGCTGGCCTTCATCTACCTGGTGAGCCCGGAGTTGTTCAGCATCGACACCAAGGCGGTGCGTGTGGCGACCGCAGGCCTGGCAGAAGGTCAAACCATCGTGCACCGACGCGACTTCATCGACTACCCGCAGGAGGGTTGGGGCAAAAATGCACCGCGCACCCAGGTATGCATGGAAGTCGACGCTGCGGCCTGTGTCAGACTGTTTGAAGCAACCCTGCTGGGCGACTGGCTCCCCAAGTCCTGAACCACGCAAGCTGTCCCGCTGCGGGCAACGGAGGCATCCATGCATTTCCCGATCGTCGACTACCGCCACCCGGACGCCGGACGCGATTTCTGCGCCAGTCTGGCCGCCACCGGCTTCGGGGTCCTTGCGAATCATCCGCTCGACCAAAGCCTGGTCGAGGGCATTTACCGCGAGTGGCTGGCGTTTTTCGGCACACCGGCCAAGCACCGCTACAGCTTCGACCCGGTCAAGCTGGACGGCTATTTCTCTCCCAAAGTGTCGGAGACGGCAAAGGGCGAAACCAAGCGCGACCTCAAGGAGTTTTTCCACATCTACCCCTGGGGTCGGTATCCGGCCGAGGTATCGGATGCGGCGCGGCGTTATTACGCCCAGGGCAGTGCACTCGCATCGCAACTGCTGCGCTGGGTGGAGGAGTTTTCACCGGCCGAGGTGAAGAAGCGTTATTCGCTGCCACTGCCCAGCATGATCGACGGCTGCCAGGACACACTGTTGCGGGTACTGCATTACCCGCCGCTGACCGGTAACGAGGAGCCCGGCGCCGTGCGCGCTGCGGCCCACGGGGACATCAACCTGCTGACCATCCTGCCGGCCGCCACCGAGCCTGGCCTGCAGGTGCTTGGCAAAGACCAGGCCTGGCACGACGTGCCGTGTGACTTCGGCTTGCTCATCGTCAACATCGGCGACATGCTGCAGGAAGCTTCTGGCCACTATTACCCATCCACCGTACACCGGGTGCTCAACCCCACCGGCGACGCCGCGCGCAAATCCAGGGTGTCGTTGCCCTTGTTTTTGCATCCGCGGCGCGAGATTGTGTTGTCCGAACGCTACACCGTCGGCAGCTATTTCGAGGAACGCATGCGCGAATTAAGCCGAAACGGCTGATGTCGCCTCTAAGATCGTTCTATATATCAATATATAGCTAACAAAATCACGACAAAGTATTTTGTCATCTAATGGCTGGCGCCTAGAGTCGCAGCCATGTACCAATACACCGATTTCGACCGCCGGTTCGTGCGCAACCGCGCCGCCCAGTACCGCGACCAGTTGCAACGCAACCTGGCTGGAACCCTGGGCGACGACGAATTTCACCCGCAACATGGTGGCAAAACGCTGCACATACCAGCCGTTTTGCAGGCGTAGCGGGCGAAATTCGTCGTCGCCCAGGGTTCCAGCCAGGTTGCGTTGCAACTGGTCGCGGTACTGGGCGGCGCGGTTGCGC
>JANOTG010000634.1:0-1873 GCA_031416215.1 Betaproteobacteria bacterium
CGAGATCCCGGCGTTTCCCGGTGCCAACCATTTTGCCGGGCAACAGATGCACTCCAGCGCCTTTGTTGATGGAGCACCCTGGCGCGGCAAGCACTGCGTGGTGGTGGGGTCGAACAATTCGGCGCACGACATCTGCGCCAACCTGTGGGAGAACGGCGCCACCGTGACGATGCTGCAGCGCTCCTCGACCCTGGTAGTGCGCTCCGAGACCCTGATGCAGCTGGGCTGGGGCAAGCTGTACTCCGAGGCCGCCCTTGCCGCGGGTATCACGACCGAGCGCGCTGATCTGATGCTCGCCTCGTTGCCGTTCAAGCTCATGGCGCAACTGCAAAAACCGGTGGTCGAACAGATGCAGCGCATGGACGCCACGTTCTACCAGAGCCTGCAGCGGGTCGGCTTCCTGCTCGATTTCGGCGAGGACCACAGCGGCCTGACCATGAAATACCTGCGCCGTGGCTCGGGCTACTATATCGATGTCGGTGCGTCCGCCCTGATCGCAAACGGCAGTATCGCCTTGCGCAGCCCGGTATCGATCGCGTCCATCGACGAACATGCCGTGTGCCTGAGCGACGGCAGCAGCGTGGACGCGGATCTGATCGTCTACGCCACGGGTTTTGGATCCATGACCGGCTGGGCCGCCAAACTCATCTCGCAGCAGGTTGCCGATCGTATCGGGCCCTGTTGGGGCCTGGGTTCGGACACGTCAAGAGACCCCGGGCCGTGGCACGGCGAGTTGCGCAATATGTGGAAACCGACCGCGCAGGCCAACTTGTGGTTTCACGCTGGCAATCTGCAACAGTCGCGCAGTTATTCGCTGTATCTGGCGCTTCAATTGAAGGCCCGCCTGGAAGGCGTGCCGACACCGGTCTATCAGCCGGCCAAATACCGCGTGTAGTCCTGCTTCACCCCAGCCACCACCGCACTGGCGAGTCGGTTGCCGTAGTGGCTCACCACCTGCCCGGCGGCCTGGTTTGCCAGCCAGGCGGCCTGGGCCAGGGTATGGCCCTGGGTGCAGGCGTACAAAAAGGCGCCGGCAAACATGTCGCCGGCACCGTTGGTGTCTATGGCGTGTACTTGCGCCGCCGGCACTTCGAGTTGCTGGCCCTTGTTCAGCACCAGGCAGCCCTTGGCACTGCGCGTGAGGCACACCGTACGAGCGAGCCGCGACAACTGCGTGCAAATCATCGGCAGGTCTTTGCTGGCGCACCAGGTCTGCGCTTCTTCTTCGTTCGCAAACAGGTAGTCCAGGCCGTCACCCAGCATGGCCTCCAGGCCAGGGCGACAGAAGTTGATCATGCTCATGTCGCTCAGGGTCGTGGCCAGTGCGACGCCAGCCTGGCTGGCGATGGCCCGGCCCTTGAGCGCGGCCGCCAATCCCGTGGGTGATGCGGCCAGGTAGCCCTCCATGTAATAGACGCTGGACGCTGCCAGCGCCGAGGCGTCCAGGGCGTTTTCCTCCAGGTCGGCGGTGGTGCCCAGAAAGGTGTTCATGCTGCGTTCGGCATCCGGCGTGACCAGCACCAGGCAACTGCCGGTTTGGCCCTGCTGCGGGTCGATCAGGCCGCCACTCGCCAGATTGCTGTTGACATTGTTGGCGGCCAGGTCGGCAGCATAGAGCCGCCCCAGTTCGTCGTTGGCGACCCGGCAGGAATAGAAACCTTGGCCCCCCAGTTGCGCCAGGGCCACCACGGTGTTGGCGGCCGAACCACCGCCGCTGCGCCGGGCATGGCCGCCTTGCACCTGCGCCAGCAGAGCGTCGCGTCGCGGTGCGTCGATCAGCGTCATATGGCGTTTGGCCACTCCCATCGCCTCGAGTTGGGCATCGGAGATTTCGTATTCGGAATCGACGAGGGCATTGCCGATGGCATACAGG
>JANOTG010000635.1:0-1547 GCA_031416215.1 Betaproteobacteria bacterium
GCCATGAAAGCCGTAGCGCCGCACGCCCGCGTCATGCAGCGCCTGGGGTAGCGCAAAACGCTGATTCACCGCGGGTTGGTCGGCATGAAACGCGGTGTCGAAACAGGCGACTTGCGGCACCCCGGCAAAGGCCTGTATTGCGGCACGCACGCCGGCCAGGTTGTGCGGCTGGTGCAGCGGCGCCAGCGGCTCCAGGCTGCCCAGTTGGGCCAGCACCGGGGCATCGATGCGTACCGGCGCGCGAAACAACGTGCCGCCATGCACGATGCGGTGGCCGATGGCATCGAAGCCGGTGTTATCGCCCTGGTCATCTTGCCAGCGCAGCAGGGCTTGCATGGCGCCAGAATGTGTGCCGTCTTTGCCTGCCAGAGCCGCATCGGTCAGCGTCTGGCCGTGCGTGTCGCGTACCCGAAACTGCGCCTGCAAGCCCGCGCCCAGGCCGTCCGCTTGCCCGGCCCACACCTTACGCACGGGAGCGGCTGGCGCGTCCAGGGCCTGCACGACACCCTCAAACAGGGCGAACTTGATGGACGAGGAGCCGGCGTTGAGCGTCAGCAGGCGCATCGAGTTGTCTTTCGTGCCTCAGCCAACCTGCCGTCGACCATGTGTCCGGCTCCCTGCTCGTGCCCCACGGGCACGAGGCGGATATTCGCCGAGGCGAAGATGTCCATGGCGTCCATGGGGTTCATGCAGGCCGAACATTCTTGTCAAGGTTACGGCTCTGGCGTGCCGGTATCCCCCAGGCCGCGGCTGAGCTGGCTGCGCGCCGCACTGGCCAGCGCCTGGTATTTGGCACGAAACGCGTCGAGGTTTTCTTCTTCCAGCTCTTCCAGATCCAGCAGCGCATTGTGCGCGCCCTTGGTGGCGCGGATCAACTCGTCGAGCTTGACCTGGATCGCCTCGGTGTCGCGGTTCTGCGTGTTCTGGATCAGGAACACCATCAAGAACGTGATGATGGTGGTGCCGGTGTTGATCACCAGTTGCCAGGTGTCGCTGAAATGAAAGATCGGCCCGGTGACGATCCACACCGCGATCACCGCCACCGCCAGCGAGAACACACGCGGCCGGCCGCAGAAATGCGAAGCGGCCTTGGCAAAGCGTGAATACCGGGAGGGGTTGGGCATGGGGCGACTCTAGCGCTGTTTGGTGAACAGCGCCTACATTTAAGACGCAGTGAGATCTGCGCCCCGCACCCTCACCCCAGCGCCCGTGCCGCCAACTCCACCCCAAAGTGCCGTTTCAGGATGTCCGCAATGTTCTCGAAGCAGGAGCCATGACGCACCACCTCCAGCGTCTCGCAGTTCAGCAACGTGGATGAAGCCTTCCAGAGGTGGTATTTCTGCAGCCCGTAGTCGATCACGATGTCGGCGATGGCAGTTATTTCCGGCTCCATGTCCTCGACGCGGAACTTGGTGCCGTGCATCGACAGATTGGCCGATGAGCCAAACAGCAGCGTGCTGCGCTGCAGGCTCAGGCGCGTGATCTCGCGGTGGAACGGCCCGGCGTTGAGCAGCATCAGCAGGGTGTCGCCCTTGGTGCTGCGCTCA
>JANOTG010000636.1:0-2600 GCA_031416215.1 Betaproteobacteria bacterium
CCGGTCCACCAGGGAAAAAACTTGACGCCGGCCATGGCCACCCGTGCGCCGGGCTTGAGCTGTCGCATCAGGTTGTCCACCGCATCCGGCATGCGGCAGATGTCGTGCGTGTAGTTGAACAACACGGCGTCGGCCAAGGCCGGCAAACGCACGGTTTCTGCGGCTTCGTTCACATGCCAGATATTGCCCCAGCCGCAGCGCTCCACCCGTTGGCAGGCCAGCGCAAACATGTCCGGGCTTTGCTCGACCGCCAGCACCCGGCCCGTCGGCCCGACGCCGTCGCAGAGCTGCTGGTAACTCAGGCCGGTACCGGCGCCCACATCGAGCACCGTATCGCCGACCTGCAGCTGCAGCAGGCTGATGGTGCGCCTGCGCAAAGGCATGGTGAGCTCCGCCGATGCGTCGTAACCAGCCGCCTTGACGCGGTATTTGTTGATGGACTCCTGGTTCGGGTCTGCAGCTGTCATGGGTTGAACGGTCTAATGACTTAGCCGCGACGCTGAATGCAGCCCAGCCACACCGATGACGATGAGACCGATGCTGACGAGTTTGACCGCCGTAGCGGGCTCCTTGAAATAGTAGAAGCCGATCAACGCCGTCAGCACTGTTCCGGCACCCGACCACACACCGTACACCACACTCAGCCCCAACACCCGCGTCACCATCGTGTTGAGCGTGAACGAGGCGGCATAAAAGGCGAAGATCAGCACGGAAGGCGTCAGCCGGGTGAACCCTTCGGACAGGCGCATGCAGGTGGTGCCGGCGACCTCGAACAGGATGGCACCGCAGAGCACCAGCCAGGCCTGGGCATGGGTGAGCGTCAGCATCAGGCGTGTGCTGCTCTCAGCTCAGGTGCCGGCCGATCAAGCCCGCCAGCTCAAACATCGTCACCTGGGGCTTGCCGAAGACCTTCAGCAGCTTGGCATCGGCATTGATGGCGCGCTTGTTGCTGGCGTCCTGCAGGCCGTTGGCCTTGATGTAGTCCCAGATTTTTTTCACCACCTCGGTGCGCGCCACCAAACCGGCGCCGATGACGGCGGCCAGATCGGCGCTCGGTGTCAAGGTGCCGACCTTGGCCGTGGTTTTGGGCGTCTTGGCGGGCACAGGGCGTTTCGCAGCAGCCTTTTTTGCCGGCACTTTTTTTGCTACGGCTGGCGCCTTGGCGACCTTGCGCGCCGCGGGTGCCACTTTTGCTGGCGCAACAACTGTCTTTGCAGCCGTTTTGCGCGGAGGGAATTTGGACGGGGCAAACTCGAATGCGACTTTGCCGGCCTCGGCATTCCATGCCAGCATGGCCTTGAACGGGCGCCGCGTGCGCATGGAGACGAACTTGTCCAGCAGGTCGGTCTTGCCGCTGGACAACAACTTGCCCATCTGCTCCCGGCTGACCGGTTGCTGCAGGATCACCTGTCCGGTCTTGAAATCACAGCTCGGCGTCGGCTGCGCGGCAGTGGGCACGGACCTGTCGCAGACATAGTTTTTGCCGTGCTCGTGCACGGCGCCGCCGCATTTCGGGCAGGCCCCCAGGGACTCCTGGGCGCTGAAGTCGACCAATTCACCGGTGTCTTGTCCCCGCTTGTCGTCACCAAAATCGAATTCGAGTTTGAAATTCTTGGTCTCGTCATCGAACTTGATGACCATCTCGGCGCTGAAAGGCCATCCCGCCTTGGACCGGAACCCGTCCAGCGGGCCGATCTTGCGATCACGCAAGAACTGCTCAACCTCGGCCGCTTCGAAGGTGCGCCCGGCGGGTGTCTTGCCGAAAGAAAAACCGCAACCTTCCTCGCCACCGCTCTTGCCGGTGCAGGCATAGCGCCGGTAGTTTTCTTTCACCACGCCGCCGCAGTTCGGGCACGGTGCTGCCAGGGTGGCATAGTCGCCAGGTATGGTGTCGCGGTCGTATTCCTTGGCCTTTCGCACCATGCGCTCGGTCATGGCAGCAATCTCGGCCATGAAGGACGCGCGGCTGAGTTTGCCGTGCTCCATCTGCGCCAGCTTGTACTCCCATTCACCGGTCAGCTCGGCGCGGGACAACTCCTCGACTCCGAGGCCACGCAGCAGGGTCATCAACTGGAATGCCTTGGCAGTGGGAATCAGCTCACGCCCCTCGCGCAGCATGTATTTCTCGTTGATCAGCCCCTCGATGATGCTGGAGCGTGTGGCTGGTGTGCCAAGTCCTTTTTCGTGCATGGCGGCGCGCAGTTCGTCGTCTTCAATGGTCTTGCCGGCACCCTCCATGGCGCCCAGCAGGGTGGCCTCGGAGTAACGGGCTGGCGGTCGTGTCTGCAGCCCTTTGGCGTCCGCTGTCTGGGTTTGCACTTTTTCGCCGGGGCCTACCGCCACCAGGATGGCCGGGTTCTTTTCGTCGCCGTCCCGGGCCTCGTCCTGTGCTTCCTTGCCATAAATCGCCAGCCAGCCCGGTTTGACCAGCACCTTGCCTTCGGTCTTGAAGCTGTGCCCCGAGCACAGCGAGATGCGGGTGGTGACCTGGTACTCGGCGCTTGGGAAGAACACCGCCATGAAGCGGCGCACCACCAGGTCGTATATTTTCTGCTCGGCTTCGCTCAGGCCGTGGGCTGGCTCCAGCGTTGGAATGATGG
>JANOTG010000637.1:0-18646 GCA_031416215.1 Betaproteobacteria bacterium
ACGCTCCACCGGCTCCAGCGACAGCACTGGCGCGTCGGTCAGGCCCGGCGGCGGCGTCGAGCGTGCGTCGCGCAGCTGAAAACTGCTGATCGGCTGTCCGCAGGAGCGGTACACCTCCAACGCGCGCTGGATGCGTTGGCTGTCGGCGGGCGCCAGACGCGCCGCCGTCGTAGGGTCGACAAGTGCCAGGCGAGCGTGCAACGCCGGCCAGCCGTCGCGCAAGGCTTCTTGCTCGATTGCAGCGCGCAGCACCGGGTCGGCTGGCGGCATCGCATCCAGACCGTGCATCCAGGCCTTGAGGTAGAGCATGCTGCCACCAACCAGCAGGGCGAGCCGGCCACGTTGCGCGATTTCGCCCACCAGCCGTGTCGCATCACGCACAAACTCGGCGGCGCTGTAGGGCTGCAACGGGTCGCGTATGTCAATCAGGTGGTGCCGCACCCGGCTCAGGTCTGCCGCATCCGGCTTGGCCGTTCCGATGTCCATGCCGCGGTAGACCAGTGCCGAGTCGACACTGATGATCTCCAGCGGGTACTTCTGCGCAAGCGCCATTGCCGCCGCGGTCTTGCCCGAGGCGGTGGGGCCGGTCAGCACCAGCACCCTTGGCAGGCGTGCTTCAGTGGCCATGTCTGCCTGTGCCCCCGGCGTCACCGTAGCGCTGCACCAGTGTCAAGCCGGACAAAGCGATCAGCACACTCCAGAACCAGACGCCATTGGTCAGTGGCAGCACGCTGCCGTCCATGCGCCAGCCGAGCCATGCCCCCATGGCGAAGGCTGCCAGCATCATGACGAAGCCGTTCAACGCCGAGGCCGCACCGGCGGCATGGGGAAACGGGCCGACCGCGCCGCTCTGGCTGCAGGGCTGATGTACCCCATGACCGAGCATGAAGCCGTAGTAGGGCAGCATGATGAACCAGGCCCCATACGGCCCCTGGGACCAACCGGCATAGGCAAACACCGCCATCGCCGTGCCGCTGGTCAGCGACACTGCACTGGCCAGTGCGACGGAACGGCGCACACCATACCTTGGTAGCAGGCGTCGACAGACAACGGTACCAAGAATGTAGGACAGGGACATCGAAAACATCAGCATCCCATAGTGTGTCTTGCTCAACTGCAACACCTGGATGAAAACGAAGGACGAGGAGGCCAGAAAGGTGAACAGGCCGCCGTAGGACGTGGCCGAGAGGGCTGAATAAGCCAGGAACGTGGGGTGACGCAGTATCGCCAGCCAGGTGGCCACCAGCGTGGCGGGCTCCAGTGCGCGCGGGTTACGGGTGGCCAGCGTTTCCTGAAAACGCAGCGCAACCAGGGCGAGCGACGCTGCACCAAAAACAGCCAGGGCCAGCAAAGCGATGCGCCAGTTGAACCTATCCGACAACAAGCCACCCAGGGGTGCACTCAGACAGGCCACTACACCCAGGCCGGTCAGCGCCCTGGACATGACCCGCGCCCCATCGACGGGGGCATACAGGTCACGGACGACGGCGCGTGCCGCCATGACGCCGGCTCCCATGGCAGCACCCTGCACGCAACGCCAGACTATGAGCCACTCCATGGAGCTTGCCAACGCACTGCCGACGGCGGCGATGGTGTAGCTGGTCAACCCGAACAACAATACCGGGCGGCGTCCGAACCGGTCCGACAGCGGGCCCCATACCAGTTGCGAGATGCCAAACGCGAGCAACAGACCGGTCAACGTCAGTTGCGCCTGCGGCATGGTGGCACCAAATCCGGTGCTCAGCGCAGGCAGGGCCGGCAAGTACAGGTCGGTGGTGATGGGTTGCACACCGAGCAGTGCCGACAACACCAGAACGACAATGCCGGAGCTCATCGGCGGGCGGGGTGGCGGAGCCGCCGATTGCGCGGCACCGGCGGCTGGTGGTGGAGAGAGGGGCATCGTGCAGGGGGCGAGAGAGGCGGGCGCGGTGGGTCGAAGGTTTTAGCGGTGTGCCCGGTCAGGTCCACGACGCAACAGCGCCGCGCTGCAATCGCGCAGACTGTTTTGGGCGTCGTTGTGTCATCGGCCGCGCATGAACAGCGCGTCGAGTTCGCGCACGCTCACCTGCCGCCAGGTGGGGCGACCATGGTTGCATTGGTCAGCCCGGTCGGTGGCCTCCATCTGGCGCAGCAGGGCGTTCATTTCGCCCAGTGTCAGCTGGCGGTTCGCGCGCACCGCCGCGTGGCAGGCCATGGTCGACAACAAATCGTCACGCGCACGCTGTACCGCAGTGCTGGCACCGTGTTGTGCCAGCTCCGCCAACACACTGCGCGCCAGTTCCACCGCGTCGGACTGCGCCAAGGCCGCCGGAACAGCCCGCACCACCAGTGTTCTGGCCGACAGTGGCGTGACCACCAGGCCCAGACTGTGCAGCGTCTCCTGCGCGCCTTCTGCTGTCGCAACTTCTTCCGGTGTGGCCGGGAAGCTCGCTGGTATCAGCAGTGGTTGGCTTGACAGACCCTGGTTTTGCCCCGCGCCAGCGGAGTCCATCTGTGATTTCAGACGCTCGTAGACGATGCGTTCATGCGCCGCGTGCATGTCCACGATGACCAGGCCGTGGCTGTTCTCCGCCAGCACGAAAATGCCCTGCAACTGTGCCAGCGCGCGTCCCAGGGGCCACTCGTCGCGGCTGGCTTCTGCGTTGTGGTCTTGTCGTGGCGCTTGCGCGGGCTCGGTGGGGCCAGATTGCCCCCACAGGGCCGCCAGGTCCGACACCCGGTGTCCGACGGGCGTCGTTGGGCGAAAACTGGTCTGTGTCCAGCGGCTTGCGTCGCTCCCGGCTGGCAGGTCGACCGGCGCAGTGCCGCCGCCATCCATGGCAAACGCGGCCGGCACCATGCCAGCCTCGCCCATGGTCGCTCGCGGTACGGCCAGCGCATTCTCCACTGCATGACGCACCGCCTGGTGGACTTCCCGGCTGTCGCGAAAACGCACCTCGATCTTGGTCGGGTGCACATTGACATCGACCCGTTTCGGATCGATGTCGATAAACATCACATACACCGGTTGGCGCTGCCCATGCAGCACATCCTCGAACGCGCTGCGCACGGCATGGCTCAGCACCTTGTCGCGCACGAAGCGGCCATTGACATAACAATACTGCTGGTCGGCCCGTGCACGAGCGGCGTCCGGCACACCGACCCGACCACGCACCCGTATCGGGTGCTGGTCTGGCGCACGCCTTCCCGGTGCACCATTGTGGTTGCTGAAATCCAGCGCCACCGAATCGGTCACAAACGGGTCTCCGAGCACCTCGGCCATGCGTTGCGTGTGCACATCGGTGCCAAAGGTGCCGGCATCTGCCGGGTTGTCCTGCCGACGCCATTGCTCCACCAGCTTTCCCTCGTGCCACACCGCGAAGGCGACATCCGGACGTGCCAGCGCCGGGCGACGCACCGCCTGCACACAGTGCGCCAGCTCGGTCGCATCGGTCTTGAGAAACTTGCGTCGCGCCGGGGTGTTGAAAAAAAGCTCCTTCACCTCGACCGTGGTGCCGACACCGCGCGCCACGGGTTGCAATTCGCCAGTGCGCCCATCCAGCGCGTAGGCGGCGCCTGCGCTGGCTGCGCGGGAGCTCACCACACAGTCGGAGATGGCATTGATGGCGGCCAACGCCTCGCCCCGAAAGCCGAAAGTGTTGACCTCCTCGAGTTCGCGCAGGTTGCCGATCTTGCTGGTCGCGTGGCGTTTCAGTGCCAAATGCAGTTCGTCGCGCGGTATGCCGATACCGTCATCCTCCACCGCGATCAAGCGCACTCCGCCGGCCTGCAGGCGCACCGTGATCTGGGTTGCGCCCGCATCCAGCGCGTTGTCCACCAGTTCACGCACCACCGAGGCCGGGCGTTCGACGACTTCGCCCGCAGCGATCTGGCTGATCAGTTCGTCGGGCAGTTCACGGATGACTCGGCGTTCCTTGGAGGATATCAATGCGTTCACCCGGTGATTTTAGGGCGCGTGGGCTGGCAGCGATAATCCGTCGCCATGGAAATCCTCGCCTTGATTCTTGATTTTGTGCTGCATGTCGACAAACATCTGGAGGCCTTTGTACAAAACTACGGAGCCTGGGTCTACGCGCTGCTGTTTCTGATCATCTTTGTCGAGACCGGTGTCGTTGTGATGCCGTTTCTGCCCGGCGACTCACTGTTGTTTGTGGTCGGTGCCATGTGTGGCCTCGGGCTGATGAGTTACCCGCTGGTGATGGTCCTGCTGATCGTGGCGGCGATCATGGGAGACCAGGTCAACTATTCGGTTGGCCGCCATTTCGGACCCAAGGTGTTCCAGTGGGAACAATCGCGCTTCTTCAACAAGCGTGCTTTCGACCAGGCACATGACTTCTATGAACGTTACGGCGGCATTACCCTGGTGGCGGCACGATTCATGCCGTTTGTGCGCACCTTCGCACCCTTCGTGGCGGGTGTAGCGGCCATGACCCGCAGCAAGTTCAGCATGTACAACGTCTCGGGCGCACTGTTGTGGGTGATCAGCCTGGTCAGCCTGGGTTACTTTTTCGGCAATATCCCGCTGGTCAAGGCGCACCTCGAAAAGGTCATCTGGGCGATGATCATCGTGCCGGGTTTGCTGGTGTTTTATGGGGCCTGGAAAGTGCGCCGCAAGGAGGCAGCAGCTTCGCGCTAGACAAGGAGGCGGCAGCTTCGCGCTAGAGCGTGCGGTTGCGCGCCAGTGGCGGGTTTTTGGCGAAGTAACGCGTGATGCCGCGCATCAATGCGTCGGCCAGTTGTTGCAAGTAGGCGTCGCTGTTGAGCCGGGCTTCCTCGTCGGGATTGCTGATGAAGGCAGCCTCGACCAGCACACTGGGTATGTCGGGTGCCTTGAGCACTGCAAAGCCGGCCTGTTCAACACGCGGCTTGTGCAACTTGCCGACCCGGGCAATTTCGCCCAACATGGCGCTTCCCAGGCTGATGCTGTCTCGGATCTGCGCTGTTGTGCTCATGTCCAGCAGGGCGCGCTGCACTTCGGCGTCCTTGATTGCCACATTCAGGCCACCTACCTGGTCGGCCTTGTTTTCCTTGTCCGCCATCCACCGCGCAGCGCTGCTGGAGGCCCCGCCCTGGCTCAGCGCGAACACACTGGCGCCTTGCGGGTTCGGCGTGAAAAAGGCGTCGGCGTGCAGGCTGACAAACAGGTCTGCCTGCACCCGGCGCGCCTTTTGCACCCGCACATGCAACGGCACAAAGAAGTCGGCATCACGGGTTAGGTAGGCGCGCATGGCGTTGCCGTTGATCGACGCGCTGTTGATACGTTCACGCAGCAAATGCGCCAGACGTAGAACCACGTCTTTCTCGCGGGTGCCGGCCGGTCCGATCGCGCCGGGGTCTTCACCCCCATGCCCCGGGTCGAGCGCGATGATGATGAGTCGATCCGTGCGCATGGCTTGCAGCGCAATGGTTGCGGGCGCCGCGGCGCTGGCGCTGGTGCCAGGCGGCGGCGTCGGTCGGCCTGTGCTGCTTGCGCTGCCGCTGGTAGACGCAACTGCGGATGCCGTATCTGCCTGGGGTTTGACTGCGGAACCGGTTTGCTGGCCACGCTGGGCGATCAGCTCACCCAGAGGGTCCGATGGCGCAGGCGTGGTCGTGGTGGCGGATCTGTCGCGCAGCCGTTCGGCAATCAGGTCCTGCAGCGGGTCGGCGACCATCACTGGGTAGAGGTCCAGTACCAGCCGATGCTGGTAGGCGGCGACGGGCTGCAAGCTAAATACCTGGGGTTGCACCGGCTGTTTGAGGTCCAGCACCAGGCGCACGACGTTGGGCGCATTCTGACCCACGCGGATGCCGGCAATGGTCGGGTCGTCGGAGCGCACCTTGGCCACCAGCTCCTTCAATGCCGGGTTGAGCTCGATACCTTCGATATCCACGGCCAGCCGCGGTGGATTGGGCACAAAACTCTGGCGCATCGTGAGTGCGCCGTCCGATTCGATGGTCACCCGGGAGTAGTCGGGCGCCGGCCAGACACGCACCGCGACAATGCTGGCGCCGCGGGCGAGTTGTGCCCGCCCCAGCAACAACACCAGGCTGCCGATGCCCAGCCAGCGCCGGCGCTTCAGCACCTGTCCACCCCAGCCAGCAGCGCGGCGCCGACAGCGGTTTCGGCGACCAGGCGCACATGTCGGCGGGCGTCTGGTTCGACCTGGATAAACACCGCCAGATCGACCGCTGGCAACAGGCCGGTTGCCTTGTCGGGCCATTCGGCGATCTTCAGACCGGGGCCGGCAAACAGTTCGCGAAAACCGGCGTCTTCCCACTCCTGAGGGTCAGTGAAACGGTAGAAATCGAAGTGCAATACCGGCCAAACGGACGCCCGATCCGGGCCGCTGCCCGGCGCCAGCGCAATCTCGTACGTTTCGACCAAGGCATAAGTCGGGCTCTTGATCGGGCCGGTGACACCCAGAGCCCGCAACAGGTGGCGCACCAGGGTGGTTTTGCCGGCACCCAGTTCACCATGCAGCGCGATAAAACAGTGCTGCAGGGCCGGCACCGCAGCCAGCTTGGTGGCACAACACCGAGTCTGGCTTTCGTCGTGCCACACCAGGGTTTTTACAATGGCGGAATGCAAGGCATCCGCCCGATCGTCGATGGCAGTCAATTGGTTTCCACGATACAGGCCTGGAGCCGGGAACTCGGATTCTCCCAAATCGGCGTAGCAGGCGTCGACCTGGCCAGCGCCGAGCCCGGTTTGCTGGCCTGGCTTGAACAGGGCTTTCACGGCGATATGGCCTACATGGCGCGGCATGGGCTCAAGCGGGCGCGCCCGGCCGAACTGGTGCCCGGCACCCTGAGTGTGCTGACCCTGCGCCTGGATTACCTGCCGCGCAATCTGCCGGCCGGTTGGCAGGGAATCGAGTTTTCCCGGCTGCAACGGCCGCAGGAGGCAATCGTCTCGCTGTATGCCCGTGGCCGCGACTACCACCGGGTGGTGCGCAGCCGGCTGCAGCAATTGGCCGACCGGATCTCGCAACGTGTGCAACCGTTGGGATATCGGGTATTCTGCGACTCGGCCCCAGTGCTGGAGGCCGAGCTCGCCGTGCGGTCGGGCCTGGGCTGGCGCGGCAAACATACGCTGGTGCTGAACCGCGAAGCTGGCTCGATGTTTTTCCTGGGCGAGATATTTCTGGATCTGGCTCTGCCAGCCAGCGCGCCGGCGAGTGAGCATTGTGGAAGTTGTAATGCCTGTATCGATGTGTGTCCGACTGCGGCCATCCTGGCCCCCTACAAGCTCGATGCGCGGCGCTGTATTTCCTATCTCACGATCGAGCACGCGGGGTCCATCCCCGAACCGATGCGCCCACTCATGGGCAACCGCATCTACGGTTGTGATGACTGCCAGCTGGTCTGCCCATGGAACAAGTTTGCGCAGCGCAGCCCACTCGCCGATTTCGACCAGCGTACAGGTTGGGACGAGGTGCCATTGCAACTGTTTTTTGGCTGGACCGAAGCGGAGTTCCTGCACCACACCGAGGGCAGTGCAATCCGGCGCATCGGGCATGAGCGTTGGCTGCGCAATATCGCCATCGCCATCGGCAACAGCCTTGCCCACACACCGGATGGGGCATTGGAGGCGTCGCTGCGCCAGCGCGCACTCGACGACAGCGCCATCGTGCGCGAACATGTGGCATGGGCCTTGGGCTACCATGCACGTCGTACCACCAGCGTCCACAACCGCACCACCAAAGCTCCGCTGCAGACATGACCCGGATCCGACTTTTTGTGATCGACCCGCAACACGACTTCATGGACGTCGACGGCGCGGCTTTGCCGGTACCGGGTGCAAAGACCGACATGCTGCGGCTGGCGCATTTCGTGGACCAGCACCAGGACCAGATCGACGACATGGTGGTCACGCTGGACTCCCATGCCAGCGTGGGCATCGAGCGCACCAGTTTCTGGACCACGGGCGAGGGTGCCGCGGCGTCGCCGTTTTCCGCAGTCACCGCGGCCGAGGTCCGGGCCGGGCGGTACCTGCCGCGCAACCCGGGTCAGCTTGCGGCCGTGTTGTCCTATCTCGACGCGCTGGAGGCGCACAGTGGTCGCACCCTGGTGGTGTGGCCGGTGCATTGTGTGGTTGGCACCTGGGGGCACACCATCGAGTCGGGGCTCGCCCACAGTATTGCGCGATGGGAGTTCACTCGCCTGCGGCTGTGTGAAAAGGTGTTGAAGGGCCTAAACCCGATGACCGAGCAATACAGCGCGTTTCGGGCCGAGGTGCCACGTGACGACGACGCACGCACGACCAACAATGCGGCGCTGATGGCGCGTCTGGCGGCCGGGCCGGAGCTGCTGGTGGTGGCTGGCGAGGCCCTCAGCCATTGTGTGGCGGCGTCGGGCCAGGACATGCTGCGGCAGATGCCGCCAGCTCGACTGCGCAACACCGTGTTCCTGACCGACTGCATGAGCCCGGTGCCCGGCTTCGAGTCGGTCGGGCAGGAATTTCTTGACCAGTTGCGTGTGCAGGGCGTGCGCTGCATGTCGGCGACCGAACTGGGTGGGATGCTTCAGGCATGACCCGCCCGGCAAACGTTGCGCCGCAATGGCTTGCACTGCGGGGCCTGGGGCTGTTGCGCTGGCTGGTTGACTGGTGGGCCGTGGTCCACGTTGGTGCCCAGATGCTGGTGTTGGCCCTGTCTCCCTCCAGTTACCGGCGCGCCCAGCATTCGGTGTTGCAAAACCACCTGGTGGCGGCGACTGCGCCGCTGTTGCCGGCATTTGTCGCCATCTGCGCGGTTGTGAGCCTGGTCATCATCCAGATTGTTGTGGCTGCAGCGGCCAGTTATGGCTTGAGCCGTTATGCGCTGGATGTGCTGGTGCGCGCCTTGGTGATCGAACTGTTGCCCCTGCTCGTGGCCTTGTATGTGGCGGTGCGTTACACCTTGCCCGGTGGTGAGCAGGTGGCGGCCCTGCGATCGGCCGGGAAACTGCGCAGCATGTGGCGCAGCGGTGCCGACCCGGCGCGTGATGAACTGTTGCCACGGGCCGTGGCGGGCGTCTTCTCGGTCGCCTTGTTGTCGGTCGTCGGTTGTGTTCTGGCCTTGTTGTTGACCTATGTGTCGGTCTATGGATTTACCAGCTGGGGGTTTGATGCCTATACACGGGCGGTGGGGCAGGTGTTCAACCCGGCAGTGACCTTGATTTTTGCGCTGAAGGCGCTCTTCTTCAGTTTTGCCGTCGCCATCTTGCCGATCGCCGCCGACATGCGCAGCGCCGCGTCACGCCGGCATGACCATATCGGTGTGTTGGGCCGGGTGTTTGCCGCCATCCTGCTGGTGGAAGTGTGCTCCCTGGTGGGCAATTATTATTGACCATGCCCGAGCCAAGTCCTGACTCCCCGCCGCAGCCATCGCCGCCGCCGGTGCGCCACCTGGAGCTGAAGGCGCGCCTGCTGCTGCTGGCGATGCTGCTGCTGCTGGTGGGTGCCATCGCCTACCTGATGTATGCACGAGGCGCGTTTGAACGCACCCAGCAGGTGGTGCTGGTGGCTGACGACTCCGAGGGCGTATCGGTCGGCATGGACATGACGTTTTCGGGGTTTCCGATCGGTCGTGTCGCGCGTATCGAGTTATCGGCGGAGGGTACGGCGCGGATCATCGTCGACGTGCCTCGTCGTGACGCCCACTGGCTGCGCACCTCCAGCGTGTTTACGATGGAGAACGGCCTGGTCGGCAGCACGCGCATCCGCGCCTTCAGCGGTGTGCTGACCGATCCTCCGCTGCCCGATGGGGCCGAGCGCAAGGTACTTCGCGGCGACGCTGCGGCGGAGATCCCACGCATGGTGGCAGCGGTGCGTGACCTGGTCAACAATCTGGGCACCATCACCGGCGCCGATGCTCCGCTCAACGTCAGCCTGCGCAGCGTGCAGACTGCCGCCGAGCGGCTCAATGGCCCGCGCGGCGCCTTGGGCGTACTGCTGGGCAACGAGGCCGATGCCAGGAAGGTGTCGCAGGCACTGGAACGTACCAACGCCCTGCTGGCGCGACTGGACGGCCTGGTAGTACGGGCCGATGGCATTGCCGTGCGCACCGACGGCATGGTGGCGCGGGCTGACGGCATGGTGGCCCGCGCCGATGCGCAGGTGTTTGGAGCCGACGGCGTGATGCCCGAGACCCGCGCCACGGTGGTTCAGCTCAACGGCCTGCTGGCTGATGCCCGCAACAGTCTGAAGAAGGTGGACGCCGTGCTGGTGGAGGCGCAGGCTATCGGCGCCAATACGCGCGAGGCGACGACAGATCTGGGGGCGCTGCGTGGCGAGGTTGAGGCCAGCCTGCGCAAGGTAGAACACCTGGTGAACGAAATCAACCGCAAGTGGCCGTTTGCGCGCGACACCGGGATCAAGTTGCCATGAGCCTGATCAAAGGTCTGTGCGCGCTGTCATGTGTTCTGGGCCTGGCGGGTTGCGCCAACAACCCTCCGACGCCCGATTGGCAGATGAACGCCCGTGACTCCCTGCAGCGGGCAGTCGAAGCCTATTTGTCGGGCCAGCCAAAAGTCGAGTCGGCGGAATTTGCGCGGGTCCGCGCCGAGATTGCGCGCACTGGGCAGGCCGACCTGCTGGCGCGTGCTGAACTGGTGCGATGCGCTACCCGGGTCGCCAGCCTGGTGTTTGAGTCCTGCCAGGGTTTCGACCGGCTGGCGGTAGATGCAGCGATGCCGGAGCGCGCCTATGCGGCGTATCTTGGGGGGCAGCTGAAACCGACCGACGTGGCACTGCTGGCAGCCCCACATCGCGCCCTTGCCTCCCCTGGCGCCGCGACGGGCGCGTTGCAGGATGTGGCTGATCCGCTGGCGCGCCTGGTGGCCGCCGGTGTGTTGCTGCGTAACGGAGTGGCCGATCCCCTGGTGATCAAGACCGCCATCGACACCGCGTCCGCCCAGGGCTGGCGTCGGCCCTTGTTGGCGTGGCTGGGCGTGCAACTGCAACGTGCCGAGTTGTCGGGCGATGCTGCCGAGGCAGCGCGAATTCGCCGTCGAATCGATGTGGTGGGCGAGGCCAGATAAAAGCGGACGGCAGCGGGGCTTTTGTGGTGTTTGCACGCGCCGTGCCCGTCCCAAGCTGCTACATACCGCGCAATACCCCCAGCGCGAACGGCACGCTGGCCATGCCAAGCAGCGTCGACAGTGTCACCAGGCCTGCCACATAGGCGCCGTCATACCCCATGCGGACGGCGAGCACATAGGCGCTGGCAGCGGTGGGCATGGCCGAGAAAATCAACAACACCGTGGTTTGTGCAGGAGACAGCGCCAGCATATGGCCCAATCCCCAGGCGATCAGGGGCAGAAGGAGGTGGCGGATGGTCAATAACGCCACGGCCAGCGCCTTGCCACGGGCCATGGCGCCGAGTTGCAAACCGGCGCCAGCGGCCATCAGCCCCAACGCCAGAGACGCGGCACCGATACGAGTGACCGCAGGTTCGAGCCAATGCGGCGTGACGAAACCCAGCAGGTTGGCCGCCAGGCCGGACAGGGTGCCCAGCACCAGGGGATTGCGCGCCAACTCCGACAACAAGCCGCGCTGGGCGTGGCGCGCCATGGGCCACACGGCGCCCGCATTGAGCAGCGGTACACAGACGCCGACCAGTACCGCGATCAGCAGCACGCCCTCGGCGCCGAGCAGGCGTTCGGACAAGGCCAGGGCAATGAAGGTGTTGAAGCGGAACGCCACCTGGGCACTTGCAGCATGCTCGCGTCGGTCAACAAAGCGACCCAGCAGCGGTAGATGCGGCAGGCTGTAGGCCAGGCCGATACCCGCCAGACACAACAGGACGCCGGCCGCAACCAGACCGGACGCGGCCTGCAGATCCAGCGGGGTCTTCACCATCGAGTGAAATAGCAGCACGGGAAAGAGCAGGAAATACACCAGCTTCTCGATCTCCGCCCACACGCTGCGGTTCAGAGCCGTGTATCGGCAGACCAGGAAACCGCACAGAATCAGGGAGAAGTCCGGGACGAGCAACTGGGCATAGTTCACTGCGGTGAGAATACCACCGGAGCTCGGTCGGACGCATCTGCACGGGATGCTGGCGCAGGGTTTGCCCTTATGTAGTTTCCCGCTGGTGCGGACTGCTCCGGCGATTTAGCATTCGGTATCTGAATAAGGGAGGAAGTATCCATGTTTCGTCATTCGTTGATGGGGTTTGTGGTGGCCGTTGCTGCGGGAGCGGCGGTGGCCCAGGCCTACCCCAACAAGGTCGTCAAGCTGCAGGTCCCGTTTGCGCCAGGTGGTACCACCGACATCATTGCGCGCGTGATTTCCGAGCCACTCGGGCGCGCACTGGGCCAAAGTGTGGTGATCGAGAACAAGGCGGGCGGCGGCGGCATCATCGGCGCCAATGAAACGGCCAAGTCGGCGCCGGATGGTTATTCGCTGGGCATGGGCACGGTGTCCACGACGGCGGCGAATCCGGCCATCAACCCCAAGATGCCGTACAACGTGGAGACCGACTTCACGCCCATCATTAACATCGCGGCCACCCCGAATCTGATTGCGGTGCACCCGAACTTTCCGGCCAAGAACTACAAGGACTTTGTTGCGGTGCTGAAAAAATCGCCGGGCAAGTATTCCTACGCCTCGTCAGGCACCGGCGGCATCGGCCACCTGCAGACAGAATTGTGGAAAAACCTGCAGGGGGTGTTTGTCACGCATATTCCGTACAGTGGTGCCGGCCCTGCATTGCGCGACACGGTAGGTGGACAGGTCGAGATCATTTTTGACAACGTGCCGTCGGCACTGCCGCACATCAAGGCCGGCCGACTGGTGGCGCTGGCAGTGGCTGCACCGACCCGCTTGGCGGCAATGCCGGACGTGCCCACCTTCAAGGAGCTGGGGCTGGAGCCGGTGAACCGCATGGCGTATTACGGGATCGTCGGCCCCAGAGGGCTGCCGCGCGAGGTGGTCGACAAGGTCAATGCCGCCACACGCAAGGCGCTGGAAGACCCGGCCGTTCGTAAACGCATCGAGGACACCGGGTCGGTGGTTCTGGGTAACACGCCGGAGCAGTTCGCGCAGCAGATGAAGGACGAGCTGGCGGTTTACCGCAAGGTGGTCGAGTCTGCGAAGTTGAAGCTGGACTGAGCGTCTGGCGGGCGCTGGTGGCGCCCCTCGGTCCACGGGCAGCAGCGTGCGGGATGCGTGAGCCGCAAACCCTGTTATGGTGGCCAGCGTGGATAACAGCAGCCTGCAGGCAATAGACCAGTTCATCGACGCCCTCTGGCTGGAGGAGGGGTTGTCGAAAAACACCCTGGCCGCATACCGCCGCGATCTCAACCTGTACCAGGGCTGGGCCGCGCTGCAAGGCGTCGCGCTGGACGCGACGCAGGAGCTCCAGCTGCTGTCCTATTTTTCACAGCGCCACTCCACCACCAAGGCCACGACCGCCAACCGCCGGCTGACAGTATTCAAACGCTATTTCCGCTGGGCCCTGCGCGAGCGGCGGATCGACCGGGACCCGACTCTGCGGATGCAGGCGGCGCGTCAACCGCTGCGGGTGCCCGGTACATTGACCGAGTCCCAGGTCGAGGCGCTGCTGGCGGCGCCGGATGTTACAACAGCGCTGGGACTGCGCGACCGGACCATGATCGAGCTGATCTACGCCAGTGGTTTGCGGGTGAGTGAGCTGGTCACATTGCGCACGCTCAACGTCAGCCTGCAGGACAACGTGCTGCGGGTATTCGGCAAGGGCAACAAGGAGCGTTTGGTGCCATTCGGCCAGGAGGCCGCCGACTGGTTGCGGCGCTACCTGGCCGAAGTGCGCCCGGTGCTGGTGGCGCAGCAACCGACGGTCGCGCTGTTTGTGACGTCCAGCGGCAGCAATGCCGGCAGTGCCATGTCACGGGTGATGTTCTGGAGTCTGATCAAGAAATACGCCCTGCGCGCCGGTATCGCCCCGGCACCGTCGCCCCACACCCTGCGCCATGCCTTTGCTACCCATTTGCTGAACCACGGCGCGGATCTGCGCTCGGTGCAGATGCTGCTCGGCCATGCCGATATCTCCACCACCACGATCTATACCCATGTCGCGCGCGAACGCCTTCAGCAACTGCACGCCCGGCACCATCCGCGTGGCGGCGGGCGTCCGTGATTTAGAACTTGTCCGCAGATAAGCTGGAGTCACGCAAGTTTCACTGGCCCTGCGGGTTGGGGCGAAATCAGGCGATTTGCCCACCAAATCCCTTGCATGGGCGGGCAGCCCATGCGGCGTGATGTTGGCGGTCAACTCATCCCGATTGCGTCCCAACGTGATCTCCAGATTATTTGCGGACAAGTTCTTAGCCCGGGTCGTTCAATGACTCGGCCCAGGCCAGGGCCTGCAGATGGGCCCAGTTGACCTGCCGGTTGGAAAGCCCCAGCTCGGTTGCACAACGCGCAAAGGCCTCGTCGTCCGCGGTTTCGCAGGCGATGGCAAGTTCGAGGAACGGCGCCAACATGCCGCGGCGCAGCAGCAGGGCGCTTACCACGGTCTCGGGCAGGGATATGGCCTCAAGTGCCTTGTCCATCGGCATGCCCAGCATGGTGTCCAGCAGCGAGAAAACGCCCACCACGAAGGCATTGTCGAGCTCCTCCGGCCCCAGCAGTTCGGCCGCCAGCAGCTCCATCAGGCGCCCGCGCACGATCGCTGTCATGCCCACCGCCGGAGGTGTGCCGCCAGCACGCGACGTGGTGAGCAGCAACGCGGCCCAACGGAACAGTTTCTTCAGGCCCAGAATCATCACCGCGTGGCGAAATGAGGTGACCTCGCAGCTCAGGCCAAATCCGGATGAGTTGATGAAACGCAGCAGGTTGAAGGACAGGCTGGCGTCGCGTTTGAGCACGTCCTCAATTTCCGCCGTGGTCGCCTGTTTGCGCACCAGATCGATCAGCTGGATGATGACCGCCTGACTTGGCCGCACGGTTTGGCTGGCGACCAGCACCGGCTTGGCAAACCAGTAACCCTGAAACAGCTGTATGCCCAGCTCTGCAAGTTGCTCATGCTGCTGTGCTGTCTCGACCTTTTCGGCGATCAATCGCGCCTCGGACTGGCGCTGAGCCAGTTTGACCAGTGGGCCGATCTGATCCGGCCGCATCATCGACAGGTCGAGCTTGATGAAGCGGGCCAACGGCAACCAGGCCGCATAGGACGGGAAAAGCACACTCTGCGAAAACGCCAGGCTGAAACCGCGTTTGCGTAGATCCACCAGGTTTTGTGTGCGCAACTCGATTTCTTCCGCTGGGTTGCCCTCGATGGCGGGGATCTCCAGCACCAACCGGTCGGGCTGCACGAGGTCCAGATGGCCACCCGCCAGGCTGGCATGGGTGCAATTGATGAACATCGTGCGGTTGTCGATCAGGGCACTGTTGTCAGCATGGGACAGGACGTTGAACAGCAACTGTGCGTCACTCGCAGCGCTGTGGGGCGCCGACGCCAGCGAGCGGTCGAACAACTCATAACCATAGACCTTGCCACTGTGGTCGACGATGGCCTGGCGGGCAATCACGTTGCGCTCCAGCGCTGTGTCCTGGTCCAGTGTCAATGGTTCGGTGGGAGTGAACATGTGCGGCCGGAGTGGAAGAAAGTTTGATTCTAGATGTCGTCAGGTGTGCGCGCTGCACCATGAACCACGATCCGTCGCCCGGGCGGCTTTTACAATCAACCAACAGGAGACATGAATGGCCGTGTATGCACTCGAAGGCGTGAGCCCGCAAATCGCCGCTTCGGCTTGGATTGCTGACAGCGCGCAGGTGATCGGGCGGGTCGAACTGGCGGCGGACGTGAGTATCTGGTTCGGCGCCGTCCTGCGCGGCGACACCGAATCGATGCATATCGGGCGCGGCTCCAACGTCCAGGATGGCAGTGTGCTGCATGCAGACGTCGGCAAGCCTTTGACGGTGGGCGAGCATGTCACGGTCGGCCATCAGGTGATGCTGCATGGCTGCACCATTGGTGACGAAAGCCTGATCGGTATCGGAGCGGTGGTGCTCAACGGCGCAAAGATCGGCAAAGGTTGCCTGGTGGGTGCCCGCGCTCTCGTGACAGAAGGCAAGGAGTTTCCCGACGGCTCGATGATCCTGGGCAGTCCGGCCAAGCTGGTGCGCATGTTGGGTGAAGATGAACTGGAGGGGCTGCGGTCCAGTGCCCGCCACTACATCGGCAACGCTGCGCGGTTCCGCGCCGGCCTGGTGAAGCTGGTGTGAGCCGACACCTCGGTTGCAGCGCAGGGTGTGCTCGTGTCTGAGTTGCACAAGTTCATTTTTGATGGCATGCCGGTGCGTGGCATCCTGGTCCGATTGACCGGTGCCTGGACCGAGATCCTGCGCCGGCGCGCGGCCAATACACAGACAGGCGCCTGGCCGCTGCCGGTGCAGCAGGTGCTGGGCGAGATGCTGGCCGCAGCGACCCTGATGCAAAGCAACATCAAGTTCGATGGTGCACTGGTGGTTCAGGTATTCGGTGACGGGCCGGTGAAGTTGCTGGTGGCCGAGGTGCAGTCGGATCTGTCCTTGCGCGCGACTGCCACCGTCGGTGCTGCGCTGGAGCCCGATGCCACGCTCAGCAGCATGGTCAACGTCGGCAACAAGGGGCGTTGTGCGATCACGCTCGATCCGAAGGGCCGCTTTCCCGGGCAGCAACCCTATCAGGGCGTGGTGCCGCTGGTTGGAGACCGCGGAGAAAAGCTGGAACGCCTGAGCGACGTGTTGGGGCATTACATGCTGCAGAGCGAGCAGCTTGACACCCGTCTGGTGCTGGCCGCCGATGCGCATTTGGCGGCGGGGCTGCTGATACAGCGCCTGCCGGTGCAGGGTGGGGCGAATCTGGAGGGCCTGCATCGCCGTGGCGTCGACGAAGACGAGATCGGACGGAACGAGGACTTCCACCGTATCGCAACGCTGGCCATGAGCCTGACGCGTGAGGAACTGCTGGGGCAGGACAGCGACACGATTTTGCGTCGCCTGTTCTGGGAAGAGCCGTTGTTGCGCTTTGCTGCGCCGACTGGTGAGCAGGCGCCGCACTTTGCGTGTTCGTGCAGCCGCAGCAAGGTCGGCGCCATGATCGTGGGACTGGGTGAGGAGGAGGCGCGCGGCATCCTCGCGGAGCAGTCCCAGATCGAAGTCGGTTGCGAGTTTTGTGGTCAGCAATACCGCTTCGATCCGGTGGATGTCATCCAGCTGTTCCGGGCCGCCGACGTGCCACCGCTGGGAAGCCAGCAGGCACATTGACAGATTGCCCGAAGCCTACTTGACGAGCAGCACCAGGATCTCGTTGGGCCGCACCATGCCCAGCTCGGAGCGGGCCTTTTCCTCCACCATTTCCATGCCTTCACGCAGGTCGTTCACCTCTGCTTCGAGGCGCTGGTTGGCCTGCTGCGCCGCCGCATTCCTGGCCTGCTGATCGACCAGTTGCTGGCCCATGGCGTTGACATTGGGCACACTGCCACGACCGATCCACAACTGCCCGTGCACCACGGCCAGCAGCAGCAGCAGGCCGAGTGGAACAAGACGCTGTCGCATGGTGGCTGCAGTACTGCGCGCCGCTCAGCGCAGGTTGTAAAACGCGGCCTTGCCCGGGTAACTTGCCACATCCCCCAGATCTTCCTCGATACGCAGCAACTGGTTGTACTTGGCCATGCGGTCGGAGCGGCTGAGGGAGCCGGTCTTGATTTGACCGGCATTGGTGCCTACTGCAATGTCGGCAATGGTGGAGTCCTCGGTCTCGCCCGAGCGGTGGCTGATGACGGCGGTGTAGCCGGCGCGTTTGGCCATTTCGATGGCGGCGAAGGTTTCACTCAAAGTGCCGATCTGGTTGATCTTGATCAGGATCGAGTTGGCGATGCCTTTGCTGATGCCTTCCTTGAGAATCCTGGTGTTGGTGACAAACAGATCGTCGCCGACGATCTGAACCTGTTTTCCGAGGCGATCGGTGAGGATCTTCCAGCCGTCCCAGTCACCTTCTGCCATGCCGTCCTCGATGCTGATGATGGGGTATTTGTCGACCCAGGTCGCCAGCATGTCGGTCCAGGCCTGCGATGTCAGTGACAAACCCTCGCCCTCCAGCACATACAGGCCGTCCTTGTAAAACTCCGAGGCGGCACAGTCCAGGCCCAGGGCGATTTGTTCGCCCGCCACAAAACCCGCCTTGTCGATGGCCTGCAGGATCATCTGGATCGCCGCTTCGTGGTTGTCCACGTTGGGCGCAAAACCTCCCTCGTCACCAACAGCCACGCTGATGCCCCGGTCGTGCAGAATCTTCTTCAGGGCGTGGAATACCTCGGCACCGTAGCGTAGCGCTTCACGAAAGTTGGGTGCCCCGACCGGAATGATCATGAATTCCTGCAGGTCGAGGTTGTTGTTGGCATGTGCGCCACCGTTGATGACGTTCATCATGGGCACCGGCATCTGCATGCCGCCCATGCCGCCGAAATAGCGGTACAAGGGCAGTCCGGATTCCTCGGCCGCGGCCCGCGCCACTGCCATCGACACGGCCAGCATGGCGTTGGCGCCCAGGCGGGACTTGTTCTCGGTGCCGTCAAGGTCGATCAGGGTTTTGTCAAGGAACGCCTGTTCCGACGCGTCCAGCCCCATCACCGCCTCGGATATTTCGGTGTTGATGAATTCCACGGCCTTGAGCACACCCCGGCCCAGATAACGCGCCATGTCGCCATCGCGCAG
>JANOTG010000638.1:0-4128 GCA_031416215.1 Betaproteobacteria bacterium
CAGGAACATCCACCACAGCACCGCTCGCAGCATCCGGCCCATGCCGCCGAAGAAGCGGTCACCGCCTTCGCCGCCGCCGAGCACCAACGTACCCCGCGGCGCAAGCGCCTTGCGCAGCAGGCTCAATGGCCGGTTGCCCGCGAGATCGAGGATCACGTCGAAGCGACCATCGGTGGGCAACGGCATCTTCGTGTAGTCGATGACCGAGGCGGCGCCGAGCGAGCGCACGAACTCGACCTTCGAGGTGCTGCACACCGCGGTGACGTGAGCGCCGAAGCGCCGTGCGAGTTGCACGGCCCACGAGCCGACACCGCCGCCCGCGCCGATCACGCACACCGATTGGCCAGGCAACACCCTCGCCACGTCGTGCAGACCGATGAGCGCCGTCACGCCGGAAATGGCAGACGCCGCCGCTTGCTCGAAACTCAGGCGCTCAGGTTTGCGGCAGATCTGGTCTTCACGCGCGCAGGTGAACTCCGCGAACGTCCGCGACGACGCGCCGAACACCGCGTCGCCGACCTTGAAGCGCGTCACCGCGGCGCCGACCGCCTCCACCACGCCGCTTACGTCCTTGCCAAGCACGCGCTGCTTCGGCTTCGTCAGGCCCGTCGCGAGCCGCATTGCGTACGGCTGGCCGGACATGAGGTGCCACTGGCCGTAATCGAGGCCGGCGGCCTTCACGCGAATCAGCACCTCGTTCTTTTGCGGCACGGGACGCTCGACGGTCGTTACCTGGAGCACTTCGGCGTTGCCGTACTGCGAGTGGGTGATAGCCTTCATGACGACTCTCCTTGCTGCGGGCACGCCCATGCCCTGAGCGGTGGGGTGGGCCTGCGCCCTTGATCGAACGGCGCCCGCGCTCAGAACACGCAGTCGCGGTCCATGTCGTCATTGCCCTGGCAGCGCCTTCTCGAAGAACTCGGCAATCTTGCCATTCAGGCGCGGCAATGCATCGGCACGATCGAACGCTGGCGGATCACTCAGCAAGTGATCGGCGATGGTGCCTTTCTGGAGCGGCGGGAGGGGAGAGAGCATCGCACCGTGTCCGCCCTCCTGAAGGTGCATGACCAGCTGGCAGCGAGGCTCGCAGACCTTTCGGACCGCCTCCACGTGAAACGCCGGGTTCTGATTGACGTCTCTTGCCGCGACGATAAGACCCAGCGGAATTCTGGGCTCGGCCAATGACTGAAGATCAAAGTCAGCCGCGAACGGCACCATGGCAACCGAGGCCTTCACCCGCGGATCGAAGTGCCGCTGAACGGCGTCGTCCGAGAATCGCAAAGAGATGATGCGCTTGGCCAGCCAGACCTTGACGCCATCCAGCCAGCCCTCGCGAAGCAGGGTTGTGAAGCCGACACATGAAGAGAAGTCTTCCCTGATGTGTTGCATGCAGTGGTCACGAAACCTGGCGGGCGACCACTCGCCGCCGGCGAGCGAAAGCGCGGTGTGGCCTCCCGCAGATCCGCCGAAGATGCCCACGGCATCGAGGGAGAGGATTGGCGAAAACCGCGGGTCGCTGGCGATCTGGTCGATCGCGCTGCTGACCTCGCGAGGCCGCTTGACCCAGCTTTCTGGGCCGGGGCTGGCTGAGTCCAGGTAGTTGTCGCCCGAATGTTGCGGGATGGCGACCACGAAGCCGCGCACAACCAAGGTTCGGGCGAGATCGACATGGACCCACGGCGATCCACCCGAGCCGTGCGAGATGACGATTAGGCGGCTGTTGCCTCGTTCTGGTTTGGCATCTCCCGCCCAGGAGATCTGGAACGGGCCACGAGTGATCGCGGACTCTGCCGCTCTCGTCGGGTAGAAGATGGTCGTGCTGCCCCCGTCGGCTTGGGGAAGCTGCGTAGATGCCAGGTTCAGCGTCTGCGCATTGCTGTCCACAGCGCAGAGCATCGCAAGCGCGGTTGCGAGCAGAGCGCCGGTCATCGGCCGAGGCTTCTCGTGAAGTGCGCGCAACGACTGTAGCTCGACGTGGCCTCGCGGCGACTCCGGCCGATCGGCAGACAGCCATGGAGCTGCGATGGCGCCGCAGCGACCGGGGGAGTTTATCTGCGGGACCAGGTCACGCTGGTCCTCTGGGACCGGCATCGGTTTCAGGGCACTGACACTAGTCCTTCCGGTGTTGCCTTGTGGCACCCAAAGCCTAGAGAACAACACCGAGGCGAACATGCGCGACATCTGGCCGACGACTTCGCGGAAATCGCGGCGGCAAAGGCTAGCCACCAGCGCCATCCAGTGGATGTAGGTTTGCCGGCCCATCATTCGTTGGGTCAAATCATGAGCCCGCTCGAAGTGCACAAAGCACGTCTCAAAGTCACCGAGTTGCCCGGCCTGGCTGGCCTGCCTGGCCATCCTCACTTGATCTTCATATGCCTTGTCCACGTCAAGTCCTCCAAGTCTGCGAAGGCGAAAGTCCTCGCTGGCATGCACTGTCGAGGGCGGCGGTCTTCGGCGACAGCGGTATGCGCTCAATGGACGCACTCCGTCCGTCGAGGGTCCAAACCTGCAATCGAACGGTCGATGCCGCTGCCCTGTGCAAACCCGCACCGCTTTGGTTCGGGCCTGGACCGAAGCTCTTCCGCGCGCGCTTGCCTCGGGCGCGAGCCAGCATGACCCAGGCCACCAACGCCGCAGCAGTCACGTCGAAGCTCATGCAGAAGCCCGGCCAGACCTGTGGCACACCAGTGTTGTGCACGAGGTGGTGGTGGACGCCGTCCATCACGCCGTGCCCGGCCAGTGCGACGACAGCGATCCACGGGCTGTACTTGAACCCCGCCACCGCCCCGGCGATGAAGACGGCCGCGATCGCCACTTCGGAAAGCATGACCCCGTTGCGGCCATCGACGACGGCAAAGGCGACGTAGTAGGAGGCGACGGCCATGACGACCGCGGGGTAGAACACACGCTCGCGGTCCATGCCCAGCCCCGCCGTTGCGCCGCAGAAGAGCAGCGCGAGGGTTATCCCGACGACGTATTCCATGGCTTGATCTCCTTGCCTCAAGGCACGAGGTGCCGCAGGTCGTCGGGCACGGGCATCGGCTTGAAGGCGCTGACGCGCGATCGCCCGCTGTTGCCGCGCGGCACCCATAGCCGCGAGAACAGGATCGAGGCCACGATCCGCGGCACCTGGCCGACGGCTTCACGCAGGTCGCCGCGGCGCATTCCGGCCACCAGCATCCGCCAGTGGATGAAGGTGTGCCGGCCCGTCATACGTTGGGCCAGCACATGGGCTCGCTCGAGATGCCTGAAGGCCGTCTCGAAGTCGTCTCGCTGCAATGCCTGGTCGGCCCGTTCCACTTCCATTTCGTAGGCTTCGTCCACGTCGGTCTCCTGGTTTGCGCGAACGCGAGTTGCGTTCGTTGCGGTGCACTGTAGGCGACGCAGGCCGGCGGCGACAGCGCCATGGGACAAACCGTCGAATTCCGTCCGGCAACGGTCCGGTGCTGTGCTCGAACCGTGACGGGCGGCGCCCGCGGCAGCGTACCAGCTTCGATGGCCCGGCTCGCGGCGGTGGCACAACCACTCGGTCGAGGGACGAGACCGCGCCCGCATGCGTGCCAACCGTTCGAACGCCAAAGGGCGCATTTGCCGGATCAAAAGCCACGCTTCGTCGCAAGCTGGTGTCAACTTCTGGCGTAAGCGAAGAAACTGCACACCAGCGAAGGCATTTTGCTGTCGCCAGCTCAGAGGATGCGTTTGAGCCGTCGCGCTTTTTCCGCGGTGCTTGTTGAGTATTTACGCCTTTTGACCACCACGCAGCAGCGTCGAACTGCCGGCTTGAACCAGGAGAAGAAAGTGAAAGTCTTTGTTGCCTTGATCGCTTGGTGCACGTTGCTCATCATTTCATGGACAGTCGCGCTTCACGCCCTGGGTTTCGTCCTGCTCTTCTGGTTGCTTTCCCTGCGGCGCCGTTTGGTTGACATGGCTGCAGGCGAAGTGTTCATTCGGCTCAACGCACTACTCCATAGTCCAGGGCGTACCTTGAGTCGTTGGGGCTGATGCATGGTCCTGCTTGGATGAATTCAACAGGACATAGGCGGGGAAATGTGAAGTGGCCATCGGGGGTTGCGTGTCGCAGGCTTTGGGCCGCGTGTATCGGTCGTCAACTCGGGGCGATGTCCAAGC
>JANOTG010000639.1:0-4259 GCA_031416215.1 Betaproteobacteria bacterium
AAGTGATCGCTATGGCCGCGCCGGGGTTGCCTCTGGTGGGCTCGCGCCTTCCGGGTTGGCACCTGGGTCGCCGGGGTCATGCCTGCGGCTTTCAGCCCATTGCGCAAAGATGTCTCGCAGCTCCATCGGTAGGTCGAACACGAAGTCAAGATCCAGGGGGTGTGAGTCGCCCAGGAAGTATCGGGTGGCGTCCAGCAGCACGTTGCCCTGGCGCGCATCCTTGTCCCTCTTCTGCGGGTTGCGCTCGGGCTTGCGCGACAACCAGAGCTTGTGCACGGACATCCAGCGCGGATCGGGTACGAACAGCGGGCAAGCATTGTTACGCTGTGTTGCCACCACCGTGGCGATGGGAGAGCCCTTGAGCAGCCACTCCTGCTCGACCAGCGTGGCCATGGGCTCGAACGCGTTTTCCTTGGGCAGCGGATGGGTGGATGGTGCCGCGAGCAACTCGACCTCGTACCCATCGGAGTTCACGGCCTGGTAGGGCTTTTTCCGGTTGATGGCGTAGCTGGAGTTGATACTTCGCAAAACGCCGAGCAAGGTGTGCCCTTTGCCTGGACGCCCCGCCGGTGCGGACGTCTGCGCAGAGTTGCGTGTCGCCAGAGAAATCGACGTGCCCCGGCACCAGGCCAGGTCGAAATCCAGGGTTGCTTCGTTGCCCACGGGAAAGCGGGCCCTGCAGGCCATCTCATAGGCGGCAAAGGCATTTGTACCAACTACCATGAGATCAGTGGCAAGCAGCCCTGCGTAATCAAGTTCACGCAGTAGTTGCGCCTGCTCATCCTGGAGCAAGGGCAGCCGCCTGGTTGCCCTGAACTGGCTCGCGCGCTCAGCGACTACCCGAGCGAGGCTTGCAACACGTGTTTTGAGTTCAGTTTTTCGCTCAGTGAATTCATTGAAGATGCGCTCGGTTTCAATGCTGCGCGCGCCTTTTGTGGTGCCGTTGTCGCTCGACGTTTGCTTCACACTCAGGTACTCCAGACCTCCGCGGCGAACCCAGCCCATGGTCACTGGCAGCTCGTTGAGCTCACGGCGCACGTCCGCCAGTTGCCCGTAGGCGGCATCCAGGTTCGCGGCAATGCTCGACTGGTCGCCAGTGAACGGGATGAATTCACGTTTCCTATACATAAGTATTTGATATTAATTAGATTTCACCATTTTCGTATAAATATGCGAGTAAGTGGTGAAATGAATGACAAGCAGCCCATGTTCAAGCCTGCTCGATGAAAGAAGGAGTCTTATCGGGCCAGGTTCTTTCCTCGTGCCGCAACGCTTCCACTGACCTGCGGACGAGTCTATCAATCCGGGTTGCGGCGTCGGTGCATGGACGCGCCGGCACGCCTACAGCACCAGCGAACACCGATGCCATTACACACACAAGCGGCTTAGGGAAAGTACCTACATACCATTTAAATGGTCTGACATTAAAATAGATTGATAGAAAATCGCCAGTCAATCCGCAGTGTCCCGGCCAAGGGCCTGGTTGTTGCCGCAAGGAGACGTTTTGGTGCTGATCATGTCGCGCAGAGGGTGGCCTTACCGGCCGCAGTAACGGATGCCATTACACCCGGTCATCCAGCAGGCCCTTGCCGTGGCGCAAGCGATGCCGCCGTATTACGCCCTGCCGTTGGCCCAGGCGCGGGCCCAAGCAAAGATGGGCTACCCAGCGCGCGAAAGCCCGGTCGCTGTGGCCGCCGTGCGTGATTTGGCTATTGCGGGCCCCGGTGGTGGGTTGCCCGTGCGGATTTACACCCCGGTGGGCACCGGGCCCCATCCCCTGGTCATGTAT
Organism: Betaproteobacteria bacterium; assembly: GCA_031416215.1. Lineage (GTDB taxonomy): Bacteria > Pseudomonadota > Gammaproteobacteria > Burkholderiales > Burkholderiaceae_C > CAISIP01. Next base: position 1,790 of record JANOTG010000639.1, read on the forward strand.
TTTCATGGCAGCGGGTTTGTGCTGCTTGACCTGGATAGCCACGACGACTTGTGCCGGCGCCTGTGCGCCGGGGCCGGTTGTGTCGTGGTCTCGGTGGACTATCGCCTGGCGCCGGAACATCCCTTTCCGGCCGCGCCAGACGATTGCCTGGCGGCGACGCGCTGGGCGATCGGGCAGGCTTCAGCACTCGACGTCGATCCGGCGCAGGTGGTCTTGGCTGGTGACAGTGCCGGTGCCTGCCTGGCGGCCGTCACGGCGATGCGTCTGCGCGATGCGCGCGGGCCAGCCTTGCGCGGTCAGTTGTTGTTCTACCCGGTCACCAACTACCCGTCCCCGGCACCGGCCTCCTATACCCATTACGGCGTTGGCTACGGCCTTACGACAGAGGGCATGTTGTGGTTCTGGCGGCAGTATCTGCCAGACCTCTCGCTCGCAACACATGCCGACGTGTCACCGTTGCGGGTGAACAGCATGCACGGCTTGCCGCCGGCCTGCGTGCTGGTGGCCGAGTTTGATGTTTTGCGCGACGAGGGCGAGGCTTTCGCGCAACGTCTGCGCGAGGCCGGCATCGCCACGCTGTCCCACAGTTATGGCGGCATGAACCATGGTTTTCTGAAGTACACCGGCGTCCTGCAGCAAGCTGACGCAGCCGTGGCCCAGGCCTGTGCCTGGCTTCGTGACGTGCTGGGCAAAGCCGCTACCCGCCAATGAGATTTGCCACCATGCTCGATATCTCCCCGGTCAATGTTCCCAAAGCCGCCGATGTGCTGGCCGACATCCTGCGCGAGAAGATTCTCGAAGGCGAACTCGACGAAGGTGCGGATCTGCCCAATGAGCGCGACCTGGGCGTGCAGTCCGGCCTGTCGCGAGCCTCGGTGCGGGAGGCACTGCGTATTCTGGAGGGCGAAGGCTTGATCACCACCCGGTTGGGGCGTAATGGCGGCTCGGCCGTGGTGCGCCCCAGCAGCGCCACGATAGAGCGCTCGGTGGGCATCTTCATACGCGGGCAGCGCATCCGTTTCGAGGCCGTGCTGGAGGCACGTGCCGCCATCGAGCCGCCATCGGCCCGATTCGCAGCGCTGCACCGCACCGAGGCGGATCTGCAAGAGATACGCAACAGCCACGCCAAGCTGGAGCTGGCATCAGCCGCCGGCGACGTTTCAGCCTATGTGCGGGCCAATCTCGACTGGCACGTGCAGGTGGTGCGCGCCAGCCACAACGAGTTGCTGATTGCCTTCATATCGGCGGTATCGCAGTCGGTCTACGTGGCGACCGACCTGGAAGGATTCAACTCGGTCGAGGTGCGCAACGCGGTGATTCGCGCGCACCTGCGCGTGATGGAGGCGATCGAGGCGGGCGACGGTGACGCCGCTGCCCGACGCATGGGCCGCCATGTGGCGGCCTATATCAGCGATGTGCAGCAAACCCAACAAACACGTGACGGCGCTACGCCAAAGGAACTCTGATGGCTGGAATTGTGGGTATTGACGTCGGGGGCACCTTCACCGACCTTTTCTATTCGGGCGACGCGACGCGCGGGCACCAGATTCTGAAGGTGCCGTCGACACCGCAGGACCCGTCGGTCGGGCTGCTCAGTGCCCTGCAGGCAGCCGGACTCGGGCCGCAGGAGCTCGACGCCATCCTGCATGGCACGACGATTGCCACCAACGCCGTGATCGAGCGCAAGGGCGCGCGTTGCGCACTGGTCACCACCACCGGGTTTCGGGACATCCTGGAGCTCGGGCGGCGGGATCGCCCCACCATGTACGGGCTGGAGGGCGCGCATGAGCCGCTGGTGCCGCGCGATCTGCGTTTCGAGGTCAACGAGCGGCTGGACTACGAGGGCGCGGTTGTCACACCACTGGATTTGCAGCAGCTGCGCGCGGTCGGTCAGGCGCTGCTCGAGGCCAAGGTCGAGTCGGTGGTGATCTCCTTCATGCACGCCTATGCCAATACGGCACATGAGGACCTGGCGCGCACCGAGCTGCTGGCCATCAATCCGGCCTGGGAGGTTGTGACGGCGACCTCGGTGGTACGTGAGTACTACGAGTTCGAGCGCACCAGCACGGGCGTGGTGCAGGGTTATCTGCAGCCCTTGGTGGCTCGTTATGCAAAGAACCTGGCGCTCAAGCTCGCGGGCTGGGGTTATGAGCGTGAAGTGGCGATCATGCAGTCCAACGGTGGTGTGGCGCCGTTGCGCCAACTTGGCCAGCGAGCCGCCTACATCGTGCGCTCGGGGCCTGCGGCCGGTGTGACGGCCGCGGCGCGGCTGGCCGACGAAGCAGGCTTTTCCCACATCATCACCGCCGACATGGGTGGCACCAGCTTTGATGTGGCGGTGGTGATCAACGGCGAGCCCAAGGTGGCCGAGCTCACCAACCTGGATTTCCGCATTCCCCTGCGCCTGCCGATGATCGATGTGCATACCATCGGCGCGGGTGGCGGCAGCATCGCATCGATCGACCGCGGG
>JANOTG010000640.1:0-1990 GCA_031416215.1 Betaproteobacteria bacterium
GCGCGTTTGACCTGGCCGCCACTGGTAAGCCGTTGATTTCCCAGCACCCGCAGGGTTCGCACCTCGGGCCGTTGGCCGCCACGTTTGCTGTATTTGAGCACCTTCACATCGCGCGGACCCGGTTTGCGTTCCTCATCGGAGGCCGTCTCGCGCTCTGGCACTGGACGCCACAACACCAGCAGTTTTCCGATATGCTGAATGGGAGCCGCGCCCAGGGTGTCGGCGAGCATGTGAAACAGGGCTTCGCGTGCCACACGGTCGTCGGAGAAAACGCGGATTTTGATCAGCCCGTGCGCGTCGAGTGCGGCGCCAATCTCCTTCAACACAGCGGCGGTGGCGCCGTCGGAGCCGATCATCACGACCGGATTCAGATGGTGTGCCAAAGCCCGTTGGTCTTTGCGCTGGGCCGGAGTCAGTTCTATGTGTGCCATGGGTCTATTATCGGCGTTGCTCCACATGGCCCGGCGCGGCTGCTGATGGCGGGCCTGACTGCCGGCCACAAGAAGAGTGAACCATGACCAAGACGAAAAGCCGAAAAGTCAACAAGGCGTGGTTGAATGACCACATCAACGACCCGTACGTCAAGATGGCGAAGCGGGACGGTTATCGTGCGCGCGCAGCCTACAAGCTCAAGGAGATCGACGAGTCGTTCCAGTTGATCCGCACCGGCGATCTGGTGGTCGATCTGGGCTCGGCTCCCGGTGCCTGGAGCCAATACATTCGCAACCGCCTGTCGCCAAAAACTGCGATCGGTGGTGGTGCGGCGGTAGGTGCGCTCAATGGCACCATCATTGCGCTGGACATACTGCCCATGCAGCCGGTCGAGGGCGCTGTATTTCTGCAAGGTGATTTCCGCGAGCCGGCGGTGCTGCAACTGCTGACCCAGGCCATGGCAGGCCGGTTGGCCGACGTGGTGGTGTCCGACATGGCGCCCAACCTGTCCGGCGTCGAGGCCGCGGATGCGGCACGCATCAGCCACCTGGTCGAATTGGCGCTGGAGTTCAGCCAGCAACACATGAAGCCGCAGGGAGCCTTGGTGGTCAAGGTGTTCCACGGCAGCGGTTACAGCCAACTGGTGAAGCTGTTCAAGCAGTCGTTTCTGGTCGTCAAGCCGTTCAAACCCAAGGCTTCGCGGGACAAATCCTCCGAGACGTTCCTGCTCGGAATCGGCCTGAAGCCGGTCGCGGTCGCATCAGCGTCACCGTCCGTCGCATGACGGCAATCGTTCAATACCTTGTGCTCACCACGGTTGAAAGCCGCACGATAGTCTGAATTGCCCCTTGAAACGCCTAAAATGGGATGCAGATGCGTTCGGTAATGTCACTTCCGCGTGATTGGAGCTTCGCTTGAATAATCAATGGTTTTCCAAAGTTGCCGTTTGGCTGGTGATCGCCCTCGTGTTGTTCACTGTGTTCAAGCAGTTCGACGGCCGTGGTGCCACCAATGCCGGCTATGTGGGGTATTCCGATTTTCTGGAAGAGGTGCGCAGCAAGCGCATCAAGAGCGCGGTGATCCAGGAGGGGCAGGGTGGTACCGAAATCATCGCCATCACCAACGATGACCGTAAATTGCGCACCACAGCAACCTATCTTGATCGCGGCCTGGTAGGCGACCTGATCGCCAACGGCGTCAAGTTTGACGTCAAGCCACGCGAGGAGGGCTCGCTGCTGATGACTCTGTTGGTGAGTTGGGGGCCGATGTTGTTGCTGATTGGCGTCTGGGTCTACTTCATGCGCCAGATGCAGGGTGGCGGCAAGGGCGGTGCATTCAGCTTTGGCAAGAGCAAGGCGCGCATGCTGGACGAAAACACGAACCAGGTGACTTTTGCCGATGTGGCGGGTTGTGACGAAGCCAAGGAAGAGGTGAAGGAGGTGGTTGACTTCCTCAAGGACCCGCAACGCTTCCAGAAGCTGGGTGGGCGTATTCCACGCGGCCTGCTGCTGGTGGGCCCCCCCGGAACCGGCAAGACGCTGCTGGCCAAGGGTATCGC
>JANOTG010000641.1:0-2018 GCA_031416215.1 Betaproteobacteria bacterium
TGCCAGTGGGTGCGGCGTAATCGACCCCGAGGTGCGCCCGCCATTTCTGCAAAATGGGGTGAAAGCGCATCTTGAAGCCACTGGTGACGCGTGAAAATTCCATGGGGGAGGCCAGAAAACTGCGACGCAGGCTTTGGCCGTCCAGCGTGTAGTACCCACCCCTTGCCCGGCTGCTGGTCAGCTGGGTGGTTCCGGCCAAGGTCGGATCCTGGAACCACATGGCCTGGTAGGTCTTGCCGTTGTTGACGAATTCGGCGCTGAGCACCCGGCCACTGCGCAAGGGTTCGCCGTCTCCCTCCAGTGTTTCGTAGACGACGGAAAATCGATCACCCTTGCGCAGCGCTCGGTGGAAGTCGATGTCACCAGCGAATATTTCGGCTACCTGTACCGCGACGCCATCCGGAATGCGGGCGTCGTCGGTTGCCGCAAACAGCGACGACTGGATGGTGCCGCTGGCCAGCCTCGAACTGGCCGTCATCGGCGCCGACTGTACCTCTGCGGTGAAGCCGGTTGGCGTTTTGGCAACCACCAGCCGCTTGAAGCTGCCGTTGTCATCCGGGCTCCAGCGCGCCGTCAATCGAAGCAGTGTGTTGTCTGCGTTCGCCTCGACGGTGACGTTGCGTCCGCCGCGACCCAGCAGGATTTGACGCACCAAGCTGGTGGATCGCAAAAAAGCTGCCGCGCTGGCGTCGTCGACGCCGAGTCGTTTCAGCAGCGATTCCGCGTTATCGGTCGATCGGGTGGTGTCTGAGCGGTAGAGGCTGAATGCGCGGTCCTGCAGGCTTTCGGCCTGAATCTGCAGCGGCAGTGGGTCCACTGCATCGACGACCTGGCGCACGGGAAACTCGGCCACGTCAGGAGCCAGGGAGGCGGTGGCAAAACCACCGGCGCCAAGCAGTACCAACGCTAGCGCAGCAGTAACGCGGCGCGGATGGGCGGCAATGGCTTGTCGGGACAAGCGGGTAATGCTGCGGACCGATGCGACAAAATCGTGGATCAATGCAGGGTTTCCAGGACGGTCGGTTGCGGGTGACAGGCTGCTTGGAGCTGCCGTGACCCGATGGACGCGGCATAGAATTGCCGCTCGGGAGCCGCGTAGTATAAGCCCCCGCGCCGCTCCTGTATCTGTGAAAACCCTTATGAATCAAGCCGTCAGCACCACTTTTCCTGTAACAGACGCCGTACGGGAAGCGCTGGCAGTCACATTGCAGGGATGCGAGGAGTTGCTGCCGCAGGATGAGTGGGTCCGCAAACTGGCACGTGCCCAGGCTACCGGGCAAGCCCTGCGCATCAAGCTGGGACTGGATCCGACCGCGCCCGACATCCATATCGGGCACACCGTTGTGCTCAACAAGATGCGCCAGTTGCAGGATCTGGGGCATACCGTCATCTTCCTGATCGGCGACTTCACGAGCATGATCGGTGATCCGTCCGGGCGCAACACGACCCGCCCGGCACTAACCCGGCTGCAGATCGAATCGAACGCGCAAACCTACCTGCAGCAGGCCGCGTTGGTGCTGGACCAGGCCCGTACCGAAATCCGATACAACAGCGAATGGAGCGATCCGCTGGGCGCGCGCGGCATGATTGAGCTGGCGGCCAAATACAACGTGGCGCGGATGATGGAGCGCGACGACTTCGCCAAACGCTTCCGCGAGGGTCGCTCGATCAGCGTGCACGAATTTCTGTATCCCCTCATGCAGGGTTACGACAGTGTGGCGTTGAGGTCGGACCTGGAGCTTGGCGGCACGGACCAGAAATTCAACCTGCTGGTGGGGCGACACCTGCAGGCCGAATACGGCCAGGAGCCCCAGTGCATCCTGACCATGCCGCTGCTCGAGGGCCTGGACGGTGTCGAGAAGATGTCCAAGAGCAAGAACAACACCATCGCCATCACGGAGCCGGCCAACAGCATGTTTGCCAAGGTGTTGAGCATTTCGGATGTGTTGATGTGGCGCTGGTACGAGTTGCTCAGCCTGCGACCGCAGGCAGAGCTTGCGGCGCTGAAAGCGCGGGTG
>JANOTG010000642.1:0-4101 GCA_031416215.1 Betaproteobacteria bacterium
CCGTGAAGGCCGAACAAGACGAGAAGATCGTATTTTCCTTCATGGAATGGCCGTCACGCGAAGTCTGCGATGCTGCGGCGAAAAAGATGATGAGCGACGGGAACATGAAGCCGCCAGAGGGGACGGAGATGCCGTTCGACATGAAGCGGATGGTCTACGGCGGGTTCACCCGGGTTGTGACGCTCGGCGAGTGAGAGGGCAGAAACCATCGGCACCGTAGGCAACACGCCGTTGACCTGAACCCATCACGTCAACCGCAGCGTTGCCGCTGCAGTGGATGCATGCTACCCGACTGGTTGTGTCACGCCGTCACGGGCCGGGTCGTCCGGCAGCAGATCGGGCGTTGGACCCTTGTCGGGATCTACTGGCAAGGGCAACACGTCGGGCTCCGGCTCGCGCCCGGGTGGCACATGGTTGGTTGGCAATGGGTAATGCAGCATGGCAACTCCTTCAATCAGAAATCGAAAAACACGGCATTCATCATGTAACGAATAACCTGCGGCGCGAGTCAGACAGGAGCCCGAAGTTTCGTCGGCAGGCGTCGGCGTACCCCACCCGTGGCGCTGATGCAGTGGCTGACCTCATGGCGCCCGCCGCAGTACGAGCACCGCGTTGGTCCCTCCAAATGCAAAAGAGTGGGATAGCATCACTTGCGCAGCGACACCTTCGCGTGCCTGGTTGGGCACGTAGTCCAGGTCGCAGTCAGGATCCGGCTGCTGCAGGTGCATGGTCGGCAAGGCCGTCTCGTGCTGCATCGCGAGTAACGACAGGACACATTCAAGTGCGCCAGCCGCTCCAAGAAGATGGCCATGTATCGCCTTGGTGGCACTGATGGGAATGTGTTCGGCACGATGCCGGAATACCGCGCGTATCGCCGCCGTTTCGGTCCGGTCATTGGCCTGCGTGCCGGTACCATGGGCGTTTATCGCATGAACGTCTTGTGGCGCCATGCGCGAAGCCAGCAGCGCCGCCACTATGGCCGCTACCTGCCCCTCCACGCTGGGCCGCGTGATGTGGCTGGCATCATTGGATTGCCCATAACCCACGATCTCGCCCATGATGGTGGCGCCTCGGGCCGTTGCACGCTCCCAAGGCTCGATGACCAGCATGGCCGCACCTTCACCAAGCACCATGCCACTTCGGTTCTTCGAGAACGGCCGGCACGACGCCGACGGTTCGTCGGGGTCCATGGTGGCCACCGTGTGCAGGGCCTCCCAGGCCTTCATCGAGCCGGGCGATAGTGGCGCCTCGGAGCCACCCGCGATCGCGAAGTCGAGCTGCCCACAGGCCACCCGCATCCAGGCCTCGCCGATCGCCACCGCCGACGACGAGCATGCAGTCGAATAGGTCATGTTCGGACCCCGCAGGTCGTGCTCGATCCCGATCCAGGCGGCGGCCGCGTTGTGCATGCCCATCAGGATCGTGAAGGGCTTGATACGGTCGGAGTTTTCGCCATAGAGTGTCTGGTAGCCACTGTCCATCGTGTGCGTGCCGCCCATGCCTGTGCCGACGAACACGCCACCGCGTGCGCGGTCGACGCCCGCCAGGGCCCCGCTGGACGCTTGCACGGCCTGGTTGGCCGCGAGCAGCGCGAACAGGCTGAAACGGTCCATCATGCGCGCTTTGCCGGCATCGATGCTGTGCCCATCGTCGACATGGGCCAACGCAGCGATGGGCGCAGCCAGCCGGCTCGCAAAGCTTGTTTCGAGCCGGCGGATCGCCGATCTGCCGGCCCGTGCGCATGCCATGACCTCTGCCGGGCTATTGCCCAAGGGCGAGATCACGCCGATGCCGCTGACCGCGACGCGCATCACGATGCGCGCAGGCCCGGCACAACGGAAACGGCAGACACCGGACTCCCGCCCTGGCTGGCGCTGAGTTGATCGATGTAACGCACGACGTCGCCCAGCGTGGACAGGGGGACCGGATCCGAGGGCAATTTGATCTTGAAAACGTCCTCGATGTTCCAGAGCAGTTCGACGGTTCCCAGGGAGTCGATGCCCAGGCTCTCCAGCAGCGCGTCCGGCGTCAGGCGATGCATCGGCAGCTTGTGGTCGTTGACCAACAGCGTGCACAGGCGCTCGAAGGTGGTTGTCATGTCAATTCCTCATGGGTTGGGGGATGTTGGGGCCTACAGGGCATTGCCGACGGCAAGCCGGATTTTTCCGCCCCACCGCGCGCCTTGTGTCAGCAGTCCGGGCCAGACCCGCGCCAGTTGCATCAGCGCGTCTGCCGCGCGAGGCCGCATCGCCAGGTGCGCAAAGACGGCCGCCAGCCGCAGGCGAGTAGAAAACGCTTTGCGCCAGGCGACCGCATAACAACGCTGCAATTGCGCTTGAACGGTGGCATCGGGCACGACAGCGCCGCCAGACCGGCCCAGCAGGACCGAGCTCAGCAGCGCGGCCGACTGCAAGGCCATGCTCATGCCTTCTCCCAGGATCGGATGCGCCTCGCCTGCGGCGTTACCGATCCTGAAGAATCTGTCATGGGATGCGAGGTGCACACCCGGGCGCAGGGGCCCGGCGGTCAGCCAGGGTCCGTCACGGGCAGTACCCAGCAGCGCTCGTTGCACCCCGCCACACTCACGCCGGAGCCAAGCGTCGACCACATCGGCTGCCCGTTGGCCAGGCGCCGCGACGCGCAGCGCGCTCAATTGATCGCGCCGGATGCAGCATGCGACGGTGGTCGCGCCGCCGTCAGCGATGACCATGCCGCCATAACCGCCGCCCAAGGCCATGACATGGATCGCCCCCTTGGGCAAGGACGAGCCCATGAAGTTGGCCTTGAAGGCAAACAGGTCTGTAGCGCTGCGTGCGAGCCGGCGCGTTGCGCGGTCCGCTGGCAGGTCCTCCCAGGAACCGTGCGCATCGATGACAACCACCGCGCGCAGTCGCACCAACGCCGCGCTCTCGGGCGCGCGAAGCTCACAATGCCAGGCGCCGGCAGTGCCCAGGACCGCCTGCACGGTCCACGGTTGAAACACCGTCGCACCGGCGGCACGAGCCTGCTCCAGCAGCAGGCCGTCCAGCGTGTCGCGCCCGAGCGCCCTGCCCCACGCAAAGCGATCATGGTCTGCCGGTGGCAGGTCGGCAGTTACAGCGCGGTCACCGTGCAGCAGGGTCACCCGGTGCAACTCGGGACCCGCGCGGCCATGAAAGGCGTCACCAACGCCCAGCACCTGCAACAAAGGCAGATTGCTGGCGGCCATACATTCGCCGCACACCTTGCGGCGGGGAAAGCGCTGACGCTCGACCAGCGCGACCGACCATCCAGCGCGGGCCAGGAGTATCGCGGCCGTCGACCCTGCCAGCCCTGCGCCGACGATGATCGCGTCGAATCTTGTGCCAGTGGTTGCCGTCATCCAGCGACCCCCGTTCGCCGGGCACTGAAGCAATGGCTGAACAGGCCGGCGGCATACTCCTGCATTTGCCAACCGCCGTCGGCCTGCGGCCAGCGGCCGGAGATTTCTTCCCGTTGAAAGCCGGCCCGCACACTCAGCACCGCGTCCTCCCGGGTCACCGCATTGGCACCGATGGCGCCAACCAGGTGACTGCCCCCCAGAGCCAGCCACGACCTGCGCGGCTCGCAGTCAAAGAACCGGTCGGAGCGCGCGGCCGCCGCGGCCAGCAGCATGTCCAGCGCCTCACCTTCGAAGTGGTGCAGAAACAAGGTGGTCGTGATCAAGTCCCACCGGGGCGATGGTATGCCTGGCACTGCGTCATGGGGTTGGGCCGCCCACGCGAGGACATCGTCCACCAGCACCTGCGCTACCCAGCCCAGTTCGGCAAAACCCGCCAGCGTGGCTGGCGAAATGATGTCCAGCCGGTCCATCAAGCCTATCTGCACGTGGGGCCAGCCGCGAGCCAGTGACCGTGCTTCGCCGAGCAGCACGCTACCGTCACCGGTGCCGAGTTCCAGGATGCGCATCGGGGCGCCGGCACGCTGCGGCGAAACCAGGCCCCGCCAGCCGCGCGCCAGGATCGACCGTGTACCCATCACACGGTGAATACGCACGAGATCGCGCCGCGAGCGTCCGGCCGCAGGATCGTCAGGCGCGAGGTGATCCAGCACCTCCCGTGTTACTGCACGCGGCATCATCAC
>JANOTG010000643.1:0-26920 GCA_031416215.1 Betaproteobacteria bacterium
ACCAAAAGGCGCTGTTTCGCGTCTACAACGACTGGCTGACCGAATTCTGTTCGGTGGCGCCGCAGCGCCTGATCGGCATGGCGCTGATTCCCCTGATCGATGTCCAGGACGGAGTGCGCGAATTGCGCCGCGCCCACAAAAGCGGCTTGCGCGGCGGCATGATCTTCGCCTCGCCACCGCCGGGGCGTCCGTTCACGTCGCGCATCTACGATCCGTTCTGGCGTGTTGCGCAGGAGTTGTCGATGCCGATTGGATTACATATCCTCACCGGTCATGGTGCGCCCAGTCGGCGCATGCTTGCCGAGCAGGGTGCTATCGATTTTCTGACCGGTCTGATGGGCCTCTCAGACGAGGTGGTCTATTCACTGACCGACATCGTCTTCTCTGGTGTGCTGGAGCGGTTTCCGGACTTGAAGATCATCTCGGCCGAGAATGAGGTCGGCTGGATTCCGTTCTGGCTGCACATGGCCGACCAGTGGTGGAGCCGCTACCGTGCATCACACCAGAACGAGCTGACCATGTTGCCCAGTGACTATTACAAGCGGCAGGTGTTTGCCACATTCCTCGAAGATCCGATCGGTGTGCATTGCGCCCAGTTGCCGCTGGTGGGGTACAACAATCTGATGTGGGGCAACGACTACCCCCATGGTTCGTCCACGTGGCCGAACTCGCGCAAGGTGATCGACCGCATCATGACCGGTGTGGCGCCGGCGAATCGCCGCAGGATGCTCTCCGACAACTGCGCCCGCCTCTACGGAATCGCGCTACCTCGCTCAGCGCGCGCCAAATAACACCGGGTCGCTCACGCGCAGCGCGCGCTCGCAAGCGTCCCAATGGCGTTGGCGAAAGTCATTCGCCAGGTATTGCCGTCGGTAGGCCTGCGCCAACGCAGGGGACAGGGGCTGGGCGCCAATCGACATCGCCTCGATCTGGAACGCCGCTGCCTTCTCCAGCAGTATGGCTTCGATGGTGGTGTTTTCGAGGCTGTCGCCCACGTGCACAGCGCCGTGGTGGCGCATGAACACGGCGCGCCGGTGGCCAAGCGCCGCCGCAATCAGATCACCTTCGTTGTCGGGCAAGACCTCGCCGTTGTCGACGAAATGGCCGACGTCATCCAGGAAGATCGCTGCCGGCGCATAAAACACCTGCAGTGCTTCGCTGGTGCTGGAGAGGATCGAAATCTGGTCCGAATGGGTATGTATGGCGCAGTGCACATCGGGCCGCGCCCGGTAGATGCTGGCGTGGAAGTTGATGCCTGGTGACGCTGGTAATGTGCCAGCCTCCAATACCTGCAGGTCAAACCCGACCTTGGACACGTGTTCCGGCAGACATTCATCAAAATACTGGAACGGTGTCACGTAGAAAGCCTGCTCGTGCGGCGCCCGCAGGCTGACATGGCCGCCGATCTGGCTATTGAGACCATGGCGGTGCAACATGCGCCGCGCCACGGCGATGCGGCATTTCATGGCAGCGGGATCATCGCTGGTCCATTGCGCGGATCTCAGGGGTGTGCCACTCATGCTTGTGTTGTTGCGTCAGGTTGGCACTATGGTAATCGTTGCTGGTGTGATCGCCTTGCGGTGGCGTATCCTGTCGGTCGTCATGGAGCAGCGTTTGGACATGCACGACATCAGAGCACTGGCATTGACGGCTGATTTTTCAGCCGTGGTGGACGGCAGCACTGCGATCGGGCGGCATCAACTTTTTGCGCAACTGCGCGCGGAGCTTCCGGTTTTTCACAGCGAACGACTGGACGCCTGGGTGGTGTCGCGCTACGACGATGTGCGCACCGTGTTGTCGGACGACCGCGTGTTCCGGCCACCGCAGTCTGGCGTGGGCGCCTCACCCTTTGGTCGCTCCTTCATGCAGATGAGCGGGCGCGAACACAACAAGAAGGTCGGGATCGTTGCGCGTGAAATGCGCACATTGCGGGCCATGCGGGAACGCCTCAGCGGCATGGTGTCGGACATCGCCCGCGACCAGGCGGCGGCGTTGCCAATGGGTGAAGTGCTGGATCTGCGGGAGCAGTACGCCGTGTGGGTACCCCTGTTGGCCGTGACGGCACTGACGGATTTGCCCGAGGCGGCGCGGTTCAGGGACTGGTACCGCACCATTGTGGCCGGTGGTTCGGCAAGCATCACCAACCCCCATGCCCGGGAGGCGGCCTTCAGGGCCCGTGAGGAGGTGCGTGCCTTCGTCGAGCCCATCATCGCCGCACGGCGTATCAAGCCGGGCCCGGATCTGCTCTCCGACCTGGTTCAGGCGGAGTACGACGGCGAGCCGATTCCGCACGAGGAGATTGTGTCGAACATCATTTTCCTGCTGGCCGCGGGCGTGGAGACGACCGAGCGTGTGTTGACCAGTCTGTTGCGCCATGTCGCGCTCGACCCGGCCGAATGGCACTGGCTGAAGGCCAACTACCGTGACCCCGAGGCTTTGTCGGCCTTTTGCGCTGAAGGCCTGCGTGTCTATCCTCCTGTCAGCGCGAACATCCGCACCGCCTTGCAACCCGTCACGTTGGCGGGCGTCCAGATCGGAGCAGGGGACAAGGTGGTCGCGTTGAGTGTGTCGGGGAACTACGACGAGCACAAGTTTGCGAACCCCACACGATTCGACCATGGCCGGTTTCTGGGGGCGAGTGAGCGTCAATTCACCAGCGGTGGCGAGATACTGAGTTTCGGCGATGGTTTGCACCACTGCGTGGGGTCGCGTCTGGCCAAGCTGGAAATGGCGCACGCCCTCAGCGCATTGCTGGACCGTGTGGGCCGCATTGAGCTGGTCGAACCACCACCCGCCAGCGAGGGTTTTGTGTTCCATTCGCCACCCGCCTTGCCGGTCAGATTGCATCCGGGCTGAGTGGTGTGCACCCTGGACGCAAGACCTGGCGCAGTGTCTCGTCAAGCCCCATCCTGACAAGCATCGAGTCGGACGATCGGGCGGTGATGCGTCCGATGCAAAACCCGATAGCCATGATGAGAAGTGCCACCATCAGCTTGGGGCCAAATTGGATAGCCAGGTCGATGGCCATTCGTTGCGTGTATTCCAGCGTCTTGACTTGGTCGTTCATGGTCGGGTGGCGCCGGGACGGCACAATCTTGGGTTATCACAGGGGTTGGGCTGTATGCAACTGCAAGAGATACTCTATTCGCAAGGATTTGGCACCAGACGGGTATGTGCCGGGCTGATACAGCAGGGCCTGGTGCAGACCTATCCTGACAGCGCTTCGCGCCTGCCCGTGGTCTGTCTGGAACCGGCCACCGAACTGGTGCCGGACTAGCTGCACTTTCGCGTACAGGGCGTGGACTGGGCCTACCATGCCAGCGCATACGTCATGTTGCACAAGCCGGCACAGACGGAGTGTTCGCAAAAGCCATCCACCTACCCCAGCATTTATACGCTGCTGCCGTCGCCGCTGCGTTTGCGACCGAACAAGAATGCGGTTCAGGGCGTGCAGGCCGTCGGTCGGCTGGACCAGGACACCACCGGCCTGCTGCTGCTGAGTGATGATGGGCAATTCATCCACCGCATGGCTTCGCCCAAGAAGCACCTGCCCAAAGTTTATGAGGTGCAGCTGAAACACCGGCTCGAAGAATCGGCGCTGGCGCGGCTGTTGGCCGGCGTGGTGTTGGACGATGATCCGCGGCCGGTGCGGGCCGCGGCCGGTGAAATCGTCGACATCAACGGTCGCGCACAGCACTTGCGACTGACCTTGACCGAGGGCAAATACCACCAGGTCAAACGCATGGTCGCTGCCGTGGGCAACCGTGTCGAAGGGTTACATCGTTCGCGTATTGGCGGGTTGGCCCTGCCTGTCGACCTGGCGCCCGGCCAATGGCGCTGGCTCGGGGTCGAGCAATTGGAGCTGTTGCGCCCCGGGGTGGGCTGAGTGCGGCGTCACTCGTGTGTCGGCGCAGTGCTGCAACGCGACCCCTACCGGCCCACCATTCATGCAGCGTGGCGCGGTGCGCGCCACCACACCAGCAACATCGCCACGCCGCATAGTGCCGCGCCGGCGTAAAACGTCCAGGCAGCGCCGAAGTTGTCCCACAACAACCCGGCCAGCACACTGGCCAGCAGCATCGACAAGCCGCTGACCAGGTTGAAGAAGCCGTAGGCTGTGCCACGCAGGCTTGCCGGCGCTGCGTGTGCCACCATCGCAGCCAGCAGACCCTGTGTCATGCCAAGATGAATGCCCCACAACGCCACACCTGCCAGCACGGCCACGGGGGTGAGCGCCGCCGCCAGTACCAGATCGGCGACGATCAGCACCAGCATGCCGCCGCCCAGCAGCCAATGGTGCGGCACGCGGTCGGACAATTTCCCGAATGGGTAGGCGCATGCTGCGTAAACGATGTTCATGGCTACCATCACCAGGGGAACCCAGGCCATCGCAATGCCCGACTGCTGCGCGCGCAGCACCAGAAAGGCCTCGCTGAAGCGGGCCAGGGTAAATGCCGCGCCAATGCCAACAATCCACCAGTACGGCCTGCCCAGCAGGCGCAGGTTGCTGCCGGTGATCGGGTTGCTGCGTGCCGTGCTCGCGCCGCGTTGCGGCTCGTCCAGGCCAAACCACAACAGCGCCACCGCCATCACACCCGGAATGACTGCAACCCAGAACACGGCGCGGAAGTCGTTCGACCACAGCAGCATCAGCCCGACCGCCAGCAAAGGCCCGACAAAGGCGCCCACGGTATCGAGGGATTGGCGCAGCCCGAACGCAGCACCGCGCAGGTGCGCTGGCGCGATGTCTGCGACCAGGGCGTCGCGCGGTGCGCCCCGAATGCCCTTGCCGACCCGGTCGATCAGCCGCGCCGTCACCAGCAGGCCCATGCCGGGGGCCAAGGCAAACAGCGGCTTGCTCAAGGCCCCCATGGCATATCCCAGCACCGCCAGCCCCTTGCGTTTGCCCAGGTAGTCACTCAAGGCGCCGGAAAACACCTTGACGATCAAGGCAGTGGACTCAGCCAACCCCTCGATCAACCCGACCACAAAAACACTGGTTCCCAGCGTCGTGACCATGAACATGGGCAACAGGCTGTGCACCATTTCGGAGGAGATGTCCATCAGCAGGCTGACACAACCCAGCACCCAGATGCCGGGCGGCAGCTGGCGCAGGGTACTCGGTGCGCGGGTCGTCATGGTGTGCAGTGTCGGGGTGAACCACAGTCTGTCTTGGCTGATCCTTTACCATGGGGCCATGAACTCAGCGACCCTTGGATTTGCGGCCAGCGCGCCACTGCGGCAAGATGCTTCCATCATAGGCCTGGTGGGCCTGGCACATGCCAGCTCGCACTTTTCGCATCTGCTGCTGCCATTGATGTTTCCGGTATTCATGAAGGAATTCGGGCTGAGTTACTCCGAGCTTGGCCTGCTGATGACGACGTTTTTTGTGGTGTCTGGCCTGGGGCAGGCCAGTGGCGGCTTTCTGGTGGACCGTCTGGGCGCGCGCCCGGTGTTGTTCGGTGCCGTGGGCATTTTTGTCGTAGCCTGCCTGGTGGCGTCAACCGCCAACAGTTACCCGGTGCTATTGGGGGTTGCCGCCCTGGCGGGCCTTGGCAACTCACCCTTTCACCCGGTGGATTTCACCATCATGAACCAGCGCGTGTCAGCGCAGCGCCTGGGGTATGCCTTCAGCGCACACGGGCTCACCGGCAACCTGGGCTGGGCCGCGGCGCCGCTATTTTTTGCCACGATCAGTGCACTGGCCAACTGGCGAGTAGCCTATCTGGCGGCAGCGGGCCTGTATGCCGCGATTCTGCTGTTGCTGGTGTTGCAGCGCGACAAGCTCAGCACCGTGGTGGCAGTTCGCCATGCCGACCAGCCGCAGGAGCACGACCTGGCGTTCATGCGCCTGCCGGTGGTGTGGTGGTGTTTTGGATTCTTCCTGTTGTCGACCATGACTTTTGCCATGGTGCAGAGTTTCTCGGTCTCGTTGCTGGGAGCCATGCACGGCGTGAGTTTCGAGACGGCCACACTGACGCTCACCGCCTACAGTCTGTCCGGCGCACTTGGCATGTTGGTTGGTGGGGTGGTTGCGGCTGGTATGCCCAGCAGTGACCGGGTGGTGGCATCCTGCATGACGGTGGCGGCCGTGTTGCTGGCGTTGTGTGGGACATCGCTGTTTGGTGGTACCGGCACCATGGTGGTGCTGGCGGCGACCGGATTCGCCATCGGCATCGGCGGCCCGTCGCGCGACATGATGATCAAGAGGGCGACACCGAAGGGGGCGACGGGTCGGGTTTACGGCCTGGTGTATTCGGGGCTGGATGTCGGCTTTGCCGTGGCACCATTGTTGTTCGGCGTTTTGATGGACCGTGGCCTGTACAGCGCGACCTTCTTTGGCGCGGCCCTGATCCTGTTGCTCAGCGTGGGCGCCGCGCTGGGAGTAGGAAAACGGACGCCGCGATGAACGTTCCAGAAAAAATTGGTGGACACCTGTTGGTCGAGTGCCTGGTTGCACAGGGCGTGACCCATGCCTTTGGTGTGCCGGGCGAAAGTTTCCTGGCGGTGCTGGATGGCTTTCATTTACACGCCGACAAGATCCGTTTCATCATCAACCGGCAGGAAGGGGGTGCGGCGTTCATGGCCGACGCCCATGGCCGGCTGAGCAACCGTCCCGGCGTGTGTTTTGTGACGCGTGGGCCGGGTGCCACCAACGCCTCCATCGGAGTGCACACCGCGTTTCAGGACTCCACCCCGATGGTGCTGTTTGTCGGCGACGTGGCCAGTGAAACGCGGGACCGTGAAGCATTCCAGGAGGTGGATTTCTGCAGCTTCTTCGGCCCCAGCACCAAGGGCATGGCAAAGCGGGTGGAGCGCATCGACGATGTGGCGCGTATCCCGGAATACATTGCGCGGGCGTTTGCCACAGCCATGAACGGCCGGCCTGGCCCGGTGGTGTTGGTGTTGCCGGAAGACATGCTGGCGGCGCCCGTGCGCCCACACCCGGTCAGTGGTGTGGAGCCCATGGCATTGGCTCGGGTGGAGGCAGTACAAGCCTGGAGCGACCCCGGCTCCTTGCGCACCTTGCGCGAGATGCTTCTGGCCAGCCAGCGTCCGTTCGTGATTGCCGGCGGCAGTGGCTGGACCGTGCAGGCGGCGCAGGCACTGCAGCGTTTTGCCGAAAACTGGAGCTTGCCGGTGGGCAACGCGTTTCGCTTTCAGGACACCTTTGACAACCACCACCCGTTGTACGCCGGTGACGTCGGAATTGGCATCAATCCGAAACTCGCTGCGCGGATACGGGACAGTGACCTGATTGTGGCCATCGGGCCGCGCCTGGGTGAGATGACCACCGGTGGTTACACCCTGCTCGACGTGCCACGCCCGCGGCAAAAGCTGGTGCATATCCATGCCAGCGCGGAAGAACTCAATCGGGTCTACCAGGCCGATCTGGCGATCAATGCCACCATGAATGCTGCGGCGCGATCACTCGAAGTGTTGTCCGCACCACCCACGCTGCCATGGCAATCCTGGGCCGAGGGCTGCCATGCCGACTACCTGGCGAACATGGAGCCACAGGCCCTGCCGGGTGACATCGACATGCCGGCCATCGTCGCCTCATTGCAAAAACATCTGCCAGTTGATGCGGTATTGACCAACGGAGCTGGCAACTTCGCCAGCTGGATACACCGCTTCTTCAAGCACCATGGTCTTGTCAAGGGCTTCAAGACCCAGCTTGCGCCGACCGTGGGTGCCATGGGTTACGGCGTGCCTGCGGGTATTGCGGCAGCCATCACCACGGGCCGGCTGGCGTTCACCATGGCGGGTGATGGCGACTTTCTCATGAACGGGCAGGAGCTGGCAACGGCCGCCCAATACGGCGCCAAGACCATCATCGTGCTGCTCAACAACGGCATGTTTGGAACCATACGCATGCACCAGGAGCGCGAGTACCCGCAGCGGCGTGCCGGCACCGAGTTGCGCAACCCGGATTTCGCGGCATTGGCGCAGGCCTACGGTTATGTCGGTGTGAAGATCAGCAAGACGGCAGAGTTTGAGCCACAGTTGCTGGCCGCGCTGGCCCGCGCTGAAGGCACCCTGATCGAGGTCGCGCTGGACCCGGAGGTGATCACCACCCGCGGTACCTTGTCGGCCATTACCCAGGCGGCTTTGGCAAAGCGGTAGCCGGCTGTAGGGCCTGGTCGCGCCATGAAAAAAGCCGGCTTGCGCCGGCTTTTGAATCAGCACCAGGTGCCGACTACTTGAGGTGCTTGCCGATCAGGCCAGCCATCTCGAACATGGACACCTGCATCTTGCCGAAGATTTCCTTCAGCTTGGCGTCGGCGTTGATCATGCGCTTGTTGACTGCGTCCTGCAGCTTGTTCTTCTTGATGTAAGCCCACAGCTTGCTCACCACCTCGGTGCGCGGCAGCGGGCTTGCGCCCACGACGGCAGCCAGGGCGGCGCTGGGTGTCATGGCCTTCATGAAGGCGGCATTGACGGCGCGCTTTTTCGCGGGGGCTTTCTTGGCGGCAGCCTTCTTGGCTGGAGCGGCTTTTTTGGCCGGCGCTGCTTTTTTCGCAGGCGCTGCCTTCTTTGCCGGTGCAGCTTTCTTCGCTGCTACTTTTTTCGCCGGTGCTGCTTTCTTAGCGGGTGCAGCTTTTTTGGCGGGGGCCTTTTTGGCCGGAGCTTTTTTTGCAGTTGCCATGATTGAATTGTCCTTTGCGGAAGTTGATTAATCACCAGCGAAGAACTGCTTCTCCTCTGGCAATGCGGATGCTACTGGAGAAAAATCCAGTTTCCAAGCGAAAAGTGATGTTTTTCGCTCTTGTCTGTTGTTTTTTCAGCCCGGCGCAACAGCGAGTTTTCACTCTGGCGCTCTCTTGCGGTTCGCGCGATGCCGCAGCATGCACCGCTAACATGCCGCTTTTGATGCATATTTTGCCCCGCCACAAGGAGAAAGCCACCATGCCCCTGCCGTTTGCCACCTGCGACCTGTGTGACGTTCACAAGACCGACGTCAGCGGCCGATTCAAGGTAATGCCGCCGGTGTTCCGCAGTTTTGGCGCTTTGCGCAAGTTCTGCGGACCCGTGAGCACACTGCGCTGTTTCGAGGACAACGCGTTGCTCAAGGAGGCCCTCGACAGCCCGGGCGCGGGGCGCGTAATGGTGGTGGACGGTGGCGCGTCGATGCGCCGTGCCCTGCTAGGCGGCAATCTGGGTGCCGCAGCCGCACGCAATGGCTGGGCTGGCGTCGTGATCGACGGCTGTGTGCGTGACAGTGCAGAACTTGCCGTGCTGGACGTCGGCATATTGGCCCTGGCAGTCATACCTATGCCGCCGGAGAAGCGGGGACAGGGCGAGCGTGACCTGCCGGTACGACTGCAGGGCCTATGGATTCAGCCAGGCGACTGGTTGTTTGCCGACGAGGACGGTGTCGTGATCGGCGCTGCTGCGCTGCTGGCGCCGCTCTGAACCGTGGCGGCTGGTGCTGCTCGCGTGGCAGCCTGGCCCGTGCGACGCGCCCGGTCTGCGAACCTTGTCAGGGGTCCACTTGGGCCAGGCGTTGGCGATAGGCCGACGGTGACAGGCCGACATGGCGGCGAAAGGCGCGTGTGAACGCGCTGTGATCGGCGAAGCCGCATGACGCCGCGACATCGGCAATCGTATCGCCGCCGTCCAGCAGGCGCAGCGCGGCGTCGAGTCGCAGTGACAGCAACCAGCGGCTCGGTGTGAGCTGCAGCAGGGCCACCAGATGGCGCTCCAGTTGCGAAACTGATACCTGGGCGTGGTGCGCCAGCTGCTGCACGCTCAAGGGGTCGGTGCAATGGGCGCGGCCATAGGTCAGGGTGGCTGCCAGCCGTCGGTATACCGGGCTCTGGGTCGACGGGCCCCTCAGGTCCCGCGATATGCCGGCGATTCCGCACACCAGTGGCCCCTCGCGCAGCGCATGTTTGACCGTCAGGCACCAGCCGGGCCGGTGGTTGGGGAACAGGTGCATCTCCAGTTCGTTCAGCACGCTGCGTCCGCTGGCGAGTACACGCAGGTCCTGCTGCAGATAAGCGGCACCGAGCTGCGGACCAAACAGCTCGGCCGCCGTCCTGCCACACAGGCTGGCGACATCCTTCAGGCCCAGGCGTGCCAGCAGGGTGCGGTTGCCATGGGTGTAGCGACCATGGTTGTCCTTGATGAAGAACACCACATCCGGCAATTCGTCAAACAGGGCAAAACAGGCGCGGTCTGAAATCATCGCCGCATTGTGCCGAAATCTGCATCGCCCATGGCGATTTGCCTCTAGCCATGGGTAATTCCCGCCATGCACAATTGAACGCCATGCAGCAGATCGAATGTATTGATTCCCACACCGGCGGCGAGCCGACCCGTGTCGTCGTCTCGGGTTTCCCGGACTTCCCGGCACGGCCTTTGCCTGAGGTGGTCGAGCAGCTCCGTACACACCACGACCGGTATCGCAAGGCCACGGTGTGTGAGCCGCGTGGCAACGATGTGATGGTGGGGGCCTTGTTGTTGGCGCCGCGCCAGCCTGGCTCGGTGGCGTCGGTGGTGTTTTTCAACAACGTGGGTTACCTGGGAATGTGTGGTCATGGCACGATGGGCGTCATGGCGACGCTCGCGCACATGGGGCGTATCAAGCCGGGGTGGTACGCCTTGGATACCCCGGTTGGCACGGTGCAGGTCGAGTGGCACGGCGAAGGCTGGGCATCGATCGGCAACGTGCCCTCATATCGTCACCGACGCGACGTGCGGCTGCAGGTGCCGGGTGTGGGCGAGGTCGCCGGTGATGTGGCCTGGGGCGGCAACTGGTTTTTTCTGTGCCCTTGTGACGACCTGCCGCTCCAGGTCAACGCGGTTGCGAGCCTGACAACACGCGCCTCGGCGATTCGTCAGGCCCTGGAGCAAAGCGGTGCCACCGGCAAGGACGGAGCGCCCATCGACCATATCGAGCTGGTGGCGTCAGCGGCGCTGCCAGGCCATGACGCGCGCAGCTTTGTTTTGTGCCCCGGCGGCGCTTATGACCGTTCACCGTGTGGCACCGGTACCAGCGCCAAGCTTGCCTGCCTCGCCGCTGATGGCAAGCTGGCTCCTGGTGCGGCCTGGTTCCAGGAGAGTGTGCTGGGCAGTGTGTTCGAGGGCCGTTATCGCATGCTTGACGGCCAGGTGTTGCCCACCATCAAAGGCCAGGCCCATATCTGCGGCCGCTCCACCTTGTTGCTCGACACCAGCGATCCGTTTTGCTGGGGCCTGGACTGAACCAAACCGTTTTCCCTCACCACAACCCTGATTCATAGAGGACCGACCCATGATCACTTTCTGGCACGGCGTACTTCCCGCCATCACCACCCCGTTTCTCGAGGACGGTTCTGTCGACCACGCGTTTCTGGCGCACCATGTGGACCAGATGATGCTTGCCGGCTGCACCGGCATCGTTCCGCTCGGCTCACTGGGCGAGACGGCGACTCTGGGCGTGGAGGAAAAGCGCGCTGTGCTGCAGACCGTGCTGCGTGCGGTGGCGGGACGCGGCGCGGTAGTTCCTGGTGTGGCCGCGCTGGCCACGGCGGACGCCTGTGCCTTCGCCACGATGGCGCATGGCCTGGGCTGCAGCGGGCTGATGGTGCTACCCCCTTATGTCTACTCCACAGATTGGCGCGAGATGCAGGCCCATGTCAGCGCCGTCATGGCGGCGAGCCCCTTGCCCTGCATGTTGTACAACAACCCGATCGCCTACAAGACGGACTTCACGGCCGAGCAGATGCAGGAACTGGCGGGCCGACATGCCAACTTTGTCGCCGTCAAGGAGTCCAGTGCCGATGTGCGCCGGATCGCGGCCATCAAATCACAACTTGGCGAGCGCCTTCATATTCTGGTGGGGGTAGACGACCTGATCGTCGAAGCCATCGCCGCGGGCGCCACAGGATGGGTGGCTGGCCTGGTCAATGCCTTTCCGCGTGAATCGGTCGTCTTGTTTGAGTTGGCAAGAGCCGGGCGCATGGCGGAAGTGACGCCGCTGTACCACTGGTTCCTGCCGCTGCTTCGCATGGATGTGGTACCGAAGTTTGTGCAGCTGATCAAGCTTGTGCAGTCGCGTGTGGGCATGGGCAACGAGCGTGTGCGGGCCCCACGCCTGGTGCTGGCGGGAGAGGAGCTGGCGGTGGCGCAGCAGGCCATCACCCACGCCCTGGCGACCAAGCCGCAGTTTCCCGTGCTTTGAGGAGCCGCTGGTGAGCGCGTCATGATGCCGCAACGCGTATGAGCCAGCCACCGATGCCGCGCCAAGCTGAGGCTGATGTGCTGGTCATCGGCGCCGGACTGGTGGGCTCGGCAATCGCCTTGCGCCTTGCACTTGAAGGCCGAGACGTATGCCTGCTGGACAGCGGCGAACCAGGGCAGGGTGCCAGTTTCGGCAACGCCGGGCATATCGCCACGGAGCAGGTGGTGCCGCTGGCCAACCCCGAGGTGATCCGCTCCAGTTGGCGCTACCTGTTGCAGTCTGACAGTCCGCTGCGCCTGCGCCTGGCCTACCTGTTACCGATCCTGCCGTGGCTGGCGCGTTTTGTCTGGGCGGCGCGTCCGTCCGGCCTGGCACGCGGCATCGCGGCCTTGATGGCATTGCAACGCACGTCGATGCACGACCTGTCGCAACTGATGGGCGCGGCGGACTGCGGGGCGTTGTTGCACCGGGACGGCTACTTGCGCGTCTGGGAGGGTGCTGCAGGACGGTCAAGTGCCATGGCTGCCGCGCTTCAGCTCGGTCGCTTCGGCGTGGCCAGTGAGCCCGTCGACCTGTCCACCGTGCGGCGTATCGCACCCGCATTGACGCAGACGGTGCAGGGCGCCGTGGCGTATCCGCAGACCGGCCATGTGGACGATCCCCTGGCGGTGACACAGGCGTTCGTGACAGCCCTGCTGCGGGCCAAGGGCAGGGTCGGGCGGGAACCAGTGGCCGGCCTGGTGCGGGAACACGACGGCTCAGCGACCGCGGTGCTGGTCGGAGGCCGGCGCATCCGTTGCCGCCAGTTGGTGGTGTGCGCCGGCGCCTGGTCGGCGCCGCTGGCCGCCAGCCTGGGTTACCGCGTGCCATTGGACACCGAACGCGGCTACCACCTGACAGTGCCCTGGGAATCGACTGGCCACGCTGGCCAGCGCGCGACGTGGTTGACGCAGCCGATCGCATCGACCGAGCGCAATGTGATCATGACGCCGATGCGCATGGGCCTGCGCATCACGGGCACGGTGGAATTCGGTGGTTTGCAACTGCCACCTGATGCCCGCCGCCACGCCTTGTTGCAGCGACAACTGACCGCCCTGCTGCCTGAGCTGTCGAGCCGTGGCGCCACGCGCTGGATGGGATTTCGACCGTCCCTGCCGGACCACTTGCCGGTGATGTGTGAAGCGCCGCGACATCCGGGCATTTTTTTTGCCTTTGGCCATCAGCACCTGGGACTGACCCTGTCCGGCGTGACGGCGCGTCTCATGGCCGATCTGATGCAAAGGCGTACGCCGGACATCGACATGGCGCCGTACCACGTGGGCCGATTCTGAGTGATGCAGCAGGTCAGGCGTGGGTGCGCTGACGCCAGGTCAGCGCCACACCCAGCAGAGCCACCGCAAAAGCGACGGCTTGGGGCAGGCTCAGTGTTTCTCCCAGGGCCAGGACGCCAACCAGGGCCGCGGATATCGGCAGGATGGCGGTGAAGATGCCACTCTGGGCTGCGGGCAGATGGCGTGCACCGGTCATCCACAACCAGACCGTGCCGACGCTGGCCGCCAGTGCATAAAAAATCAGCAGCAGCCAGGTGGTAGTGGAGACCGTGCCAAACGCGAAGCCCTGCGCAAAATAGAGACCAAACGGCGTCATCAATACAAGGCCCCACAGGTTGATGAGCGCCGAAATACGTTTCGGTCCCAGCACGCCCGACAGTTTCTTGGCGATCACCGCGTAAGCCCCTTCACACACCACGGCACCAAACACCAGCAAATTGCCAAGCCATACGGGCCCCAGCGGCGAACTTGCGCCCGATGCACTGATCACCTGCGCGTCTGTGCGGGAAAACGCCAGCAAGGTCAAGCCGAGGAAGGCGCAGCCGACGGCCAGCCACATGCGCGGGGCGATATGCTCACGCAGGAATATCCAGCTCATGAGTGCGATGACCGCTGGAATTCCCGCCATGATGACACCGGCCGACACAGCGCTGGTCATGCTGACGCCAAACAACATGCAGATCGAGAACAGGAAATTACCAAGGAACGATTCAAAGAACAGCAGCCAGCGGGTCCGCCGGGTGATGGGCGCCTCGTCTGCCGGCTTCTTCAGCCAGGGCGCCATCGCAACCGCCGCAATGCCAAAACGCAACCATGCCAGCAGGAACACCGGCAATGCTGCCACCAGGGGTTTGGACAATGCGACATAACTGCCGGTGAGCGCCATGCTCAGCACCAGGCAGGTCATGGCGAGCACACGTTGGCGTGTTGTGGTCATGGAAAGGACATCGGGCCGTGGGAAAGGTTCACCCGGACGGATCAAAAATGGCCCCATTGTGCGGGACGCGCCGATCGCGTCGGTGATGCTTGAGGAGCATTCTTGGCACGGTGGAGCAATTCCATACACGCGTCGGATACCCAGCTCAGCCAGCGCAGTTATTGCGAAGCGAGCGTGATCCGGCCGCCAGACGGCGCGCCGCTGCTGGGTGAGGCAAGCGGCGATGTGTTGGTTGTGGGGGCCGGTTTTGCCGGCCTGTCTGTTATCCGCCCGCGGCGCGGCATACTCCCGTCTCTACCCCGGAGGCGCACTGCGACCTCAGACGTTTTTTGTGAACCAGGATGGAGCGCACAATGGATGGACAACAACGAGATGAGCGGCTCCCCATGAACAAGCCGCCGTGTAGGGTCTGGCTGCCGATGGACCATCGGGTGCTGGACGATGATGGTCAACAAATGCCCTTCCTGGTCTTGGGCGATAAATATGCCCGTGCCGTGCGTGACAGTGTGCGTGGCCAGGCGGTGCTGTTTCCGCTTGCCGACGCAACGCAGATTCCCGATCTGTTGGCGCTGGTGGACGGTGTGATGCTGACTGGGTCACCGTCCAACGTCGACCCGGCCTATTTTTCTCAGCCAGTCGCCGATCCGTCGCTGCCGCTCGACCCGCAGCGGGACGCGCTGACGCTGGCACTGGTGCGGGCCTGTCTGCACGAGACCGTGCCATTGCTCGGGCTGTGCCGGGGCTTCCAGGAGATCAACGTGGCGCTCGGCGGCACGCTGCACCAGGGTGTGCATACTGTGCCTGGGTTGTGTGACCACCGTGAGCCATCCGGCGCGCCGGTAGAGGTGCAGTATGGCCCGGCGCATGAGGTGATTTTTGAGCCGGGATCGGTGTTTGCGGAGTGGGCGCGGGCCGACCGGGTGCTGGTCAATTCCTTGCATGGCCAAGGTGTGGACCGGCTGGCAAAGGGATTGCGCGTGGAAGGCCATGCGCCGGACGGACTGATTGAGGCATTTTCGGTGCAGGGTGCACACAGTTTTGCGATGGCGGTGCAGTGGCATCCGGAATGGCACAGCAGCATGAACCCGTTTTATGCACAGTTATTTTCTGCGTTTGGCGCATCCTGCCGGGAACGGCAGAAAAAGCGCCAGGGCAGCCTGCCCGCAACGGGACAAGGGAGATTTCCATGATCGAAGAGAAGGTAATGAACTTTAATGACCTGGAGCAATGGCTCAATGAGCGCCGGGTGACCGAGGTCGAGTGCCTGGTGCCAGACCTGACGGGCGTGGCGCGCGGCAAGATCCTGCCGCGTGCCAAGTTCACCGAGGACCGCGGCATGCGTTTGCCGCAGGCGGTCGTGGCCATGGGCGTGACCGGCGAGTTTCCCGAAAGTGGTCCGTATTACGACGTGATCGACCCGACCGACAAGGACATGCAGCTGCGCCCCGACCCGTCCACCGTGCGGATCGTCCCCTGGGCCACCGACCCGACGGCGCAGGTGATCCATGACTGCTTCGACCATGAGGGCAAGCTGGTGCCTTTTGCGCCGCGCAGCGTGTTGCGCCGGGTGTGTGAGTTGTTTGCGGCGGAAGGGCTGCAACCCATCGTCGCACCGGAGCTGGAGTTCTACCTGACCGCCCGCAACACCGACCCGAACACGCTGCTGCGGCCGCCGGTGGGGCGCAGCGGCCGTGCCGAGACTTCGCGTCAGGCCTACAGCATCGATGCGGTGAACGAGTTCGACCCCCTGTTTGAGGAGATTTACGACTACAGCGACAAGATGGAGCTGAATGTCGACACGCTGATCCACGAGGTCGGTGCCGGCCAGATGGAGATCAACTTCTTCCATGCCAAGCCGTTGGGCTTGGCCGATGAGGTGTTTCTTTTCAAACGCACGGTGCGCGAGGCGGCGCTGCGCCATGACATGTACGCAACCTTCATGGCCAAGCCGATCGAAAACGAGCCCGGCAGCGCGATGCACGTTCACCAGAGCATCCTGAACATCGAGACCGGCAGGAACATCTTCAGCAACGAGGACGGAACGCCCTCGGAGGCCTTCATGCACTACATCGGCGGGTTGCAGCGCTACATACCGGCTGCGATGGTGCTGGTGGCGCCGTACGTCAACAGCTACCGGCGCCTGTCGCGCAATACAGCGGCACCCATCAATATCGAATGGGGATACGACAACCGTACCGTGGGAATCCGGTCGCCGATTTCCTCACCCCAGGCGCGCCGCGTGGAGAACCGGGTCATCGGCGCGGATGCCAACCCCTATGTCGCCCTGGCCATGACGCTGGCATGTGGATATCTGGGTCTGAAAAACAAGATCAAGCCCAAAGCGCAGATGAAGGGTGACGCCTACCTGTCGCCGTATTCTCTGCCACGCAGCCTGGGTGAGGCGCTGGACTGGTTGCGCCGCGAGTCCGATTTGCACGAGGTGCTGGGAAAGGAGTTCATCACGGTGTATGCGGAGATCAAGGAGCTTGAATTCGACGAATTCATGAAGGTGATCTCGCCATGGGAGCGTGAACACCTGCTGTTGCATGTCTGACCTGCCCACCGAATGCATATGCTCGTGGAAAAGACTATGAACACTGACATTGACACCCGATTGATACAGCGGCTCGACAACGAGCACTTCCTGCACCCCTTCACCGATTTCAAGGACCTCGCGACCCGCGGTGCGCGGGTCATCACGCGGGCGGAAGATATCTTCGTCTGGGACTCCGAGGGCAACCGCCTGCTCGACGCGATGAGCGGCCTGTGGTGCGTGAATGCCGGTTACGGCCGCCGTGAGCTGGCCGAAGCTGCTTACCAGCAGATGATGACGCTGCCTTTTTACAACAGCTTCTTCCAGACCACCAACGTGCCGGCGGTCAACCTCGCGACGCGCCTGGCTGGCTTGGCGCCCACCGTGGGCAACCGCAGCTTTGCGCATGTTTTTTATTCCTCCAGCGGCAGCGAGAGCAACGATTCCAATGTGCGCATGGTGCGCCGCTACTGGGACCTGCTGGGGCAACCCCGGCGCAAGGTGATCATCGGTCGTCACAACGCCTACCACGGCAGCACGATGGCGGGGGCGTCATTGGGTGGCATGAGCGGCATGCACGCCCAGGGCGACCTGCCGATCCCCGATATCACACACATTGAGCAGCCGTATTACTTTGATCTCGGTCGGCCCGGTGAGACAAGTGATGAGTTTGGTCTGCGCGCCGCCGGCTGGCTGGAGGAGAAAATCCTGGCAATGGGCCCTGACAGGGTGGCGGCCTTCATCGCCGAGCCCGTCCAGGGTGCGGGCGGCGTGATCATCCCGCCGGCGAGTTACTGGCCCGAGATCCAGCGCATTGTGGATAAATACGGAATTCTGCTGATCAGCGACGAGGTGATCTGCGCGTTCGGTCGGCTCGGCCACTGGTTTGCCTACGAGA
Organism: Betaproteobacteria bacterium; assembly: GCA_031416215.1. Lineage (GTDB taxonomy): Bacteria > Pseudomonadota > Gammaproteobacteria > Burkholderiales > Burkholderiaceae_C > CAISIP01. The sequence continues at coordinate 17,869 of JANOTG010000643.1, forward strand.
AGTTCGGCTACAAACCCGACCTGATCACCTTTGCGAAGGCCGTGACGAGCGGCTACATCCCGCTTGGCGGCGTGATGGTGGGCAACCGGGTGGCCCAGGTGCTGATCGACAAGGGTGGTGAGTTCAATCATGGTTACACCTACAGCGGGCACCCGGTGGCGTGTGCGGTGGGCCTCGCCAATATCGATGTGATGGAGCGCGAAGATCTGCCAGGGCGGGTCCGCCGGGACATCGGGCCCTACCTGGAGCGTCGCTTCGCTGCCCTGCTGGACCATCCCCTGGTCGGTGACGCACAGACTTGCGGATTCGTCGCCGGCCTGGCGCTGGTCCGGAACAAGGCGACGGGCGAGCGCTTCGATCCCGCTCAGGGCGTCGGCATGATCTGCCGTGGCCATTGTTTCCGCAGCGGGCTGATCATGCGTGCCGTGGGTGAGCGCATGATCATTGCGCCGCCACTGACCATGACCCACGCGCAGGTCGATGACATGGTGGCGCTGATCCGGTTGTGCCTGGACGCCACATGGCGGGATCTGCGTTCTGCCGGAAAACTTGTCTGAGCGCAAATGTTTGCTAAAGTTACGCATCGCTGAAACCTCGAAGCGCGCCCGGTTCGTTTCTGGTTTCGATGTGCGAGAACCTGTCGGCCATTGGCCGTGATTCCCTTTTACTTTTATGGAGTGACTTTCACCATGAAAAAGCATGTGTTGGTATGGGCGATGTCGGCAATTCTGTTGGTCGCTTGTGGCAAGAAGGAAGAGCCTGCGCCTGTGGTCGCCAAGCCGGCGGCTGCCGCCAGCGTCGCCGCGGCGCCGCCGGCGCCGCCTGCCAATACCGAAGAAAAGGTGCTCAACATCTACAACTGGCCGGACTATATTCCCGAAGGCATGGTGGCCGCATTCGAGAAGGAGACGGGCATCAAGGTCAACTACGACACGTTTGAGACCAATGAGGCGTTGAACGCCAAACTGGTTGCTGGCAATACCGGTTACGACATCGTGGTGCCAGGCACTGTGTTTGCGAGGCCGCAGATTCAGGCTGGCCTGCTGCAGCCGCTCGACAAGTCGAAGATAAAGAATCTGGCAAATCTGGATCCGGCCATCATGGCCACGTTGCAGAAAGCAGATCCCGACAACAAGCATCTCGTGCCGTGGGCCTGGGGTTTCACCACCGTGGGCATCAACAAAACCCGCGCGATGAAGGCGTTGGGCAACATGCCGATGCCGGAGAACGCCTGGGACCTGGTCTTCGACCCCAAGTACACGAGCAAGCTCAAATCCTGTGGAATTGCCTACCTGGACTCCCCGACCGAGATCATCCCGGCGGCACTTCACTATGTCGGCAAGGATGCCTATTCGAACGATCCGGCGGATTACAAGGTGGCCACGGACCTGCTGGCCAAGGTCCGCAAGGATGTGCGCCTTTTCAGTTCCACGATGATCGACGATGTCGCCGGTGGCAAGGCCTGTGTGGCCATTGGCTGGTCGGGCGACATCAACATCGCGGCAGGACGGGCCAAGGAGAACAAGGCCAAGTATGAGATCGAGGCGCTGTTGCCAAGCACGGGTGCATTGATTTTCTTCGACACCATGGCCATCACCAAGGATGCCAAGCACCCGAACAACGCCCATGCGTTCATCGACTTCTACCTGCGGGCAGAAAATGCCGCGGCAATGGCCAATACGATGAACTACCCGACCGGCAACACGGCTGCACTGGACAAGATCAAGCCCGAGATCGCGGGCAACAAGACGATCTTTGTCGAGTCGGCATACTTTGGCAAGATGATCCCGCCCAGCAGTTTTAGCAACGAAGCGCGCGAGGCATTGGCCAACGCCTACACCAAGTTCAAGCAGGGTAAGTAGCCCTCGGCATTCGCCGGCACGCGGGTTGTTCGTACCACCGGTACCAACAACCCTTTTTTTTGTGGCACTCGGAATGTGGGGTCGACCATGGCGGTGTCGAATGCGAATGCGGGTTATCTGGTCACCGACAAACTGGTCAAGCGTTTCGATGAGGCAACCGCCGTCGACGATGTTTCCCTGAATATCGCCCAGGGCGAGATATTTGCGTTGTTGGGAAGTTCCGGGTGTGGCAAGTCGACCCTGTTGCGCATGCTCGCGGGGTTCGAAAAGCCTACATCGGGGCGCATTTTGCTGAGTGGCCAGGATGTGGCGAATTTCCCGCCGTACGACCGTCCGATGAACATGATGTTTCAGTCCTATGCGTTGTTCCCGCATCTGGATATCTGGGAAAACGTCGCCTTCGGGCTGAAACGCGAAGGGCTGCCCAAGGATGAAATTCGCCAACGTACCGGGGACATGCTGGATCTGGTGCAACTTGGCAGTTTTGCCAAGCGCAAACCGCACCAGCTCTCCGGTGGTCAGCAACAGCGGGTGGCCCTGGCCCGAAGCCTGGCCAAGCGGCCCAAGCTGTTGTTGCTGGACGAGCCGCTGGGCGCGCTGGACAAGAAGTTGCGCGAGCAGACCCAATTCGAGTTGGTGAACATCATCGAGAAGGTGGGGGTGACCTGCGTCATGGTCACGCACGACCAGGAAGAGGCGATGACCATGGCCAATCGCCTTGCCGTCATGAGCAAGGGACGGGTGTTGCAAGTCGGGTCGCCCGAGGAGGTGTACGAACACCCGGCCAACCGTTTCGTCGCGGACTTCATTGGCAACGTGAATCTGTTCGAGGGCAAGCTGAGCGTGGACGAACCCGACCGTTGCGCGGTAGCCACAGGCATCGGTCAAGTCCATGTCGGCCATGGTGTGAGTGGCGCGTTGCACATGCCCGTTGCGATTGCCGTGCGGCCCGAGAAGGTAGAGATCAGCAAGGATCGTCCGGATCGCAGTCACAACCTGTTTTCCGGCAAGGTCAGGGAGATCGCCTACTTTGGGGCACACAGTACGTACATCGTGCTGGCCAGCGATGGCTCCCGCGTCAAGATCACCGAGGCGAACACGGCGCGCCACGGGCTCAGCGACATCACCTGGGAAGACGACGTGTACTTCTGGTGGCAGGATGACGCTGCCGTTGTGCTGCGCGATTGAGCGGGAGACCAGAACATGACCGGATCCAGATTGCCCATGCCGGGCCGGCGCTTTGTCATCGGCGTGCCCTACGTGTGGCTGATCGGGTTCTTTCTGCTGCCGTTCCTGATCCTGGTCTACATCAGTTTTGTGGACATGGGCGGCGATATCCACCCATTCAAGCCGATCTGGGACACCCAGACCGGGGTGCTGAAGCTCAAATACGAGAACTACGGGTCGATTTTCCGGACCGGCGAAGGCGGCGTATTGTTCCAGACGGTGTACATCGAAGCCTACTTGCGGTCGATCGGTTATGCCTTGTGCACGGCGCTGTTGTGCCTGTTGCTCGGTTATCCCTTTGCGTATTTCATGGCACGCTCGGCGCCAAGCATCCGGCCGGCCCTGGTCATGCTGGTGATGTTGCCGTTCTGGACGTCTTTCCTGCTTCGGGTATACGCCTGGAAGGGTATTCTGGCCGACCAGGGTGTATTGAACCAGCTGCTGTTGGCGCTGGGCGTCATCGATGAGCCGATCCAGATGTTGTACACCAACGTGTCCATGCTGGTCGGCATGACCTATGTGTACTTGCCGTTCATGGTGCTGCCCCTGTATGCGAACCTGGTGAAGATGGATTTCCGCCTGCTGGAGGCAGCGTACGACCTGGGCGCCTCGCCACTGCGGGCGTTCTGGCTGGTGACGGTGCCTTTGTCCAAGGCCGGCATCGTGGCCGGCTTCATGCTGGTATTTATCCCGTCGGTTGGTGAATTCGTGATCCCGTCCTTGCTCGGTGGCCCGGAGAACCTGATGATTGGCCGGGTGGTGTGGGATGAAATGTTCACCAGCAACAACTGGCCGCGTGCCACGGCTCTCGCAGTGGTGATGATCGGCTTGATCGTGGTTCCGCTGGCCGTCTATTACCACTACGCTGCGCAAGCTGCGGAATCACGCGCCTGAGGACTTTGGCATGAAGCGGTACCTGGAGAGACACTTCGGCAAGTTCTGGATGGCGCTGGTGTTTCTGTTCCTGTACCTGCCTTTGCTGTTCATGGTCGTCTTCTCGTTCAACAGCACGCGCCAGGATGCCGAGTTCACCGGTTTTTCATTGCGCTGGTACGAGGCTTTGACGCGCGACACCAAGATCGTCGAGGGCTTCTGGCTCTCGCTCAAGGTTGCGTTCGCCAGTGGTGTCCTGTCGGCTGTGTTGGGCACCTTCGCGGCATTCGTGCTGGTTCGCTATCGCAGGTTCCCAGGGCGCACGGTGTTCTCCGGCATGGTGAATGCACCGCTGGTGATGCCGGAGGTGGTGATTGGCCTGTCCTTGTTGCTGTTGATGGTCGGTGTACAGAACTTCTTTGGCTGGCCGGAGCGCGGATTCTTGACGATTGTGCTGGGGCACACCTTGCTGGGGATGGCCTATGGCATGGTGGTGGTGCAGTCGCGGCTGCTGGAGATGGACCGCTCGATCGAGGAGGCGGCGATGGACCTCGGCGCACGACCACACGAGGTGTTTTTCCTGGTCACCCTGCCCAGCATCGCCCAGGGCATTCTGGCCGCCTTTTTGCTGGCGTTCACCCTGTCTTTCGATGATGTGGTGATTTCCGAGTTCCTGTCCGGCCCCGGGGTCAACACCTTGCCTCAGGTGATCTTCGGGTACGCGCGACGCGGCATCAATCCGACCATCTACGCGGCGGCGACATTGCTGATTGTGGTGGTCACAGTGACCATCGTGACTTACAGCATATGGGTGGCGCGGCAGACGCTGCGACGCGAGCGCGAGATTGCCGCGGCAGTGCGCGCGTCAGTCGCCCCATAAGGCGATACCGACCAAGCTTTTCGCCGCCAGTCTGTTGCACCACGTCAACGCTGCTTGACGTCCCGGCCGGTTCGGGCAGCGGAAACCCCGTTTCATATAGTGGCATTGACCGATGCCGCAGTGCGTAAAAATATCTCAATATGAGATAGCGCATTCCCTATTGTGAAAATTATTGGCAAGTTATTGATTTTATTGCGAAAAATTTCACTCTTGTATAAGACATAAGATTCGCCATAGTCTTATATAAGACTTAGAATCTCCTCCAACGGCCCGACGCCCCAGGCGGCGCCGGGCACCCGATTTCAACAACCCAAGGAGTGTTTCCATGCCGCAAAGTCTTACCGAACAACTCAGCCGCGCGCAACAAGCCGAAGCGCTGGAAAAGGACTGGGCCACCAATCCGCGCTGGAAGGGTATTGAGCGCGGCTACAGCGCAGCCGACGTGGTGCGACTGCGCGGCTCATTCCCCATTGAGCACACGCTGGCGCGACGGGGCGCCGAGAAGCTGTGGGACTTGCTGCACACCGAGCCGTATGTAAATTGCCTCGGCGCATTGACCGGTGGTCAGGCCATGCAGCAGGTGAAGGCCGGCATCAAGGCCATCTACCTGTCGGGCTGGCAGGTCGCCGCCGACAACAACTCCTATGCCTCCATGTACCCGGACCAGTCGCTTTATCCGGTCGATTCGGTGCCGACGGTGGTGGAGCGCATCAACAACACTTTCCGCCGCGCCGACGAGATCCAGCATTCCAAAGGCATCGACGCCGGTGATGCGGGGTATATCGATAACTTTGCGCCCATCGTGGCCGATGCCGAGGCCGGGTTCGGCGGCGTGCTCAATGCGTTTGAGTTGATGAAGGCCATGATCAAGGCTGGCGCCGCCGGTGTGCATTGGGAAGATCAACTCGCCTCGGTGAAGAAATGCGGCCATATGGGCGGCAAGGTGCTGGTGCCGACTGTGGAAGCGAATCAGAAGCTGATCGCCGCACGCATGGCCGCCGACGTGTGTGGCGTGCCGTCGCTGGTGATCGCCCGTACCGATGCCGAGGCTGCCGACCTGCTGACCAGCGACTACGACGAGAACGACAAACCCTTCATCACCGGCGAGCGCACCGGTGAGGGTTTCTACAAGACCCGCAAGGGCATCGACCAGGCCATCTCGCGCGCCATTGCCTACGCGCGGTACGCCGACCTGGTGTGGTGTGAAACCGGCACGCCCGACCTGACCTTCGCCAAGAAATTTGCCGATGCCGTGCACAAGGTGCACCCGGGCAAGATGCTGGCCTACAACTGTTCGCCCTCGTTCAACTGGAAGAAGAATCTGGACGATGCCACCATCGCCAAGTTCCAGCGCGAGCTCGGCGCGATGGGTTACAAGTACCAGTTCATCACGCTGGCCGGCATCCACTCCATGTGGTACAACATGTTCGACTTGGCGCAGGACTACGTCAAGCGCGGCATGTCGGCGTACGTGGAAAAGGTGCAAGAGCCCGAGTTCGCAGCCCGTGACCGAGGTTATACCTTCGTGTCGCACCAGCAGGAGGTCGGTACCGGTTATTTTGACGAAGTCACCACCACGATCCAGGGTGGCAAGTCGAGCGTGACGGCGCTGACGGGGTCTACGGAGGAAGAGCAGTTTCATTGAGCCTGGCGGTTGCCGCGCCAAGGCTGATAAACTTGGGGAATCGATAACCTGACAAGAGCGAGAAAGGCACCCTGGTTATGGCACCGCGAACTACATCGATGAGCAAGTCCCAGTTCACGAGGCGGTGAGTCGCGCCCTTCGTGGGCGTGGTCCTGACAAGGCCTCTTCTTCAACAAACAAATGAGCGCGGCACTGACCGCGCTTTTTTTGCGCTCTGATTTTTCTGGACGAACAACCCCATGATTCACATCACACTCCCCGATGGCTCGCAACGCGAATTTGCCGGCCCGGTCACGGTGGCCGAAGTTGCCGCATCGATTGGTTCTGGCCTGGCCAAGGCCGCCCTGGCTGGCAAGATGGGTGACAAGATCGTCGATACCAGCCACCGCATCGAAGCCGACAGCAATTTGGCCATCGTCACCGCCAAGGACCCGGCCGGGCTGGAGGTGATTCGGCACTCGACGGCGCACTTGCTTGCGTATGCGGTGAAGGAGTTGTTCCCCGACGCCCAGGTCACCATCGGCCCGGTGATTGAAAACGGATTCTTCTACGACTTTTCGTACAAGCGGCCGTTTGCGCCCGAAGACCTGCTGGCGATCGAGAAGAAAATGGTGGAGCTGGCTGCCAAGGACGAGCCGGTTACGCGCCGGGTGCTGCCGCGTGACGAGGCGGTGGCCCATTTCAAAAGCCTGGGGGAGCATTACAAGGCCGAGATCATTGCGTCGATTCCGGCCAACGAGGATGTGTCGCTGTACCGGGAGGGCCAATTCGAAGACCTGTGCCGCGGCCCACATGTGCCCAGCACGGGCAAGCTCCGGTTTTTCAAGCTGATGAAGCTGGCTGGCGCCTATTGGCGCGGCGACCACCGCAACGAGATGCTGCAGCGCGTCTACGGCACGGCCTGGGCGACGAAGGAGGAACTGCAGCAGTACCTGACGATGCTCGAAGAGGCAGAGAAGCGTGACCATCGCAAGCTCGGGCGCGAGCTCGATTTGTTCCATATGGACGAGACGGCGCCAGGGCTGGTGTTCTGGCACGCCAAAGGCTGGGCCATCTGGCAGCAGGTCGAGCAATACATGCGCCGTGTCTACCAGGACAACGGCTACCAAGAGGTCAAGGGCCCGCAGATTCTGGACAAGAGCCTGTGGGAGAAAACCGGCCACTGGGACAACTATCGCGACAACATGTTCACCACCGAATCGGAAAAACGCGAATACGCGCTCAAACCGATGAACTGTCCGGGCCATGTACTGATCTTCAACCAGGGCATCAAGAGTTACCGTGATCTGCCGCTGCGTTACGGCGAGTTCGGCCATTGCCACCGCAACGAGCCCAGTGGCGCATTGCACGGCATCATGCGGGTGCGCGGCTTTACGCAGGACGACGGCCACATCTTTTGTACCGAGGACCAGATCCTGGACGAATGTGTGGCGTACACGACGCTGCTGCAAAAGGTGTACCGGGACTTCGGCTTTAGCGACATCATCTACAAGGTGGCGACCCGTCCGGAGAATCGGGTCGGCGCGGACGATTTGTGGGACAAGGCCGAGTTTGCCGTGATGGAGGCCTTGCGCCGCTCCGGCTGCGATTTCATCCTGTCTCCGGGCGAAGGCGCCTTTTATGGTCCGAAGATCGAATACACGCTGAAAGATGCGTTGGGTCGCCAGTGGCAATGCGGCACGTTGCAGGTCGACTTCAATACCGCCGAGCGGCTGGGTGGTGAATATGTGACCGATACCAGCGGGCGGGCGCATCCGGTCATGCTGCACCGCGCCATCGTCGGCAGCCTGGAGCGTTTTATCGGAATTCTGATCGAACAACACGCCGGTGCCATGCCAACGTGGCTGGCGCCGGTACAGGTGTCGGTGCTCAACATCACCGATATTCAGGCCGACTACGCCCGCAATGTGGCAAAAACGCTGCAAGATCAAGGCTTTAGGGTAAACCTCGACCTGCGAAACGAGAAGATCACGTATAAAATACGAGAGCATTCGATGCAAAAGCCGCCTTACATCCTGGTCGTTGGTGACAAGGAGATGGCGGCAGGTGCCGTCGCAGTGCGCGCCCGGGGGAACAAAGACCTCGGCGTGATGTCCGTCGAAGCGTTTGCGCAAACGGTCGCCGCTGACATCACTCACAAGTCTGTTATCTGAGTTTTTTGACTTTTGATTGCAGTTTGTCTGCGCGTACTGCGTGGCTTGACGTTGCCATTGTGGCGACATCGTTTTTGAAGGATTGAACCATCGCTACTGAATTTCGTGACCGCCGTCACCGCGAAGAACGCAAACACCGCCTGAATCGGGAAATCATGGCACCGGAAGTCCGACTCTCCGGCCCCGAGAACGAACCCCTGGGGGTTGTGAGCCTGATGGAGGCGCTGCGACAGGCCGGTGAACTGGATGTGGACTTGGTTGAGATATCTGCCACGGCGAACCCGCCGGTCTGTCGTTTGATGGATTACGGCAAGTTCAAGTACCAGGAGCAGAAGAAGGCGGCGGACGCGAAGTCCAAGCAGACGGTGATCGAGATCAAGGAGATCAAGTTCCGGCCTGGCACGGACGATGG
>JANOTG010000644.1:0-1530 GCA_031416215.1 Betaproteobacteria bacterium
CCGTTGGGCCCCACGTATCCGGGCTCGCCCTCGCCCAGGTCCCGCCGCAGATTGCCGGACTGCAAGGACACATGGCCGTCGCGAACGAACACATACAGGCCGTCTGCGCCGGTGGGCTCGCTGACGCCGAACAAGCTCTCCCAGTCGATCGGCACCTGGTCCGGACGCGGTGAGCCGAAGTTCGCAAAAAACGCCGGGATCGACCCCAGGATACGCGGCAACCCGTCGCGGCCGACAAAGCCGGCCTGGTCCAGTGGCACGTCGAGCGGGCCGACCAGGAAATAGGTCGACCCCTCCCAGGTGAACATGAACAGTCCCTCACCGCGTTGCGGGTTCACGATGTCGGGTGCGCCGGTGGCTGGCTGTGCGCCCAGGCTTTCGTCGACACACGGCCCCTCGCAGCTGATGTCCATGCCGGTGCCGCGAATGCCGATGGTCGATGTGCGCGTGCGCACCGTGAACGCGGTCGGGTCCTTCTTGCCGATCAGACCGGTGAACACCCGCAACCCGCCCTTGAGAAGGCTCAGCGCCATGCCATCGGAAGCCTGCGGGCGGTTGTACACATAGCCGGCGATGCGCATCGTGGTGTCGGGGTTGACCGACACCCGCGCCTGGTCCCGAAACCCGATCACGGCCGCGCTGCCGGCCCCGGTACGCACATCGTCACCCTCGTACAGTGCCGCCCCGACCGCGAGCGGCCGGGCCGCCTTGCCCGGCTGCGCAGCCGCCACCTCGCCCGAGGCCTGGACGACCCGCGCGACGACTGGCCCCAGCGAGTTGGCCGGCGGGGCAGCCGACGCCACCGGTGCAACGCCTTCCTGGCGGCAGTCTTCGCCACACAGCCGGGCATCGAAACTGGTGCCGCGAATGCCGATGGTCGCGGTGCTGACCCGCAGCGCGACACCACCCGGGTTGCGTTTGCCGATCAGGCCGGTCACCACCCGCATGCCGCCCTTGAACAGACGCATCACGGCGGTTTCGGCACCCTGGTCATGTGCGTATTGCTCCAGCGCGAAGGTGGTCGACGGACGCAGCGTGAACTTGGTGCCGTCCGTCAGGTTGACCACAGCGAAACCCTTGTCGGTGGTGGTCAGCACATCGCCCTGCAGCACCGCGTCGCCGCGCCCCAGAAAGCGCACGGTGGCGCCCGGTTGCTGGGCCGTCGCCATGCCCTGCAGGTGGCTGATCTCGCCGGCCTTTTGCTGTGCCGAAGCGCCCAGCGCAGTGATGGCGACACCCAGACCGAGCGCAATTCGAATGATCGTGTTCATGGTGTGAGCCTCATTCAATAACACTGGTTCAGGCGCCGGTTGGTGAAGAACAGGGTGCCATTTTCATCGAACGCCAGGCGGAACGGGCCATCCCGGCCGTCCCCAAGCGCCACCACCGCGTCAGTGATCGCGTCGATGATCGCGTCGATAGCCGCCTGGTCACGGGTCACCTCTGACGCCGGCACCACGATGCGTCGGATATTGAATGGACCGATCAGGTTGGTCAGGCAATTGAGACAATCGCCTCTGGTGCTGTAGT
>JANOTG010000645.1:0-1515 GCA_031416215.1 Betaproteobacteria bacterium
AACCGGGGCATCGGCCAGGCGCCGCGCCGTCCAGCCTCTGGCCGCCCCGGGCTTGACTCGAAGCCGCTGCAGCGGGTTGCCGGTCGGGTCAGGAACCAGGAAGCACTGCACCTGGGTGAATGGCGCCAGTGATTGCAGCCACAACGCCAACGCAGCGTCTTCCCGTGCCCGCACCGCCACAGGGTCACGCTTGCCCCAGGCCTGCAGTGCCGCCATGACACCGGCAATACTCTCCTTGCCGACTTTCATGCCGCGGCCGATGCCCCGGTTCTGTAAGGCGGCGGCGCGCACCAGGTCACGCCGTCCGGCCACGATGCCACTGGTGGGCCCGCCCAGGAACTTGTGCCCGCTGTACACCACGAGGTCCGCACCACGGGCCAGGAATCCGCGCAGGTCGTACTCCGACGCCGCATCCACGATCACTGGCACGCCGTGGGCGTGGCAGATACGGCAGAACTCCTCCAGTCCCAGCATCTTGTGCTGTACCGTCATGTGTGAGACCACGTACACGGCACATGCCGTGTCGCCGCCGATAGCCCCGTCAAGCTGGTACGCCGCGGAGCCGCTGACCGTGCCCACTTGCACCAGCTTTGCACCCGTCATGCAGATGGTTTGCTGCAGCGAGGCGCCGTAACCCACCAGGTGGCCGAGTTGCACCAGCACCTCGTGCTTCAGCCCTGTGGTATCCGGCAGGCGCTCGATGGCCAGCAAGCGCTCTCCCGTCATGCAAGCAGCCACTGCCAGCGTGATGCCGCTGGCGCTGCTGGCGGTGATGAAACCGGCTTCGGCACCGGTGGCACCGGCCACCACGTTGCTGGCCGCCTGGTGCAGACTGGCCATCTCGACGAACTGGTCCGCAATGGCCACCATGGCCGCAATGGCCTCGGGCACCATGATGGAAGCACCCAATACCGTCATCGTGCCGGAGGCGTTGATGATCGGTCGCAAACCCAGTTCGGCGCGGATATCGCGCGGCTGAGCGCTGGGCGCGACGGTGCTGTGCGGCGACACCGGAGGGTCAGCCATCGACCTGCAGGATGGCCTCAATCTCCACTGTCATGTTGCCTGGCAGGGAGCCCATGCCGACGGCAGAGCGCGCATGGCGCCCGGCGTCGCCGAAAACATTGACCAACAGGTCCGAACAGCCATTGATGACCTTCGGGTGGTCACCAAAGGTGGGCGCCCCATTCACCATGCCCAGCAGCTTGACGACGCGCCGCACCCGGCCCAGGTCACCCAGGGCCATGTGGGCTACCGCGAGCAGGTTCAAGCCCGTCTGCCGTGCGTGGGTATAGGCATCTTCCACGCTCACTTCGGTACCGACCTTGCCCGTCGGCACGGTTCCGTCCGGTCGCTTCGGCCCCTGACCGGACAGGTAGAGAAAGCCGTTGGCCAGCACAAACGGCACATAGTTGGCGATGGGGACGGCGGGTGTCGGCAGCTCCAGGCCGAGGCCCTTCAAACGGTCATACGGTGACATGCGTTTCTCCTTGTGAAACAAAAAACAGGGGTGTT
>JANOTG010000646.1:0-7354 GCA_031416215.1 Betaproteobacteria bacterium
GGCACCATGACCTTTCGCAAGGAAGACCACCAGGCGATGCAGAGCATGTACCACTTCAAGATCAAGGTCGACCCGGCGTTTGCCTGGGGCGTGCCGGAGCTGGTGCGTGAGATCAAGGCCAGTGACATGGTCATACCGATCCGCAACAAGCGCTAATCTTGTTGGGTGCTCGGCTACTGCGCGACCGCCAAGCCCATGCCAAGGAGCATCATGTGTCCCAACCCGGCCCCCTTTGATGGGGGAGCGGCGTAGCGAGCGGGTGCGGGGCTAGGCGGACGGAGCACAGCAACCGGAACGTACTTCAGGTACGTGAGGATTCAGAGCACCGCCCAACGACGCCCCGGACCCGCGCAGTAGCCGAGCACCCATCAAAATGCTTGAAACAAAAGACCTGACGATCCGCTTCGGCGGCCACGTGGCGGTGAATGCCGTCACTTGCGCTTTCGAGCCTGGCACCCTGACCGCCATCGTTGGGCCCAACGGTGCCGGCAAGACGACCTATTTCAACCTGATCTCGGGCCAGCTCAAGGCCAGCAGCGGCAGCGTGTCGCTGAATGGCCGCGACCTCGGCGGCCTGGGGGTCTCGGCGCGCACCCGTGCCGGGCTGGGGCGCGCTTTCCAGCTCACCAACCTGTTTCCGAACCTGACTGTGCTGGAGAACATCCGCCTGGCGGTGCAGGCGACCCGCGCGGGTGCCCACCGGCGCGGGCTCAACCTGTGGAGCATCTGGAGTGACCACAGCCAGCTCACGGCGCGTGCCGAAGAAATCCTGGTCGCCGTGGCACTGCAGGACAAGGCCGTAGCGAGCGTGGCCAGCCTGCCGCATGGTGACCAGCGCAAGCTTGAAGTCGCGTTGCTGATGGCGCTGGAGCCTTCGGTATTCATGTTCGACGAGCCGACTGCAGGCATGGGGGTGGACGAGGCACCGGTGATCCTGAACCTGATCCGCGCGCTCAAACAGGACAAAAGCAAGACCATTCTTCTGGTCGAACACAAGATGGACGTGGTGCGGGAGCTGGCCGACCGCATCATCGTCTTGCACAACGGTGCCCTGGTGGCCGATGGCGAGCCTGGCGAGGTGATTGCATCGAAGGTGGTTCAGGAAGCTTACCTGGGGGTTCACCCCCAGGAAGCTTCTGGGCAAGATGTTGTTCCCCCCCATCCCGGCCTTCCCCCTGCAGGGGGAAGGAGAGAGACGCCATGAGTGACACGCTACTGAGCCTGCAGGGGGTGCACACGCATATCGGGGCCTACCACATACTGCATGGCGTGGACCTGGTGGTGCCGCGCGGGCAGGTCAGCCTGCTGCTGGGGCGCAATGGCGCTGGCAAGACCACCACACTGCGCACCATCATGGGTCTGTGGACGGCGTCGCAAGGCAAACTGTCGTTTGCCGGGCAGGACATCACGCGCTGCAGCACACCGCAGATCGCGGCGCTGAATATCGCCTACGTTCCCGAGAACATGGGCATTTTTTCCGACTTGACGGTGCAGGAGAACATGCTGCTGGCAGCGCGTGGCGCGGCACGTGCCAGCCAGATGGACCCGGCGCGCCTGCAATGGATTTTTTCCATGTTCCCGGCGGTGGAGAAGTTCTGGCTGCACCCGGCGGGCAAACTTTCAGGCGGCCAGAAGCAGATGCTGGCGGTGGCACGGGCCATCGTCGAACCGCGTGAACTGCTGATCGTGGACGAGCCGAGCAAGGGGCTGGCACCGGCCATCATCAACAACATGATCGACGCCTTTGCGCAACTCAAGGCCAGTGGCGTGACCATTTTGCTGGTGGAGCAGAACATCAACTTTGCCAAGCGGCTCGGCGACACGGTGGCGGTGATGGACAACGGCCGTGTGGTGCACGCCGGCAGCATGCAGGAGCTGTCGTCCGACCCGGCCCTGCAGAAGTCCTTGCTGGGGTTGGCATTGTGAGCCACGTGACATGAACAACCAAGACTTTGACTGGAAGCCTGCCGCGCTGGTGCCGCTGCTGGCCCTGATCGTATTTCCCATGATCGGGTCGGCGTCGAGCTGGCTCACACTCACCGTTGCCGGCCTCGCAATGGGGCTGATCATCTTCGTCATCGCCTCCGGCCTGACGCTGGTGTTCGGCTTGATGGACGTGCTCAATTTTGGTCACGGCGTGTTCATCACGCTGGGCGCCTTTGTCGCACCGTGCTTGGCGGCATGGCCGACTGGACCGGCTCGGAGCAGTTGTGGCGCAACCTGGTGGCGGTGGTGCCGGCGGTGCTGGTGGCGATGCTGGTGGCAGGGGCGGTGGGATTGGCGTTCGAGCGTTTCATCGTGCGCCCGGTCTATGGGCAGCACCTGAAGCAGATATTGATCACCATGGGCGGCATGATCATCGGTGAGGAGCTCATCAAGGTGATCTGGGGCCCGCAGCAGATCGCCCTGCCGCTGCCCGAGGGCATGCGTGGTGCCTTGTTGATCGGAGACGCCGCCATCGAGAAATACCGTCTGCTGGCCATGCTGGTGGGGCTGTCGGTGTTTGCCGTCCTGGTGTGGGTGCTGAGCCGCACCAAAATCGGCTTGTTGATTCGTGCCGGGGTGCAGGATCGCGAGATGGTGGAAGCGCTGGGTTACCGCATCCGGCGTCTTTTCATCGGTGTATTCGTGGTCGGCAGCGCCCTGGCTGGTCTGGGCGGTGTCATGTGGGGCCTGTATCAGCAAACGGTGACGCCGCAGATGGGCGCGCATGTCAATGTGCTGATCTTCATCGTCATCATCATCGGCGGCCTGGGTTCCACCGCCGGTGCGCTGATCGGTGCCCTGCTGGTGGGCCTGATGGCCAACTACACCGGTTTTCTGGCGCCCAAGCTGGCCCTGTTCTCCAATATCGCGCTGATGGCGGCGGTGTTGTTGTGGCGTCCCCAGGGCGTCTACCCGGTGGCGAACCGCTAACCCCAGACTGGCCATGCTCACACGCATCCTGTCCAACGACTTCCCGCGCAGCCGGGTATTGGCCGTGTTGTTGGTCGCCCTGTTGTTGGCACTGGCTTTCACGCCGTTCATTTTCCCGGGTGTCAAGGCGCTCAACGTCGCCGCCAAGGTCTTGGTGTTCGTCGTGCTGGTGGCGAGTTTTGACCTGCTGCTGGGCTACACCGGCATCGTCAGTTTCGCCCACACCATGTTCTTTGGCATCGGGGCCTATGGCATCGCCATTGCCAGCACCCGGCTGGGGCCCACCTGGCAGGCACTGGCCGTCGGCCTGTTGTGTTCCCTCATCGTCTCGTTTCTGCTGGCGCTGGTGATCGGGCTTTTCTCGTTGCGGGTGCGTGCAATTTTCTTTGCCATGATCACGCTCGCCGTGGCGTCGGCCTTTCTCACGCTGGCGTCGCAGCTGTCCGAGTTCACCGGCGGTGAGGACGGGCTCAGCTTCAAGCTGCCGGCGGTCTTGTCGCCCAGCCATGAGTTCATGGACGAGCCGTTCCTGGGCGTCATGCTGGACGGCCGCCTGTTGTGTTTCTACCTGTTGCTGGTGCTGGCTCTGGGGCTGTTGTTGACGCTGCTGCGCATCGTCAACTCGCCGTTTGGCCGGGTGTTGCAGGCGATCCGCGAGAACGAGTTTCGCGCCGAGGCGATTGGTTACCGGGTTGTCGTCTACCGCACCATCTCCAGTGTCCTGTCGGCGCTGTTTGCCTGCGCCGCGGGTGCGATGCTGGCGCTCTGGCTGCGTTACAACGGGCCGGATACCTCGCTCTCGTTCGAGATCATGATGGACGTGTTGCTGATCGTGGTGATCGGCGGCATGGGCACCATGTACGGCGCGGCCATTGGCGCGGCCCTGTTCATGGTGGCGCAGAGTTACCTGCAGGACCTGTTGCGCATGGGCAGCGAGGCGACGAGCGGCGTGCCGTGGTTGTCGGCCCTGCTGTCGCCGGATCGCTGGTTGTTGTGGCTGGGCGTGTTGTTCGTGTTGTCGGTGTATTACTTCCCGACCGGGGTCGTGGGCCGCCTGCGGCTGCAAAACGCGCAACGTGCCGGTGGGAGCCGCAAACCATGAGCCAAAGCGGCCCCAGCTCCAACTACCTGCGTTGTGCCGGGCGCGAAATCCACTACATGGACTGGGGCGCGGCCGACGCGCCGGTGGTGCTGGCCTGGCATGGCCTGGCGCGCACTGGGCGCGACATGGACGAGCTGGCGGCCTTCCTGAGTGCCCCGTCGCTGGGTTACCGGGTGTTGTGCCCCGACACCATTGGTCGCGGCCTGAGCCAGTGGAGCCCGGACCCGAAGAACGAATACTGTCTGGCGTTCTACGCCAAGCTGGCGACGGCATTTGTGGACGGGCTGGGCCTGTCGACGCTGCGCTGGGTCGGCACCTCGATGGGCGGCGCCATCGGCATGGTGGCAGCCGCCGGAGCGCTGCGCGGTCGCATCTCGCACCTGGTGCTCAATGACATGGGTCCGCAGATCACCGATTCGGCGATTGCCCGCATCCGCAGTTATGCCGGCAACCCGGCCGCATTTGCCAGCGTGTCGGAACTGGAGCAGTACTTTCGCAGCATCTACAAGCCCTATGGGTACATGACCGATGCGCAGTGGCGCCGGCTGACCGAAACGTCGACCCGCCGCCTGCCCGATGGCCGGGTGACCCCGCACTACGATCCGGCCATGGTGCAGCAGTTTGTGCACTACCCCGAGGACCATGAGCGCTGGGACGACTACGACAGCCTGGAGATCCCGGTGTTGTGCCTGCGCGGCGCCGATTCGGACCTGCTGGCGGCAGATACCGCCGCCGCAATGGCACAGCGCGGGCCGCGCGCCAAGGTGGTGACGATTGCCGGTTGCGGCCATGCGCCTGCGCTCAACCTGATTGAGCAACTGGCACTGGTACGCGACTTTCTGGCCTGACAGCTGCTCGGCCGTTATCCGGCGAAGGTGGTCTCCGGCAAACCTCGCACGCCGGGTATCCGGATGGCGAACAGCGAACCCGATTGTGGCGCCGCCCGCAGTGCCGCCTCGTTCAGCCGAACCGAGGCACTGGTCACATACAGGGTATCCAGGTTCGCGCCGCCAAAACAGCAACTGGTGGGCCGAGGCACCGGCATGCGGATACGCAACAGCTCGCGTCCGTCGGGCGCGTAACGCGAGACGCGCCAGGCGTCCCACACCGCCACCCACAGGCACCCGTCTTCGTCCACCGTCAAGCCATCGGGTGTGCCGTCGCTGCCGTCCAACGTGATGAAAGAGCGCCGGTTGGCGATGGTACCGCCCAGCAGGTCGAAATCGTAGGCGTAGATGGTGCGGCGCACCGAGTCGGTGAAATACATCAGCCGGTTGTCCGGACTCCAGCCCAAGCCGTTGGAAACGGTGATGCCGGAATCCATCTTCTTCCAGCTGCCGTCGGCATCGACCCGAAACAGGTTGCCGCGGTTCGCCGCAGTGCCCATATCCAGCGTGCCCACCCACAGCCGCCCCATGCGGTCACATTTGCCGTCGTTATAGCGGTTGCCGGGACGGTCCGATTCCGGGTGGCAAAAGCTGGTGAGTGACTTGCTGGAAAGGTCCAGGGTCATCAGACCCGCGGGTGTTGCCACCAGCAGGCCACCGGTGGCCTTGGGAATGGCGATGCTGACCATCGACCCCAGCTTCACTTCGCGGTCCTCGCCTCGGATGCTGTCGTAACAATGCACAGCCGGTGTCAGGATATCGACCCAATACAGCGCCCCGTCGCGCGGCGACCAGGTCGGCCCTTCTCCGAGCAGCGAGCGGGTTTCGGCGACACACTGGACGTCGAAGTTCGCGCTGTCGGTGGGTTCGGCTCTGGGCTGGATCGACATGAACTGGCCACCGGCGTTGTGCGAGATGGTGCGCGCGGCACCGATGATGGGGGAGGACAGCCCGTGCAGTTGCGCCTGGTCGATCTGGTCGGTTCGGCCGGTGATGCAGACGGCGCCGATCGGACGGCCCTCGATGTCGAGGATGGGTGCGGCTACCGACACCACGCCGTCCTCATGCTCCTGATGTTCGACGGCATAACCACGGGCGCGTGTCAGGTCCAGTTCGCTCTTGAGCGTCTCGCGGCTGACCAGCGTGTGTTCGGTGAAGGGCTGCAGCAACAATCGATCGAGCAAGGCCGTCTGCCCCAGCGACTCCATGTGCGCCACGATCACCTTGCCGGCTGCGCTGGCATGCACCGGCAGGCGTACACCGACACGCGAGCTGGTGCGCGGCTCGCGCTCGGTCTCCTGCGATGCGATGACGATGATGCTGTCGCCATCCAGCACGGCCAGATGTACAGCCTGCGCCAGCACATTGCGCAGACGCACCAACTCGTCCTGTGCGGCCAGGCGCAGGTCGAAGTCACTCCAGACCTCGTGCGCCAGTTCGAGCAGGCGAAAACCGAGCTGGTAGGTTTTGGTCGGTGCCTCGTAGCGCAGCAGTCCTTCGCGCATCAGGGTGGCCAGGATGCGGTGCAGGGTGGCCTTGGGCAGGTGGCCGGCCCGCAGCAGCTCGGTGAAGGTCATCGGTGCGGGCGCGGCAGACACGATGTTGAGCAGGCTCATGGCCTTTTCCAGCACCCCCAGCCCGACCGGGGCAGGGGCATCCGGCACGGCCAAGGTCACCCTGCGGGGCGGGACCGGCACGACCAGACCGGGAGGCAAAGGACGGGCAAGCATGGCGGAGCAGTCTACTTTGGGATCAGTTTCACTCAAAGGAACCAAGGGGTAAACATGGTGGGGGTTGATGCAAGTGTCGCAAATATCGCGTAGGGGGAGATTCTGCGTTTTATGACTCCAAAAGCGACTAGGGTAAGTACCAATAGATGAAACTGTCGAAGGAATCAACAATTCGATCACCCATTTTGTTCCGTTCTTTGGAACTTTTTAAGGAGACATCCGATGATCACCCGCAGACAATTCGCGGCTGCTGCCGCTGCGACCGGCACCTTGCTCGCCACCGGGCGCGCAGGCGCTCAGGCCCGCACGCTCACCTACGTGGGCTGGTCCCAGGACGAAGCCGCCAGCAAGCCGACCCTCAATGGCATGTTCGAGGCCTACCGCAAGGCCCAGGCTGACGTCAAACTGGATGTGGTCGGTTTCCCCTGGGGTCAGATGCAGCAGAACATCCTGCTGCGCATGCGTTCCGGGCAACCGCTGGATGTGGTGCAACTCGCCGAGCGTTGGCTGCCGCAGTTTGCCAGCACCGGCAAGATGGTGGACATGCAGGAGGTGTATGGCAAGGGCGCGCTCGAAAAACTGATCAGCCCGGGCGTGCTCAAGCTCGGCGACTTCCGCGGCAAGCAGGTCGGTCTGCCCTGGACGGCCGGCTCGATCGGCATGGTGGCCCATGCCAAGGTGCTCAAGGACGCCGGCGTTGCCACTGCGCCGAAGACGGT
>JANOTG010000647.1:0-4099 GCA_031416215.1 Betaproteobacteria bacterium
GGCAAGACCGTGATGTTGCGCACCATCCTCGGGCTGGAGGTGCCGGCGCGCGGCAGCGTCACGGTGCTGGGCCGACCGGCGGAGCAACTTTCGGATCGCGGCGCGGCGAGCCGCGTTGGCATGTTGTTCCAGCACGGCGCCCTGTTCTCCGCCTTCAGTGTGCTCGACAACATCGCATTTCCGTTGCGCGAGCTGCGGACCCTGCCAGACGATCTGGTGCGTGATGCAGCGCTGGTGAAGTTGCAGATGGTCGGGCTCGATACCGTCCACGCGCACAAGATGCCGTCCGACCTCTCCGGTGGCATGATCAAGCGCGTGGCGCTGGCGCGCGCGCTGATCATGGACCCGCCGCTGTTGCTGCTGGATGAGCCGACGGCAGGCCTGGACCCGGACAGCGCCGACGCGTTTTGCGGCCTGATCCGGTCGCTGCACCGGGAGCTGGGCCTGACGGTGGTGATGGTCACCCACGACCTGGACACGCTGTTCGAATTGAGTACGCGGGTGGCGGTGCTGGCCGACAAGCACATGATCGTGCATGGGGCACCGAAGGATGTGATTGCCTTTCCCCATCCGTTCATCCATGATTTCTTCCTGGGTGAGCGTGGACAACGCGCGATGGAGCTTTTGCGGGAATACCCGTTTGCGGTTTAGAAGGGAAGCGAGGCTGAAAAATGGAAAACAAGGCACATGCATTTGCTGCCGGTCTGTTCGTGTTGCTGGTGACCGCATTGCTGGTCGCCCTCGCGGCCTGGTTGACGCGCGACACCGGCGTGCGTCGGGTGTACGAGATTTCCAGCCCGGAGGCGGTCACCGGGTTGCAGCCGCAGGCCGTGGTGCGTTACCGCGGAGTGGCAGTGGGCAAGGTGACCGACATCGGGTTTGACCCGGGCAAGATCGGCAATATCCTGGTGCGAATTGCTGTCGACGATTCGGCTCCCATCACCAGCTCGACCTTCGCAACACTCGGCTTTCAGGGTGTCACGGGGCTGGCGTTCATACAGCTCGACGACGGCGGGCAGGCTACATCGGCGTTGCCGTCGCCGACCGACGCCCCGGCGCGTATTCCCATGCGTCCGAGTTTGTTGTCCAAGTTGTCCGATCAGGGTGTGGCGATCCTGACGCAGATCGAGCAAACCAGCCAGCGTGTGAACCAGTTGTTGGCGCCGGAAAACCAGAAACAGTTGATGGGCACCATCGCGGGCATCGGTGACAGCGCGGTGACCGTGCAGCAACTGTCGCAACGTATCGTTCAACTGTCCGGGACCATGGAGAACATCCTGAACGCGCAACTCGGTCCGCAGCGCGTCAGCATCCCGCAGTTTGTGCAGGAAGCCGGCGGCACACTCAAGTCCCTGAGCGCCACCTCGACCAGTGTGGAGCAGACGGCACTGGAGTTCAAGAAGACCGCAGCCGAGATCACCCGGGTTGCAGAGCGCCTGAACGCCCAGGGCGGGGTCGTGGACAGGCTCGCCGAGACCGCGGGGGCGATGACGGCAGCCGGTCAGTCTTTCAACGCGGCGACATTGCCACGGCTCAACCGCACCAGTGATGACGCAGCGCGCACAGCGCGCCAGCTCACCCGGGCAGTGGGAGCCATCAGCGACAACCCGCAGTCCTTGCTGTTTGGCACCGGGCCGGTGGTGCCGGGGCCGGGTGAAGCAGGTTTTGTTCTTCCGAAAGGTTCTCCATGAAGTTATGCGCAGGACTGGCAGCGCCAGCTTATGCAATTTTGCGGTCATGGCACTCAGCCACCATGGTGTTGTTGCTGCTTGTGGCAGGCTCTGGCTTGACGGGTTGCGCGGTGCTGGAGAAGCCGGTGCGTGCGTCGGTATATGACTTTGGCCCCGGTCCGAATCAGGTCGCCGCCGTCGCGGCGACCTTGCCGTCGGTGACGCTGGCAGAAGTCGACGCCGCCGGTGCGCTGGACAGCACAGCCGTGTTGTACCGGCTGTCTTTCGCCAACCCGCACCAGTTGTTGCCTTATGCGCAGGCGCGCTGGAGCATGGTGCCGGCGCAGTTGCTGCGCCAGCGTTTGCGTGACACCCTGGGACAACGCCGCAGCGTGGTCGGCCCTGGCGATGGCAATCTGGCCGGCATTGCGCCTGCACTGCTGCTGCGCGTGGAACTGGAGGAGTTCAGCCAGGTGTTCGACGAGCCGCAGCGCAGTGTCGGGCTGCTGCGGCTGCGCGCCACCCTGATCCAGAGCGTAGCCGGTGCAGATCGGCTTTTGGGTCAGCGCATATTCGTTGCGCGGCGCAATGCGACGACGCCTGACGCAATGGGTGGTGTACGTGCCTTGTCTGAGGCATCGCAGGTGGTGTCCGAGGAGATCGAGTTATGGCTGACACAGTTTCGCTAGGCGCTGAACCGGTCTTGCCAGCGTCCTTGAAGGGACACTTTGAGCGCGTCGGCCTGCAGGTGGATGGGGTGTGCAGCGGCCTGTCGCGTTATGCGTTGCAGTGGCGCCAGACGGCGGCCCTGATCGAGGATCTGTCGGCGGACGAAGCCGACGCGCTGGGAAACCTGATGCCGCTGGTGCGGGCGCGTGCCGGGCAGGCCTTGATCCGGGAGGGTGATGTTGGCGACTGGATGCTGTTGCTGCTCGGAGGCACGGTGGATGTGATCAAAACCTCCGATGCCGGAGCGGTGTCACGCCTGGCGGTGATCAAGGAGGGTGCCGCGATCGGCGAGATGTCCATGCTGGACGCCGCGCCACGTTATGCGAGCTGCCTGGCGATCGAGGATGTGCATGCAGGTGTGCTGACCCGCGAAGTGATCGCACGCCTGATCCAGGAGCATCCGGCCATTGGCGCCAAGCTGCTGGTGAAACTGACCCAGTTGTTGGCGCAGCGCCTTCGCAACACCAGTAACCAGCTGGTCAAGCTGCTGCGCCGACACGACGCACTGGCAGAGCCGGGCTGAGAGGCAGAGAGTCTTTCTGCGGCACCGGCCAGCTTGACCTCTGGGTTGCCGGGTTGCTTTCAACGACCTGCGAGGATCGGGAACAACTTGACCAGACCGTCCGACATCACCTCGACCGCCAGCGCGGCCAGGATGAGCCCCATCAGGCGCGTCATGACATTGATCCCGGTCTTGCCCAACACCCGCGCTATCGGCTGCGCCAGTGAAAAACACAGGGCGGTGGCCAGGGCGATGACCAGGCCATATCCCACCAGAGCCGCCAGTTGCGGGAACTGCTTGGCGCGTTCGGCGTAGATCACCACGGTCGACATGGTGGCCGGGCCGGTCAGCAAGGGAATCGTCAGCGGAACGACCGCAATACTCGCACCGATCTCTGCCCGCCGCGTTGTGTCATCGATCTCTTCCGCGTTCGACCGTGCCTCGGCGGGCTGGGCGTTGAGCATGCTCAACGAGGAGGTCAGCAGCAACATCCCGCCACCCACCTGGAAGCTGGCCAGCGTGATGCCAAAAAATTCCAGTATCTGCAAGCCCATCAAGGCGCTGGCGGCAATCACTACAAAGCAGCTGAAGGAAGCCACAAAAATGGTGCGCCTGCGCTGCTCGCGCGAAAAACCTTGGGTGTAGTGAATGAAAAACGGCACGATCGCCAGTGGATTGACGATCGCCAGCAAGGTGACCAAAGGTTTGTAGTCCATCGGGGTTGGGCAGAAATCGCTTACCGGCCGCCGGCCACGTCGAGCACGCTGCCCGTGGTGTAGCTGGCGTTGTCCCCGAGCAACCAGATAATGGCCTGTGCCACCTCGATCGCACTCCCGGCGCGTTGCATGGGTACCTGAGGCGCCATGGTACGTGCCCGCTCCGGCTCGCCACCCGAGGCGTGGATATCGGTCTCGATGATGCCCGGGCGGACCGCATTGACACGAATGCCCTCGGTGGCGAGTTCACGCGCCAGCCCGACCGTGAAGGTGTCGATGGCGCCTTTGCTGGCGGCATAGTCGATGTATTGCCCTGAACCGCCCAGTCGGGCGGCTACGCTGGAGACGTTGACAATCGCGCCGCCCATGCCGCCATACCGCGTGCTCATGCGGCGGATTGCCTGCCGGGCGCAAAAGAAGCTGCCCAGCACATTGGTGTCGAACATGCGGCGCAGGCGTTGTGTATCCATTGCATCCACCCG
>JANOTG010000648.1:0-5097 GCA_031416215.1 Betaproteobacteria bacterium
CGCAGCTGGCGCACCAGCGGGGGCAGCAGATGGGTCGCCACAGCGTCGCTGGCCGACACCGAAACCACGCCCCCCACGGCCTGCGAGCGGCCGGTGGCTGCCAGGCCCAGGGCGTCGGCCGCCGCCCCCCTGGCGCGCGCATGTTCCAGCAGGTCCAGCCCGGTCGAGGTCAGCACCATGGCCTTACCGACGCGCTCGAACAAGGTCACGTGCATCTGCCGCTCGATGGCCGCCACCTGGCGGCTCAGCGTCGGCTGGGTCAGACCCAGCTTGCGGGCAGCCGCCGACAGGGAGCCGGTTTCGGCGGTTTCCAAAAACGCCTTCAATTGGTTCCAGTCGAGGTTATCCATGCGCAAACGTATATGTACTGTGCAATTTACCGCAATTCCCAGCAGCTTAATGCATGGATAACATCCAGCTATCACCTTTTTCTGTACTTTTTTGCCCATCCCATGCCGTATCCCTCCATTGCTCCACACTCGCCAAGCCCCCCACTTCCCCAGGATTGCGCGCCGCTGGCCCGCAAGGCGGCTTTCTGGGATCGCATCGCGCGCAAGTACGCTGCCGACCCGATCGCCGACATGGCGGGCTATGAGGCCACGCTGCGTCGGGTACAGGGCCTGTTGTCGCCCGGGCACGATGTGCTGGAGCTCGGCTGCGGCACCGGCACCACCGCGTTGCGTCTGGCGCCCTTCACGCAGCGCATGCTGGCAACCGACGTTTCTGCAGAGATGATCGCCATCGCCCGCGAACGGCTGGCAGCCCAACCCGTGCCGCAATTGCACTTTGCGCTGGCGGACGCCGACGCAGCGGTGTTCGGGCCGGCAGTCCACGATGTGATCACCGCCTTCAACCTGTGGCACTTGGTGAACGACCTCGACCACGCGCTGGCGCTGGCGGTGCAGGCCCTGCGGCCCAACGGGCTGTTGATCTCCAAGACCCCGTGTATCGCCGAGATGAACCCGCTGATCCCGTGGCTCGCACTGCCGCTCATGCGCGCTATCGGCAAAGCGCCGCGCGTGTTGTGTTTCAACGCGCAGGAGTTGCAGTCGGCCATCGCCCGACAGGGCATGGACATCCTCTCGGTCGAGCGCCATGGAACGCGTGGCAAGGACATCCGGGTATTCATCGTGGCGCGCAAGCGGGCCTGAGTCGCACCGGCTGTGCTGCAGATCTCCGCCGGCCGGCTCGCGCCAGCCCTGCATCAGACGCGTTCCCGCACGATCCTGGACAGAAAGAACTGACCCTTGGACTCGCGACAGATGCTCGACATGCTGCCGCGCCTGAAGCAGGTCGGCGGGAGCGCCGTTTATCCCCTTTTGCATGGATGCCGCTCCCTTGGCCATCGACAAAATTCGTTTTGCCCACGCCGGCCCGCATATAGTAAAAGTGATTTCAAACCTTCTTCAGGAGTTCAGTCGTGAAAACATGTACTTTCGGCGCGCTGGTGCTTGTTTCGCTGGTTGCCGTACCCCTGACCAGCCAGGCCAATGTGTCTGCGTACAGCCAGAACTTCGAGAACGTGGCACCTGCCCAGCCACCGGGTGGGGGGAACAATACCGCTTTGAGCGCCGACGGCTGGCTCGTCTACGGCAATGTTTTCACTGCTGCTGGCGTCTATCAGTCGGGCTACGGTGCGTTCGCTGCGCCGAATGGTTCCTTTGCTTTCAGCGGCGTGTCGCAGGAAGGACAGGGTGGGCCACAGCAGGGTGCCCGGCAGTTGGCGGTTTACAGCGACTACAACAATGGCGCCGCCCACAATAGCGGCCAATTGGTCGAATCAAACTTCTACCAAGTGCGGATGGTCGCCGCCGGCGATGTCGGCACGTCCTGGATCTTCCGGTTCGACGCCAAGCTCGCCAATCTGGTTGCTCCCACCACCGCGCAGGCGTTCATCGAGACACGCGACCCCGCCAACGGCTTCCAGCGCAGCGCGTCGGCGACGCTCGACATGACCGCCACCCCTGCAAGCTGGGGCAGCTACTCGATCCCGTTCACGATCACGGCCGGCGCAGGCCAGATTTTTCAGTTTGGCTTTTCGAACACCGCCACAAGCTTCGCTGGTTCTGGCATCTACTACGACAACATTTCGCTCGCGCCCGTCCCTGAGCCTTCGATCTACGTGCTGATGCTCGCAGGTATGGGGCTGATCGGCATGGTTGCAAGCCGGCGCCGGCCATAGGTTCCACAACGAAGGCCAAAGAGCCGGCCTGTACAGCCCTTGGAATGGAGCGCAACGCGAGACTGGGTATACGCGATATCGGCCACCATCAACCAGGCCGGGCGCACTTGCGCGAGGCGACGAATCATCCGCCCAATGCCAACCAGATCTCGTTGCGCCGCATGAACCACGGCGTGAACGGCGGGTCGTAACGCGCCAGCACAGGCTCACCCTGGGTGGCCACGCCCTGCGCTTTCAGGGACGCCCGCAGTTGCTTGAGATGCTCTGTGTAATTGGCCTGCGACCAGGTCCCCGAGTAGCGAATAACCGCCCAGTTGGCGGCGGGGACCAGCCTCAGTTGCACCCGCGGATCGACCGGTTCGCCCGTCACGCCTTTGGCGCCGCCGCCGGGTCGTCGTGCCTCGGCGACGCAGGCAGCAGCAGGCCTTCGTGCAAAGCCACGTGTTCCAGCGCCGCTTCGAAACGGACCCGCGCAGCGGACGCCTCCTGCTTCAAGTAGCTGTGGATCTCGGCGTCACCGGCGTTGCGGTGCTCGCACTCGGCGCTGTAGGTCTCGAAGTGGGCCAGTTGCAGCAGCAGTTCGGCCAGATGGCGCGGGCACTCGCAGGTGATTGCCTGCGACCGGCCCGCGAAATCGACCAGCGCCGCGTCGTCCCAACGGCGCGGTGGTACTGAGCCGGAATCAGGCAAGGTGTTGCCCACCGCAGACTGTCGCAGCGTGGTCGTCGCCGCGGACAGGGAGGACAGCCACTGCGCCAACACCGCGTCGGGCTGCGGCTCGCGCAGCAAGGCCACAGCGGCAGACACCACCGCTTCACATGTGGCATCGGAAGCGAAGCTGTACAACACGGCCTTCGGCACCGTTGTCAGGGAAGGCGCAGCGGCATTGAAGGCCTCCAGCCAGCCCGGATGTAATTGGGCTTCGTGCACCAGTACGGCGTCGACATCGGCGGCTCGCACCGCAGCGCCGGCCTGCGCCGCGTTGTCGAACGGCCCCAACAGAACCACCGATCCGCGCAGGCGGCGTAGCAGCGCGGGACGCTGCAATCGCCGGCCCAGAGCGGAGCCGATCACGGCAACCCGCCAGGCCTGCATCGGCGCTGCCGGGGCAGTCTGCGTACGGGTGCCTTTTTGCGTGGTTGCCAGTGCCTGCGCATGGGTCGCCGCCACTTTTTGCAGTTGCAGCATGTCCAACGCCGCCAGGCTGCCGATGGCGTGGCCGAGGTCGGTCAGCTGCTTGAGCAAGGCAAGCCTGCGCACGTCGTCGGCCGAATACCGACGCTGACCGGCTGGCGATAACGCGGGCTGGGTCAGGCCATAACGGCGCTCCCAGACGCGTAGTGTCGCCACGGGCATGCGCAGCATGCGCGCCACCGCGCCGCTGCGGTGCAAGGCCGGCTCCACCCCTTCCACCGCGCCCGGACCGGACGGTTTTGGCAGCATTTTGACACCCATGTTTTCTTTCTGAATTTACTTTGAATCGTATTTGACCTTAATTATCTGTCATAAATTCGCATATTTTCAAATATGACTCCTTAATGAATCGTTATTGTGTATCATCCAGTCCATGAAAGTCACAAACTGTCGAACGACAGTGCCACCCGCGACGACCTCCCCGCCTGCGCCACTGCACACGCGGTGTTCCAAAGCGCCCAACAGGATCTGGCGCGCATGAAGGCACTGCAAAACACCGGCTTTCGCGGCAACAAGGCTGGTTTGCCCAGCAAACCCTGTGTTTCCTGTGGACGACCGATGAGCTGGCGCCGCAGCTGGGCGAAAAACTGGAGCGAAGTGAAGTACTGCTGCGAAGCCTGTCGCCGCGGCCGGGTGCAATATGGCTGATTTGCGTGATCTGATCGTCGTGCTGGGTGACCAGCTCGATCTGGAGGCCTCTGGCTTCGATGGCTTCGACGCCAGCCAGGATGCTGTCTGGATGGCCGAAGTGGACGAGGAGTCGACCCACGTGTGGTCGAGCAAGCCACGCACGGTCCTGTTCCTGGCGGCGATGCGGCATTTCTCCATCGCGCTGCAGGCCGCTGGTCGGGCGCTGCATTACACCCGCCTCGACGCTCCTGACAACGCTGGCAGCCTGCAGGCGCAGTTGCAGGCCGACATCCTGCGTCTGCGGCCTGCGCGGCTGGTGATGACAGCTCCTGGTGACTGGCGCGTGCTGCAAGCCATCAAGTTGCTGGCTGCTGCCAACGGCCTGCCACTGGATATCCGTGAGGATCGGCACTTCTTCTGTACCGTGCGCGAGTTTGCCGCCCACATCGATGGCCGCAAATCCTTGCGCATGGAGTACTTCTATCGTGAGCAGCGCAAACGCCATGGCGTGCTGATGCAGGGTGACAAGCCCATCGGCGAGCAGTGGAATTTCGATGCGGACAACCGGGAATCCTTTGGCGCCGGCGGACCGGGGGACGTGCCGGCACGCACGAGGTTTGCACCCGACGCCGTCACGCGCGAGGTGATCGCGCTGGTCAACAAGCGCTTTGCGACACATCCGGGCAGCCTCGACAGCTTCGCCTGGCCGGTGACCCGCGCACAAGCGCTGCAATCCCTGCAGGCCTTCGTCACCGAGCGTCTGCCGCTGTTTGGACGGTACCAGGACGCCATGTGGCCGGGCGACCCGTGGCTGTACCACGCGCACCTGTCGGCTGCGCTCAACCTGAAGTTGCTCAACCCGCGCGAGGTGGTGGCGGCTGCGGAGTCGGCGTTCCATGGCGGGCACGTGCCCCTGGCCAGCGTCGAGGGCTTCATCCGCCAGATCCTGGGATGGCGCGAGTATGTGCGTGGCATCTACTGGACCCAGATGCCGGGGTATCTGGAACGCAACACACTCGATGCCCACCACGACCTTCCCGCGTGGTACTGGAGCGGGGCCACCGACATGGCCTGCCTGCGCGACGCGCTGC
>JANOTG010000649.1:0-5803 GCA_031416215.1 Betaproteobacteria bacterium
CGAGGCCTATCGCAAGACCCTGGTGCGGCAAATCTCGCAACACGCCCATTCCGAATATGTGGGCATGTTGCCTGAGGGCAACTGGATCAGCCGCGCACCCACGCTCAAGCGCAAGGCGATCCTGATGGCCAAGGTGCAGGATGAGGCCGGCCATGCGCTGTACCTGTACAGCGCGGTCGAGACGCTGGGGGTGTCGCGCGACGCCCTCTACGCCGATCTGCTGTCCGGCAAAGCCAAATACTCCAGCATCTTCAACTACCCCACGCTGACCTGGGCCGACATAGGAGCCATCGGCTGGCTGGTGGATGGTTCGGCGATCGTGAACCAGATACCGATCTGTCGCTGCTCTTTCGGCCCCTATGCGCGCGCCATGGTGCGGGTGTGCAAGGAGGAGTCGTTCCACCAGCGCCAGGGCTTCGACATCATGCTCTCCTTGTGCCGTGGCACACCGGAGCAAAAGCAGATGGCGCAGGACGCGATGAACCGTTGGTGGTGGCCGTCGCTCGCCATGCACGGCCCGGCGGATGAACAGTCGGTGAACAGCGCGCAGTCCATGGCATGGAAGATCAAGCAGCACAGCAACGACGAGTTGCGCCAGAAGTTCATTGACCAGACGGTGCCGCAGGCCGAGTTTCTGGGCCTGACCATTCCAGACCCACTGCTGGCATGGAACGCAGAACGTGGCCATTACGACACCGGCCCGATCGACTGGGAAGACTTTTTCCGGGTCGTCAAGGGGCAAGGCCCGTGCAATCGCGAGCGTCTGGCGGCACGTAACAAGTCGTGGAACGAAGGTGCATGGTTCCGCGAGGGCCTGATGGCACACGCCAACAAACACGCCAGCCCGCACGGAGGCCTGACATGAGCGGCAACACGACGACGCGCGAGTGGCCGTTATGGGAGGTATTCATCCGCAGCCAGCACGGCCTGTCGCACAAACATGTGGGCAGCCTGCACGCCGCTGACGCCGCGAGCGCGATACAACATGCGCGCGATGTCTACACCCGGCGCAATGAGGGGGTCAGCATCTGGGTGGTTCCTGCCAGCGCCGTGGTGGCCAGCAGCCCGGGTGACAAGGAGGCATTGTTCGACGCATCCCAGAGCAAGGTGTACCGGCATCCCACCTTTTTTCCGACGCCGGACGGCGTCAAAAATCTGTGAGCGGCGTCGCAGCGCCCGATAGCGCGCAAGGCGCAGGGCTTGCGGCGAATGCCGCCGGTGGCACGGCGCCCAAGTTCGACTACCTGCTGCGCCTGGGCGACAACTGTCTGGTGTTGTCGCAGCAGCTGGGGGCATGGTGCGGTCATGGCCCGGCGCTGGAAGAAGATATGGCCCTCACCAACGTCGCACTGGACCTGCTGGGTCAGGCGCGGGCCTGGTTGTCCTATGCCGGCGAGGTCGAGGGCTGCGGGCGTGATGAAGATGCCCTGGCCTACCGTCGCGATGGTGCCGGTTTTCGCAACCTGCTGCTGGTCGAACTGCCCAACGGTGACTATGGCGACACGCTGATGCGCCAGTTTCTGTTCGACAGCTGGCATCAGCATCTGCTGGCGGCATTGGCGCAATCCACCGATGACCGGATCGCGGCGATTGCGGGCGGTGCTGCCAAGGAAGTTCGTTACCACGTGGAACGCAGCAGCGGCCTGGTGGCGGCCCTGGGCGATGGCAGCACACAGAGCCATGCGCGTATGCAGGCGGCGCTGGAATGGTTGTGGCCCTACTGCAATGAATGGTTCGAGCCCGACCCGGTGGACGACTGGTGCGCCGCCAACGGCCTGGCGCCGGCAGCGGCCAGCCTGGCCAGCGCCTGGCAGCACAGCGTGGACGTGTTGCTGGCGCGGGCGACGCTGGTCAAGCCGGCGCAGACCGGCCACCAGAAGGGCGGGCGGCTGGGGCTGCATACCGAACATCTGGGGCATCTGTTGACCGACTTGCAATTCCTGCAGCGGGCTTACCCGCAGGCGCAATGGTGAGCGACGGCGCGGTATCGCGCCACCAGTTCCACGTGTTGCGGGTGCGTGCGGTGCAAGACCTCACACGCGACGCGATAACCGTCAGTTTCGATGTGCCGCCCGCGGCGGGTGCGGCATTCCGTTATGAGCAGGGGCAATACCTGACCCTGCGGGCGCAGATCGACGGTGAAGAAGTGCGCCGCTCGTACTCGATCTGTTCTGCCGTACAGCAGCAGCAATTGCGCGTGGCCATCAAGCGAGTTGCCGGTGGCGTGTTTTCCAATTGGGCAGCGGAACACCTGAAACCGGGTGCCTTGATCGAGGCCATGGCCCCGCAGGGCAGCTTCTTTGTGCCGCTGGATGCCGGTGCGCGGCGGCATGTGCTGGCCGTGGCCTGCGGCAGCGGCATCACGCCGGTGTTGTCCCTCATCGAGTCCACCCTGCTGGCCGAACCTCACAGCAACGTCACGCTGGTGTACGGCAACCGGTCGTCGGGTTCGGTGATGTTCAAGGAGGAGATCGCGAACCTGAAGGACCGTTACCTCGGGCGCTTGAACCTGGTGTGGATCATGAGCCGCGAATCGCAGGACATCGACCTGTTCCACGGTCGCATCGACTACGAGAAGTGCATGCAGCTGTTCCAACATTGGATCGACCCTGGCGGCATCGACCTCGCCTTCATCTCCGGCCCGCAGGACATGATGCACGCAACCATGCGCTCGCTGCAGGACTGCGGTGTGCCACCAGACCGGGTCCGGGCCGAGCTGTTCGGCACTGCGGCACCGGGCGCCGATGTGCGTGCTCCACGCCAGCAAGTGCAGGGCCGCGACCTGTGTGAAGTACAGGTGGTGATGGATGGCACGCGTCGCAGCTTCACGATGCAAAAAAACCGCGACAACCTGGTCCATGCCGGCTTGTTGGCCGGACTCGACATGCCCTATGCCTGCAGGGGCGGCGTGTGTTCCACCTGCCGTGGGCTGGTGACCGAGGGCGAGGTCGACATGGACATCAACTTCGCCCTGGAAGACTACGAAGTGGCGCGCGGATTCGTGTTGTGTTGTCAGAGTTACCCGGTGACGGATACCCTGGTGATCGATTTCGACCGCGACCACGCACATTCCTGAATCGCGGTTGACAATCACCGCAAGACGAGGAGAAACAGGTATGTCCAGTCAGCCCGAGAAGGGGGCGGTGTTCGACCCGATAGAACGCGCCAGCCGTGACGAAATTGCGGCCTTGCAATTGCAGCGCATGCGTGCCTCCCTGTCCCATGCCTATCGCAACGTGGCGCATTACCGCGCCGCCTTCGACGCCGCGGGCGTGCATCCGGACGACCTGAAGACGCTGGGCGACCTGGCGCGTTTTCCCTTCACCACCAAGCAGGACCTGCGCAACCACTACCCGTTTGGCATGTTTGCGGTGCCCAAGTCGCAACTGGTGCGCATCCACGCTTCCAGTGGTACCACCGGCAAACCGACCGTGGTGGCCTATACCCAGAAAGACATCGACAACTGGGCGGCACTGGTGGCGCGTTCCATCTTTGCCGCCGGTGGGCGGCGCGGCGACACTATTCATGTCGCCTACGGCTACGGCTTGTTCACCGGCGGCCTGGGCGCGCATTACGGCGCCGAGCGCCTGGGTTGCACCGTGGTGCCCATGTCGGGCGGACAGACCGAGAAGCAGGTACAGCTGATTCAGGATTTCGCGCCGCGCATCATCATGGTGACGCCGTCCTACATGCAGGTGATCATCGAGGAGTTTATGCGCCAGGGCCTGGACCCGCGGGCCACTGCGCTGCAGGTGGGAATTTTTGGCGCCGAGCCCTGGACCGAGTCCATGCGCAGCGAGCTCGAGGACCGCGCCGGCATCGATGCGGTGGACATCTATGGTCTGTCCGAGGTCATGGGGCCGGGTGTCGCCAGCGAGTGTGTCGAATCCAAGGATGGTCCGGTGATCTGGGAGGACCATTTTTATCCGGAGGTGATAGACCCGCTCACCGGTGCCGTGCTGCCCGATGGTGCCGAGGGTGAACTGGTATTCACCTCTTTGACCAAGGAGGCCTTTCCGGTCATTCGCTACCGTACACGCGACCTGACCCGGCTGCTCCCCCCGACCGCGCGCGCGTTCCGGCGCATGGGCAAGATTGTCGGCCGGTCCGACGACATGCTGATCATCCGCGGCGTCAACGTGTTTCCGACCCAGGTCGAGGAACTGGTGCTGCAGCATGGCCAGTTGTCGGCAATCTACCAGATGGTGGTGACGCGCGACGCGCAACTCGACGTTGTCGAGGTGCTGGTGGAGTTGCAGCCGGCCCATGCCTCAGCCGATGGGACCAGCATCGGTCAATGGCTGCAGCAGCGCATCAAGTCCATGGTCGGCATCAGCGCCCGTGTCAACGTGTTGCCGCCCCATTCGGTCGAGCGCACCCAGACCGGCAAGGCGCGGCGTGTCGTGGACAAACGACCGCGGGTTTGACGGCCGCCCGTCACAAGCCAGCGTGACCCACCGGGTCCAGCACGGCAGCCACTGCCGTTGCGACCTGCAGCAAGCGCGCGTCTTCATAACGCTTGTGGATCAGCTGCATGCCGATCGGCAGGCCGGTGCTGCCAACCAGTCCCGGAACGCTGATACAGGGGACATGCAAGGCGGTCCACATGCGATTGAAGGTAGCCATGCCCTGCGACTGCAGCCCCAGGGGCGCTTCACCGGGTGCGCTGAGGGTGAGCACGACGTCCAGGTCACCGAAGGCCTGTTCGAATTCGATGCGCCGCAGCGCCACTGCGTCCAGCACCTCGCGCATTTGTTTGGGGTGGAACCCGCGCCGGTTTTCGACCTTGGCGCGGAAATCGTCATGCAGCAAATCGCCGACCCTCAGGTACTCTGGCAGGAAGGCCCCGCGCCCGCCCTCATGCATGAGCACATCCTGCTGTTGGTTCATTTCCGCGAACGGTGCGGACAGGACCAGTGGGGTCACGCTGGCGCCGGCGCGCGACAACATGGCCGCTGCCCTGTGTAATGCCTGTTGGGCGTCGTCGTCCGCCTCGTTCCACATTGGCGTTTCGCACAAGCCGACGCGCAGACCCTGCACTGGGTGAGGGTCCGGATCAACGGCGTCTGCCAGCCGGAAGGTTTGCGCCAGCAGGGCAAGATCCTGCGCCGAGCGGCCATACAGGCCAATCGTGTCCAGGTGCACGGCGTAATGTTTTGCGCCCTCGAAACTGAGCCGCCCGAAGGTTGGTTTCATGCCGTAAATGCCGCAAAACGAGGCCGGGCGGATGGTGGAGCCGCCGGTCTGGGTGCCCAGCGCCAGCGGCGCCATGCCGTCGCCTACAGCCGCGCCGGATCCACTGGACGAGCCGCCCGGGGTGTGGGCCGGGTTGAGCGGATTGCGGGTTGGCGGATTGCGCCCGCCACAGGCGAACTCCAGCGTCTCGGTCTTGCCCAGCAGCACGGCACCCGCCGCGCGCAGCACGGCAACACAGTTCGCGTCTTCACCGGGCCGGTGGCCGGCGTAGATGGGTGAGTTGTGCTGGGTTGGCATGTCGGCCGTGTTGATCACGTCCTTGATGCCCAGCGGAATTCCATGCAGGGGCCCGCGGCTTGGCTCACGGTCGCGCTGCCGTGCCTGTTGCAGGGCCAGCTGCGGGTCGAGCCAGGCCCAGGCCCGGATCAGGTCATCACGCTGTGCAATTCGATCCAGGAATGCAAGCGTGTATTCCTCGCACCGCAGCGTGCCGGCTGCGATGCGCCGAGCCGCCTGGGCTGCTGTCAACTTCCAGAGTTCCATCGGTGTCTTCCTGCGGGCGATCCATCATTGCAATGTGTGCGGGCAATTATGCATAGGCACCGAT
>JANOTG010000650.1:0-4406 GCA_031416215.1 Betaproteobacteria bacterium
GATCCGGGGGCGCATCACACTCGATGCAGTGGGATTTCGCTACCACCCGGCCAGCAAACCGGTGTTGCAGGACGTGCATCTCGACATCCAGCCGGGCGAGGTAGTGGGCATTGTCGGACGCTCCGGATCCGGCAAGAGCACGCTCACCAAGCTGATGCAGCGCTTGTACACGCCAGACCAGGGCCGGGTACTGGTGGATGGCATGGACATCAGCCTGATGGACGCCGCCCAGCTGCGCCGCCAGATCGGCGTCGTGCTGCAGGAGAATCTGCTGTTCAACCGCAGCGTGCGCGAGAACATCGCCATCAGTGACCCCGCGGCACCGATCGAACTGGTGGCCCGCGCTGCGCAACTGGCTGGGGCGCATGACTTTGTCAGCGATCTGCCACAGGCCTACGACACCGTCGTGGGTGAACAGGGTTGCGCCATCAGCGGCGGGCAGCGTCAGCGTATCGCCATTGCCCGCGCCTTGTTCACCAACCCGCGCATACTGATCCTGGACGAGGCTACCAGCGCGCTGGATTATGAGAGCGAGGCTGCCTTGCAGCACAACATGAAGCATATCTGTCGCGGTCGCACGGTGCTGGTGATTGCCCATCGCCTGAGTTCTGTGCGCCACGCTGACCGCATCGTGGTGCTTGATGGCGGGCGCGTCTTCGAGCTCGGCAACCATGCCGCCCTGCTGAATATCCCGAACGGCATCTACGCCAATCTGTGGCGGCTGCAGGACGGCACCGGCCCTGCGCTTGGTGTCCCGGCATGAGGCAAATACTGGAAGCCGCCAATGAAACCGGCAGCGGCCTCCTGCGGCGGTACCGTACGGTGCTGTCGCAGGCCTGGCGTGGGCGCCACCAGCTGGCTGGTCCGGTCTACCAGGACGACGAAGTGGCGTTTCTGCCAGCGGCGCTGAGCTTGCAGCACACACCACCCCATCCTGCACCGCGCCGCCTTGCCTGGCTGGTGATGATCATTTTTGTCGCGGCACTGCTTTGGGCCTGCCTGGGCCGAATCGACACCGTGGCAGTGGCCTCGGGGCGTATCGTCGTGCACGACCGCTCCAAGCTGGTGCAGCCACTGGAGCGCAGTGTCGTACGCCGGATCCTGGTGCGCGACGGTGACCAGGTTCGCGCCGGCCAGCCACTGCTGGAACTCGACGCAACGGCCGCGCGCTCTGACAGTGCAGCACTGCGGGAGCAGACCAGGAGCAGCCATGCCGACGCCCTGCGCGCCAGGGCCTTGCTGCTGGCCTTGCAACAGCCGGGCCTGCCGCCGTCCAATCCGGTGCTTGACGCGGGCCGTGCCGGAGCAATACCGCCGGGATGGAGCAATGCCGACCGCCTGCTGGCGCAGGCGCAATTACATGCCGAATGGCAGGACATCGACGCGCGCCTGGGCCGCTTGTCATCTGAACTGGCGCGCCGCCAGGCTGAAGCGGCGACGGCACGCCAGGTGGTCGCCAAGACCGAGGCCACACTGCCTATGGCGCGCCAGCGGGAAGACGATTTCAAAGTGTTATCGAACCAGGGATTCATCGCCAGCCATGCCGGACAGGACCGCACGCGCGAGCGCGTCGAGCAGGAGCGCGACCTGGTGACACAACAGGCCCGCCTGCAGGAGGCATTGGCCGCACTGGCCGAGAGCAGCAGCAACCGTGCCGCCTACTTGGCAGAAACCCGGCGCAGCCTGCAGGAGCGGGAGGCCCAGGCGCTGTTGCGTTTCCAGCAGGCGAATCAGGAATACACCAAGGCGGCGCAGCGCGAAGCCGGCACCGTGCTGGTGGCACCGGTCGAAGGGACCGTGCAGCAACTGGCGGTCCACACGGTCGGTGGTGTTGTCGTGGAGGCCCAGGTGTTGATGGTGATCGTGCCACAGGCTGAGCCGGATGCCCCACTGGTGGCCGAGGTCAGCCTGGAAAACAAGGATGTGGGTTTCATCAGCGCCGGACAACTGGCGGAGCTGAAACTGGAGACATTCCCGTATACCCGCTACGGCACGGTGGCTGCGGTAGTCGACCTGGTGAGCTCAGACGCCGTGGCCGACGACAAACGCGGAGCCGTGTTTCCGGCCCGGCTGCGGCTGCAAAAAGGCCATCTGGAGGTGGATGGTCGCCCGGTGCGCCTGGGCCCGGGCATGAACGTGACAGCCGAAATAAAAATCGGCCAGCAGACCGTGATGGGGTATCTGCTCGGCCCGGTGCTGCGCACCCGCAGCGAAAGCCTGCGGGAACGCTGAGCGCAGGCCCACAGAAGGCGCCAGGTTCAGGCGCGAAACCGTTCCTTGGCCCGCCGCGCGAACTCGTTCGTGAAGGTGCGACCGACATCGATTTTGTCCGCCTTGAGAGCAGGATCGAGTCGGGCCGCCACACGCAAGGCGGTACGCACAGCATCATCCGAGATCAGCCCATCCACCGCAATGGCTTCGCGAATCCGGTTGAAGGACGACAAATACAGACCGCGGTCGCCCATCAGGTAAGGGTCGGGAACCACCTTGATGAGGTCGCCCGGCCCGGCGGTTTGCAGCCATTTGAGCGCATGCACCACAGCGTTGGTCAAGGCCTGCACGGTGTTCGGGTAGCGCTGGATGAATTCCTGCGGGGCGTACAGGCTGGCCGCCGGCATGGGACCGCCAAAAACATCCAGCGTCCCTTTCAGCGTACGGGTGTCGGCAATGATGCGCACCTCGGCCCGCCCCTCCAGCAAGCCAATCACCGGCTCGGTATGGCTGATGACATCCACCTGCCCGCCACGCACCGCAGCCAATGCGGCAGCAGCTGAGGCGACCTCGACAAATTGCACGTCGCTCAATGACAGCCCGCTGCGCAACACGACCATGCTGGCGACCATGGCGCCGGCGGTGCCGGTCACCGGGACGCCAACGCGGCGACCCTTCAGGTCTGCCGTTGTCTTGTAATTTGCCATCGTCCTGGGCGATATGCCGATCGCGGCTTGCGGCGCCCGCCCGAGCAGTACAAACTGGCGGAAATACTGGTTCTTGCCCTGCCACTGGATCGTCTGCTCGAAGGAGCCACCCAGCACGTCCGGCACGGCCTCGGTGCCCGAGTGCGCGACGCGCAGGCCGTTGGCAACATCGAAGGTCTCGACTTCAAGACCCTCGGCGGCGAAATACCCCAGCCGCTCGGCAATCGTCAAAGGCAGGTAACTGAAGGACGCCCGATCCTCCACCGCAATCATGACGCGCGGCTTCTCGGGCTTGGCCTGAGCCGTCGCAACCCGTGGCAAGGCGCCGGCCCACGCCAAGGCACCCGCCAGCAACCACAACCGCCGTTCGCGCCCCGCCTGCAACATCCCGCCCCTCTCCTGAGCTGCCTCCGCATATGTTTACGGAATGGCACAAGGCTAACAAAGGCGCCACAACCCCGCATCGGTAACATCCCGAGCGGGTTATTACCTAGGGGTTATCACCGCTCTGCAGGGACGTCATGCCGCTTGCCGTGCGCGACGGGTGAAAACGAAGTTCAGCGTCGGTCGACCAGGGCATGGGCGATGGTGCCCAGATCCACATACTCAAGTTCACTACCCGCCGGCACGCCACGTGCCAGTCGGGTGATCTGCAAGCCTTGCGGGCGCAACAGCTCGCTGATCACATGGGCTGTGGCCTCGCCCTCGGCAGTGAAATTAGTGGCGAGAATGACTTCGGCCACACTGCCGTCGCAGGCGCGTGTCCGCAGCTCCTGCAGGCCGATATCGCGTGGACCAATGCCGTCCAGCGGATTGAGTTTGCCCATCAGCACAAAGTACAGGCCGCGATAGGCGCCGGTGCGTTCCACCGCCGACTGGTCGGCCGGGGTTTCGACAACACACAGCCGTGTCGCATCGCGCCGCGTATCCAGGCAGGTGCTGCACACCGCCGCCTCGGTGAAGGTGTGGCAGCGCTCGCAATGGTGGACCTTGTCGCAGGCTGTCGTCAGTGCCAGCGACAGGCCACGCGCCCCGGCGCGGTCGTGTTGCAGCAGGTGAAATGCCATGCGTGAGGCCGACTTCACGCCGATGCCCGGCAAACGGCGCAAGGCCTGGATCAGGCCGTCCAGCGCGTTGGAATCAGCCACGCCGCATCCGGGTCGGATACGCCGTCCGGTCTGGCAGGAATTGCATTCAGAACGGAAACTTCATGCCGCCGGGCAGGCCCGGCATGCCAGCGGAAATCTTGCCCATCTTTTCGCTGGAAGTGTCTTCGGCCTTGCGTACTGCGGCATTGAAGGCCGCCGCCACCAGGTCTTCCAGCATGTCCTTGTCGTCGGCCAGCAGGCTGGGGTCGATCGTGACGCGCCGCACATCGTGTTTGCAGGTCATCACCACCTTGACCAGGCCGGCACCCGATTCTCCGGTGACCTCGATCGAACCCAGTTCGTCCTGCGCCTTTTTCAAGTTGTCCTGCATCGCCTGCGC
>JANOTG010000651.1:0-3719 GCA_031416215.1 Betaproteobacteria bacterium
GAGCCAGAACTCCAAAGCGGTTGGAACAACCAGCGTGGAGATTCCAGCCTCGACTGGAACAGCGCCAAGCACGCGACGCGCGACGCCTGGCAGCGCGCGAGTGATACCGTTGAGCGTGCCATCCCGGGCGACTCCGATCGCGACGGCAAATAGGCGGCTACAAGGGCAAGGCGCCGCCATCACGCACGCGGCGCTACGGGAGTCTCTTCCGCCGCGGCTGCGTGAACTGGCGCCGCCTTGCGCTCGGCAGTCAGCGCGCTCCCAAGTGACCCGGAAGTAGCAGTGCGCACTACATGTGGGGGTTTTTCGGCGTATCGGAGATCGGCCTTCCGTCGACGTCGAGGTCTGTTCTGGGCATGATCGCCGGAGAACCGGCGCCGTCGTTGGCATCGACGTTGTCCTCGACCATGTCAAGAAATTCATCGACCTGATCGGTCGAGTGTTTCGACGGCTGAATATGTGCTGCTTGTTCACGTGTCATGGTGACTCTCCATGGGTTGATTGAGGGGAGCCTCAGTATTTGGCCTGGTGCACCGTGGGCCTATCAGGCAACCGGAGGAGCAGAGGTAAGACAGAGCCCTCTTCTGGCACCGCATCCCGATCAGTTTGGGTGCGTCGCTTGGTCGGGGGTACCCTGCGATCGATGCCGAACTGGCGCGCTGACAGGTCGTGATTGGGTTGTGTGTTCTAATTGGATTCCATTAAGATTCCAATTGGAATCCATTTAGAATCCTGGAGGCCTAGTTGAAAACCAACATCACCATGGCCGAACACCGGCAGCGTACCGGCGAAACCGAAAAGATGACGGTCAATGTGGGCGTGGTCGATCTGGGTCACGTCGACTTGCTGGTCCAGGAGGGTTTTTATTCCAACCGATCCGACCTCATGCGAACCGCGCTTCGAAATCAGCTTGCGTTGCATGCCGATACGGTGAAGCAGACCGTGGCCCGCCGCACACTGCTGGTCGGCCTCCAACACTACAGCC
Organism: Betaproteobacteria bacterium; assembly: GCA_031416215.1. Classification (GTDB taxonomy): domain Bacteria; phylum Pseudomonadota; class Gammaproteobacteria; order Burkholderiales; family Burkholderiaceae_C; genus CAISIP01. The sequence continues at coordinate 986 of JANOTG010000651.1, forward strand.
GTGCCGACCTCGAGACCGTGGTGGCGGCTGGCCAGCGACTTCAGGTGCAGGTGGTCGGACTGGCGCGCATTGCCGACGACGTGACGCCGGAACTCGCACGCGCTGCCATCGAGTCGGTGACCGTACTGGGTGCGTTCCAGGCCAGCCCGGCAGTGCGCCGGGCCCTGTCCGATCGCCTCCTTTGAACGTCAACCCCATCCACAGAAAGAGCATCATGAAAAACCCCTTCCACTTCCGAGCGCCGTCCTTCGACGCCGACGCGATCAACGCGACGATCCACCGGGCGCTCGTGTCTGCGGGGCTGAGTCCCACAGCAGGCCCGATGGTCGAGGTGAGCGAGACCATCCGGCGCGCGCTTGCCGCAGGGCGTATTGCCGAGCCCAGCCCGGGATTCGACAACACATCCACCATCGATGTCGCGGCGCGCGTGGTCCCTGACGGCGCAGACACAAGCGTTGAGTGGCAAGGTGAACCGTCGACCAGTGAACCGCGGCAACGACCTGGCAGTTTCGAGTTGTACCAATTCAGCGGCGATGCCGGCGCGCGGGCCTACAAGGTCTATGTTCCGGCACGCCAGTCCGATGTGCCACGGGCCATGATCGTGATGCTGCATGGTTGCACGCAGAGCGCAGACGACTTCGCGGCGGGCACACGGATGAACAGTCTCGCGGACGAGCACGGCTTCCTGGTCGTGTATCCGGAGCAGGCCGCACGGGAAAATACATCGAAGTGCTGGAACTGGTTCAAGCCACTGGACCAACGGCGCGGTACCGGTGAGCCTTCGCTGATCGCTGGCATCGTGCGCGAGGTCGCGCGAGAACACGGCGCCGACCCGCGCCGCGTTTATGTTGCGGGGCTGTCAGCGGGCGCCGCGATGGCCGTGGTGATGGGAGAGACCTATCCGGAGTTAATTGCCGGTGTCGGGGCCCATTCCGGCCTGCCGTATGGCAGCGCACACGACATCCCGTCGGCCCTGGCTGCGATGAAAGGAGGGCGCAGCGGAATGGCCGGGTGGAAGGGTGGAAACGGTGCTTCGGGAGCACCGCGCGGGAAAGTCGTGCAGGCGGTACCCATCATCGTTTTCCACGGAGATCGGGACCATACCGTGCAGCAGACGAATGGCGAACGCATCGTGCAACAGGCCCGCGACGCACATGGCGCCCAGGCGGGTGAGATCGGTCTGCGGGTCACTACCCAGTCAGGGGTTTCGCCGGGCGGACGGCGCTTTAGTCGCGCAGTACACGCCGACATGCAGGGGCAAGTCCGGATCGAGAGTTGGACATTGCACGGGGGCGGACACGCCTGGTCGGGTGGCGCCCCCATTGGTTCCTACACGGACCAAGCCGGCCCGGATGCTTCGGCCGAAATGGTCCGGTTCTTCTTGGCTTTATCCCGCGTCGGCTCCGAATGAGCACGAGCGGGGGGCCGGCTTATTCTGCGGAGTAGGTCGTTCCGTAGAATTTGTGCACACCACTGGCCCAGGTCTTGTCTGACATGGTTGGCCAGCGGTCCTGGTTGAAGCCCGGTGCTTCTTTCAGGGCTTCCTTCGCCACATTGAGCGTGAAGCGCTTGTTGGCCGTGTCCAGTGTCAGTGCCGCCCAAGGCACTGCGAAGAGCTTGTCCCCCATGCCGAGCAGGCCGCCGAACGACAACACCGCATAGGCGATCTTGCCGGAGGCCATGTCGATCATGAACTCCTTGATGTCGCCCAGATCGTCGCCATTCTTGTTGTAGACATCGTTGCCAAGAAGGGTGTCAGCGCCCATCAGCTTGGGGCCAGGCCCGGACACAGAGCTGGCATACATGCCGAAGTTGTCGCGCGAAACGTAGTTTGTTTTCATGGGTGATCCTTGGAAATAGGTGGCAATGGCCGGAATTTCAGCGTGCCCGGCCGATCAGGCACGGACGGTTTTGAATTCCGTGGTGTTGGCTGGTGGAGGTTGAACTCCATCAGCACCAATGGACTTTAGGCATCCTGCTGCTCGCCGTCCGTGCGACAGCGAACGCAGCGGCCTTGTAATGATTCGTCCGTCGCCGTTCCAGTGGTGTCGAAGCTCATGGCTCGATTCGTCTGAAATGCGGCGTGCAGCCAGCTGCCTGCCGATGTTGCCTGCCGCACAGACACGCACCTGCGCGCCACTTAGGCTGTTTATGCGTCAGAGTCCTGGTCGTTGGACGCACATGAACTTGAGGGAACCATCACCATGCGAACCGCGTTGATTGTGGGTGGCTTCACTGCAGTCCTGGCAATGGCTGGATGCGGGGAGGTGGCCAGGCTGTCAGTGGCGCAAGGTACTGGCGTGCGCCCCTTTCTGCCAGAGCCCGTCAAGACGCTGGTGCCGACCGTCAACATCGCGCCGGCGAAAGGCTGGCCCGCCGGTACGACGCCACAGGCGGCAGCGGGCACCCGCGTTGTTGCCTTCGCAACAGGTCTGGACCATCCCCGTTGGATGCTGGTATTACCCAACGGTGACGTATTGGTGGCCGAGACCAATGCCCCGGCCAAGCCACAAGAGGCAAAAACCATCAAGACCTGGGTGATGGGTCTGGTGAAGCAACGCGCCGGTGCCGGCGTGCCGAGCGCAAACCGTATCACGTTGTTACGCGACAGCGATGGGGACGGCGTGGCTGACACACGCTCCATATTGCTGTCGGGGCTGAACTCGCCCTTTGGCATGGCCCTGATCGGCGACCGGCTGTTTGTGGCCAACGCAGACGCCGTGTTGAGTTTTCC
>JANOTG010000652.1:0-7277 GCA_031416215.1 Betaproteobacteria bacterium
TCGCGCACCAGCTCGGCCGTGGTCTGCGACACCACGATCTGCCCGCCGTGGCCGGAGTCGCAGATGCGGCTGGCGCGGTGCACCTCCTGGCCGATGTAATGGTTGTCGCGGGCCACCGCCTCGCCGGTGTGAAGCCCTATGCGCACGCGCACAGCGCCGTCCGCTGGCCAGGCATGGGCCGTCAGGGCTCGTTGCGCATCCAGCGAAGCGGCTGCTGCGTCGCTGGCGCGGGTGAAGACGACAAAGAAGGCATCCCCTTGGGTGTCGACTTCCAGGCCGTCGTGCGCCGCGAACGCCTGGCGCATCAGTTGGCGATGGGTCTCCAGCAGTTCGGCCCAGGGGGCATCACCGAATTGCTTGGCCAGCTTGGTGGAGCCCTCGACATCGGAGAACAGAAAGGTGACGGTGCCCTGGGGGAGTGTGCGCATGCTGGCAATGCTACCTGCAGTGCGAGACCGACCGGGGCCTGTTCACGCCATCAGCCACGCCCCACGGAGTAGAGCCGCCACGGATCATCGAATCCCTTGAGTGCGTGCTGGCCACGATCGGTAAAGCTCGTGCTGCCACCCAGCATCATGTCGCGTACCGTAGAGGAAACCCAGAACTCGCCATCGGCGGCCTTTTGCGAAACGCGTGTCGCCAGATTCACGGCGATGCCGGTGATGTCGCCCTCGACGATGCCGATCTCGCCGGCATGCACACCGGCTCGGATCGTGACGCCAATGCTCGCCAGTGCGCCGAGCATGTCGATGCCGCACGACACGGCCTGCGAAGGGGTGTCAAAAGTGGCCAGAAGCCCGTCGCCGGTGCTGCCGACGACCCGGCCGCCATGGCGTTCGACCAGGCCCCGTGTGACCCGGTCATGCCCCTCCATCGTCTCACGCCATGACGTGTCTCCGACGCTGACCGCCTGCCGGGTCGAGTTGACGATATCAGTGCACAGGATGATCGCGAACTTGCGCACGACCGTGTAGGGCACGGGCTGACCGGTCGCGAACTCAATGTAGCCGTCCAGGGTCGTGCGCCAGATCGGCATGCACCAGGCGAAGTGGTCATCGCCGGGGATATCTTCGTAGATGGCGCCCGGAATCACCGAGGCCAGTACCCGGCCACCCGCCGCCGGAAGCACCCGGTCGCCTTTGGTATTCTGCACCAGCGTGCGCGCGCGGATACGTTCCGGGGCATCGCCGGCGTCCAGCCCGACCAGGCTTTCGATCTGCTTGCGGAAATCCCGCGGGCTGGCGGACATCCGGCACAGGCGCGCAATCCAACGGGCCACGCCTTCGTTCCCGTTCTGGCTGGGCAGTTCGTAGTCGAGCATGAAGGTATGGTCCTCGCCCCAAGTTGCTGCGATCTTCATGAACCGCTCGAAGACCTCCTTGGCCGTGGTGATTGGCGCGTCGCCCTCCTCGAAGCGGGCACGAACAAGGGGTCGGTACTTGTTCGGCACGACGGAGTTCATCAACCCAACGCTCAACACCCGCTCGGGATGGTTGGCCGCGAACAGCTGACACATCAGTCCACCCTCGGAGGTACCTTGCAGGTGCGCCTGCTGCCAACCCACCGCGTCCATCACACAGCTCATGTCCTCGATGCGTTCCTCCAGCGTGGGCACACCATCGAAACGGTCCGACAGACCGATGCCGCGCTTGTCAAACATCACGCAGGTCATGAACTTGCCCCAGCGCTCCAGACAGCGGCGATAGAGCTCGTGCTCCCACATGATCTCGACGTTCGAGATGAGTGCCGGCGCGATCAGGCACGGTGGCCCGGAGCCCCATTTCTGATAGGCAATGCGCAGATCACTGGCGGTCTTGGCGTAGTGTGTGTCAGGAACATTCATGCCAGTGATGTTCTCACATTGGACCGAAAGCTTGGTGGCCAGCGGTCGGGTTTGCCGGTCCCAGTTGGTGGGCTTGTCGGCGCCCCGGGGGCGCGATCAGGGCTTGGTGCGCACAAACACCCACGCCAGCAAGGGATACCATTTTCCGCCTCGCCATCGCCCCGCCAAGGAACCCGGCGTGAACCAAATTTCCCCTGCCATCGCCACCCAGGACACCACCCCACCACCCTGGGCCATGGCCATGCGCAGAGTCACCAATTGGCTGTCCCGGGACTGCCTGGGCGGGCCGCGGCCATGGAAGTTTGCCTGGGTCTACCTCGCCCTGCATGGCAGGTACGGGCTGGTCTGGATCATCAAGGACCTGGCGTTCCCGGACCCGAGTTGGCAGACGCATGTGACCATCGCTGGCGGCCTGAACGCCTGAACCGCCCCGGGTTGCTTGGAGGCTGGTTGGCTTGAGTCTGACAGCGACAACATTTCACAGGTGACGTCTTGAATGACCGCTTCTGGATAGCGCGAACTTCCGCTTCGGGCACAAACCGGTCGTTCAGAACTCGACGATTGAATCCAAACCCCCCTCAACCATACCGCGCCATGCCCAGCATCTCGCGCGTCTGCGCGAAGGTCGCCAGCGGGCGGCCCATCTCGGCACACAGCGCCTTGGTTTCCTCGATCAGTTCGACGTTGGTGGGTGTGCGTTGCGGGTCGAAGTGCTCCTCGATACCGACATGCAGGTGGCCACCGAGCTCCAGCGCCATGCGTGCGATTGGCGTTTGCAGCAGGTCTCCACCCCAGACGGAAACTGACCACGGAATGTCGGTTCCCTCCAGCATTTCCACGTAGGCGGCGAGCGCCTTCTCGGTCGGCGGCAGGCCGAACGTCACACCCTTGGCCGTCGCCCACAGGCCCCACTCGCCGCCGAAATAGAACTTGGCCATCGAGCCCTTCGGCAGTCGGCCGGCCCGATACCAGGCCAGTGTGGTTTGCAGGAAGCCTGGCTCGAAGATCGCCAGCGACGGCAGGAAGTCGAGCTGCTTGGCCAGTCCGAAGGCGTAGGCGTGGTCGCTGTAGCTGTTGACGTAGGTGAACCCCATGGGTAGCCCGTCGGGCCCCGGATAACCCAAGTTGGTGGACCCTGGATCGACCACGCCAAACGGCATCGGCACCTCGGCCGCTATGAACGGGTAGTGCGAATACCGGTCCTGGATCGGCTCGAGGTTCGCACCATCGGCCTGGTTCACCGACAAGGTCGGATACCACAAGGCGTCCGGGCGCTGCGCCAGGATGACGCGCCAGGGTCGAAGATAGGCCTCTGCACCAGCACGGCCGTTGAGCCGGATGTCGTAGGTGTGCGCATGGATGACCGATGCGCCGGCGTCGAAGCAGCGCAGGCTGTCCTCGATGACCGCCTCGTCGGTCAGGGGCACATGCGGGTTGCGCTGCGGCGTGACGCCGCCGTTGATGGCGACTTCGAGAATGACGGGTTTCTTGTCCATGGCGACGGTTTCCTTTCGGTGGGTTGTTGCAGGCTGGGGCGTGGGTCAGTTGCTGGCGGCGCTTGCCGCAGGCCGATGGGGTCGGGCCGCAAGCAGGCTGCGGGTGTAGTCGTGTTGCGGGTCGGCGATGACCGCAGCCGTGGCGCCGGTTTCGACGAAACGGCCGGACTGCATCACGGCGATACGGTCACTCATGTGGGCCACCAGCGAGATGTCGTGCGAGATGAACAGCATGGCCAGCCCGTGCTCGCGTTGCAGGCGCAGCAGCAGGTTGAGCACCTGGGCCTGGATCGATACGTCGAGGGCCGAGGTCGGCTCGTCGGCGATGATGAACTCCGGATTCAGGCTCAGGGCGCGCGCAATCGCCACCCGCTGGCGCTGCCCGCCCGAGAGCTCGTGCGGATAGGCCAGCCGGTGTGTGGCGTCCAGGCCGACCTCGTCGAGCAGCGCCATCATCCGCTTCTCCGCCGCGCGCGCATCCAGCCCCAGCACATGGCGCAACGGTGCTGCCAGGGTGCGATCGATGCGCAGCAGGGGGTCGAGCGACGAATACGGGTCCTGGTGCACGATCTGCATACGGCGGCGAAATGCGCGCACCGCGCCCGAGCCCAGGGCCCGCACGTCGGTGCCGGCGAACAGCACCCGCCCCGAACTGGGCTCGACCAGCCGCATGAGACAGCGCGACAGTGTGCTTTTGCCGCAACCCGACTCACCGACCAAGCCGAGCGTTTCGCCCACGCCCACGGTGAAGCTGACGCCGTCCACCGCCGCCACCGGCGCGCCGCCGGGCACTCGGGCCCGATAGAGCTTGCGCAGATCGGTGACTTCCAGCATCACCAGCCATCCTCGTATTGCAGGCAGCGAACGGCATGGTCCGGGCGCAGGGTGGTCCAGGCCGGCGCACGCAGGTCACAGGCCGGTCGTGCCAGGGCGCAACGCTCGGCAAACGCGCAGCCCTGGTCTGCGCCGCCAGGGAGTGGCAACTGCCCCGGGATGTCCCTCAGGGCGCTCTTGGGAGCGACACCCGCCAGCCCGGGGCTGGCAGCGATCAGTGCCGCCGTGTAGGGATGGCAGGCGGCGTCGAACACCCGTGTTGCCGGTGCCGACTCGACGACCCGGCCGGCGTACATCACCATGACGCGATCGCAACGCCCACCGATCACCGCCAGATCGTGCGATATCAGCAGCAGTGCCAGCCCGCGCTCGCGTCGCAGCCGCTCCAGCAGGTCGAGGATCTGGCTCGCAATGCGGGCATCCAGCGCAGTGGTCGGTTCGTCGGCGATCAGCAGCACCGGCTCGCCGGCCAGGGCCATCGCGATCATGGCCCGCTGCTGCATGCCGCCCGACAACTCGTGCGGGTAGGCGCGTGTGACACGCTCGGTGTCGTTCAGGCCCACTTCCAGCAGCAACTGGCGCAAGGCAGCCTGTTGCGCGGCACCGCGCAGACCCCGGTGCAGCAGCAACGATTCGCCGATCTGGCGCCCGATGCGCATCACCGGATCAAGGCAGGCGCCAGGTTCCTGAAAGATCATGCCCACGGATCCGCCCCGGACCTTGCACAAGTCGTCTTCCGACGCCCCCAACAGCTGCTGACCGCGCAACTGCACGCTGCCTGCGTTCACACGGGCGCCACGCGGAAGCAGGCCCAGCACGGCCAGCGCGCTCATCGATTTGCCACAACCCGATTCACCGACCAGGCCCAGCGCCTCCCCAGCACCGATTGCCAGAGATACGCCGCGCAGTACCGGCACGCCGGCGATGTCCACCGTCAGGTCGTCCACCGCCAACACCACGGGCGTCGCTGCGCTCACAAGAACCTCTCGCCGACGTCGAACACATCGCGCAGGCCGTCACCGAGGAAGTTGAACGCCAGCACCGCCAAGGTGATGGCGCAACCGGGCGCAATGACCGTCCACGGCGCGAGCTGGAAAGCGCTCATGGACGCCTGCAGGTCGCCACCCCAGCTCGGTGCCGGCGGCGGCAGGCCCAGGCCGAGAAAACTCAGCGATGCCTCGGCCAGGATCGCGAAGGCCACCGATAACGAGGCCATGATCAGCACCGGCTGCAGGCAGTGCGGAAACACGTGCAGCCGCATGATGCGCATGGTGCCCAGTCCGCTGCCCTGTGCAGCCTCGATGAATGGCAATTGCGCCACGCTCAGTGCCTTGGCACGCGCCATGCGTGCGAAGAACGGTGTCAGCACCAGACTCAGTGCCAGCACGACACTGACCATGCCGTCGCCCAGCAGCATCTTGGTGACGATGGCCAGCAGGATCACCGGAAACGGCAGCAGCAGATCAATTGCACGGCTGATCAGCCAGTCCACCTTGCCACCGAGATAACCCGCCAGCGCACCGAGCGGCACGCCGCACACCACCGCCAGCGAGGTGGCCAGCAGGCCAACCACCAGGGACATGCGCCCGCCATGCAGGGTGCGGCTGAGCACATCGCGGCCGAGGGCATCGGCTCCGATGGCATAACGGCCGCCCGGCGCACTGAAGGCCGCCGCAGCGTCGATCTCGTCGTGCGCAAAGGGTGCGATCCATCCGGCACCCCAGGTGAGCAATACCAGCGCGATGATCAGCAGGCAGCTGTAGCGAACTTTTGTGCTGCGCCAGGCGCGTTGCCCGGTGCTGGCGCGCTGTGCCATGCGAGGTGACGCGACAGCGCGCGGTGCACTGCCGCGGGCAGAGTTTTCCGATGGTGGTATCGCACTCATGGTGACGCGTTTTGCGCGCCGATGCGGATGCGCGGGTCCAGCCACAGGTAGAGCAAATCCACGATCAGGTTGGCGATCAGGAAGATGGCCGCCACCACCAGGATGAACCCCTGCACTGACGGGTAGTCACGCGCGGTGACCGCGTTCAGGCCATAGGCTCCCACGCCGGGTATGACAAACAGCTTCTCGACCACCACCGCACCGGCCACCAGATAGCCGATCTGCAGGCCGATCACCGTGACCACTGGAATCAGGGCATTACGCACCGCATGCGCGAACAGGGTCGCCTTGCGACTCAAACCCTTGGCCAGCGACGCGCGCACATACGGGCGACCGAACACCTCCAGCAGCGAGCCACGCATCAGGCGGCAGATCACGGCGGCGCGCGGCAGGCCCAGCGCCAGCGCCGGCAGCACCATGTGCGCAAAATGCTCCGTCGACCAGGCGAAGGGCTCAAAACCGGTGGCCGGGAAGACCCGCCATTGCAATGACAACGTCAGCATCAGCAGGGCGCCAACAAAAAATTCTGGCAATGAGATACCCAGCAGCGTGGCCGTGAGCACGGCGTGGTCGGCCGGTTTGCTGTAACGCCAGGCAGCCCAGATGCCGGAACCCACACCCAACGGCAGCGCCACCGCAAGTGCCAGCAGGATCAATTCGATGGTCGCGGGAATTCGGCGCAACAACTCTTCAGACACCGACAGCTGGGTCAACACCGAGTAGCCCAGGTCACCCTGGAACAGGCGCGTGAACCAGATCAGGAATTGCTGCAGCAGGGGCAGGTCGAGGCCGTAGAGTGCGCGCAGCCGGTCATAGTCGGCCTTTTCGTAGCTGGTTCCCAGCCAGTTCAGCACCGGGTCGCCCGGCACGAAACGCATGACAAAAAACACGATGGCGGCCACCACCAGCAAGGTGACGGCAGCGGTCGCCACCCGCGTGCCGACGCTCAAGAACAAGCCCCGGGTCGACACGGCTAGCGCCCTGTCACTTCGCCAGCCAGACTTCGTCGAAATAACTCACGTTGTAAGGCAGGTGCACATAGGCCTTGATCTTGGCCGACATGACGGCGTTGCTGGGCACTTCCATCAGCGCCATCCAGCTCGCCTCCTGGGCGCCAAGCTCCTGGATGCGGTGGTAGGCCTTCTTGCGCTCGGCGTCGTTGATGATGCCCTGCGCCTTGGGAACGAGCTCGAACAGCTCCGCATTGTTCATGCTGACA
>JANOTG010000653.1:0-4279 GCA_031416215.1 Betaproteobacteria bacterium
GGTGCACGCGGCCATCTGGGCAAGCAGCTGATCGAGCGCTTCAAGCTCGACGAGGGCAAAGACCCGCAAACCTACGGCATCGGCATCAAGGAGCTGTGGGAAATCGACCCGCAGCGCCATGAGCCCGGCTTTGTGCTGCACACCGCCGGCTGGCCGATGGACAACGACACCTACGGTGGCGCATTTCTCTACCACCTGGACGGCAACAAGATCGCCATGGGTTTCATCACCGGGCTGGACTACGCCAACCCTTATCTGAGCCCGTTCGAGGAATTCCAGCGCTGGAAGACACACCCCAACGTGCGCTGGTACCTGGAAGGCCAGGACCAGGGCCTCAAGCCTGCCAAGCGGCTGGCCTATGGCGCGCGCGCCATCACCGCCGGCGGCCTGTTGTCCTTGCCCAAGACGGTGTTCCCGGGCGGCGCCCTGATCGGCTGCGAGGCCGGGTATTTGAACGTCAGCCGCATCAAGGGCAGCCATGCCGCCATGAAGACCGGCATGCTGGCAGCCGAAGCCGCCTACGCCGCCGTCACATCGGGCCGGCAACATGACGAGCTCGCCGACTACCCCGAGGCGTTTCGCGACAGCTGGCTCTACACCGAGCTCAACCGGGCGCGCAACTTCAAGACCTGGTTCAAGAAGGGCCTGACGGTGGCCACCTTCATGAACGGGCTGGAACAGTTTGCGCTGCGCGGCAACATACCCTGGACGCTGCACCGTGACAAGCCCGACCATGTCTATCTCAAGCCGGCGGCCGACTGCACGCCCATCATCTACCCCAAGCCGGACGGGAAAATCACCTTCGACCGGCTCTCCAGCGTGTTCATCAGCAACACCAACCACGAAGAACATCAACCCGCGCACCTGACCCTGAAGGACGCTGCTGTTCCGGTGGCCATCAACCTCGCCAAGTTCGGCGGGCCGGAGGCTCGTTATTGCCCGGCCGGGGTCTACGAATATGTCAAGAACGACGACAACAGCGACCGGCTGCAGATCAACGCGCAGAACTGTGTGCACTGCAAGACCTGCGACATCAAGGACCCGACACAAAACATCGTCTGGGTCACACCGGAAGGTGGCGGCGGCCCCAACTACGCCGGTATGTAACAGCATGTCGCGCCTGCAACCGCTGCCACCAGAAACCACGCCCGAACTCAAGTCACACTTCGACTTTTTTCTCGGCACTCTGGGCTTCACGCCCAACAGCGTGCTGACCATGCAGCGCAAGCCGCGCATTGTGAAGGCTTTTGCGCAATTGAATGCCGCCGTGATGGACCCGGACGGCGATGTGGACCAGGGCTTTCGCCGCCTGATCGGCCATGTGGTGAGCAAGGTATCGGGCTGTCTGTATTGCCAGGCGCACACCCTGCTGGGGGCGCAGAATTTCGGCATCAGCGACGCCAAGCTGGCCGATGTGTGGGCCTACGCCAGCAGCCCGCACTACAGCGTGCGCGAGCGTCTGGCGATGGACTTCGCACTCGCCGCGTCGAGCCAGCCGAACGCCGTCACCGACGCGTCTTTCGCCGAGCTGCAGCAACATTGGAGCGACAACGAGATCGTCGAAATCCTGGGCGTGGTGGCGATGTTCGCCTTTCTCAACCGCTGGAACGACACCATGGCCACGCCGCTGGAGGCTCCTGCTGCAGACGTCGCCGTGCAGGCACTTGGCACGCAGGGCTGGTCAAGCGGCAAACACGGGCTTTAGCCTCAAGATTTGCCCTGCAACCAGCTCAGCACCGCCTGATTGAACTCCTGCGGCTGCTGCACCATCACCCAGTGGCCGGTGGCGAACGCCTGCACCTTGCAGCCCGGCCGCGCGGCGAGTTTCTCTACCCATTGGGGTGACTGGAACATGAAGGGTTTCTTCTGGCCATAGATGTAGAGCGTGGGGCAATGCGGGTCAATTTTTTTTGCTTCCTTGAAGCCACCCGCCAGACCCAGCCATGACATGGCATAGGGATAGTTCATCTGCCAGCTGATGCGTGACTGGCTGGCCTTGCAACGCATCTGGCGCGCCATCCAGCGCGTCATGGCGGTACCCAGCTTGCCGCCAAACTTCCAGGCCAGCGCCAGCCAGAGTTGATAAATGAGCACTTGCAATTTGGCCATGGTCGACAGGCTGCGCTGCATCGCGCCGGAGTTGTAGTCGCCGATGTCCACAGCCACGATGCGCGCCACCAGATCCGGATGCCGGGCGGCAAATTCGTAGCCAAAAATGCAGCCCCAGTCGTGCATCAGCAGCGTGACCGGCTTGTCCGGGCTCACGGTGCGCACGATGCGCCGCAGCAGCGTGGTCATGTCGGCCAGGGACGTCGTGCGCGGCGCCAGGCGCGAGTCGAAGCCTGGCAGCGTAAAACGCACACAGCGGTAACGCGCCTGCAGCGCCAGCACGCTGCTGTCCCACAGGCGGCGGGTATCCGGCCAGCCGTGCAGCATGAGAACGGTCTCGGCACCGGCACCCTCCACGATCAGCGGGATACCGTCAACAATGGGATTTACGGAGGTCATGATGGGCGACATTGTCGCTGTCCTGCGGTCGGCGCAGATTGCCGGGTTAGAATCAATTTTGTCAGGAGAGAGCCCGTTCAAGCAAGGGCCGCCGAAGGCGCATGCCAGCTGATCGCAGCAGGCTGAACGCTCAGGCAAAAGGACTGGCAACCGCCACCCGGTAGTGATACCGCGCGGCGTTTCCCCACTGGAGAGAGGCGGCGCCCAGCGTGCCACCCACCGAAGGAGCAAGCCCCTGCAGCATGATGCTGCTGGCGGGTGAATCTCTCAGGTACCACGGACAGCGGGGGCAGCCCGGGCATAACGCCCGGATCGATTGCCCGCCGGAGAAACGCCTTGTCCGAACCTGACCCATCATCCCTGCTGCACACGCCGCTGTACGACCTGCATGTCGCGCTCGGCGCCCGCATGGTGCCGTTTGCCGGTTATTCCATGCCGGTGCAATACCCCAGCGGCGTGCTGGCCGAGCACCTGCATACGCGCAGCAGCGCCGGTCTGTTCGACGTCTCGCACATGGGCCAGCTGCGTCTGGTCGGGCCGGAAGCGGCGGCAGCCTTCGAGAGCCTGATGCCGGTGGACGTGATCGACCTCGGCGTCGGCAAGCAGCGTTACGGCCTGTTGCTCAACGAGTCCGGCGGCATCCTGGACGACCTGATGTTCGTGAACCGTGACGTGGCCCATGGCGGCGACATCTTTGTTATCGTGAACGGTGCCTGCAAGGTGGCAGACCTGGCGCACATCCAGGCCCGCATCGGTACCCGCTGCCAGGTGGTCAGTTGCCCCGAGCTGGCCTTGCTGGCATTGCAGGGGCCGGCCGCCGTGAGCGTGCTGCAGCGGCTGGCACCCGGCGTCGAACGGCTCGTGTTCATGACCGGCGGCAGCTTTGCGGTGGACTGCGGCATCCCGGTGGCGTGTTTTGTCACGCGCAGCGGCTACACCGGCGAAGACGGCTTTGAGATCTCGGTGCACGCCGACCATGCCGCTCTGCTGGCGCGCACCCTGTTGGAGCAGCCCGAGGTCAAGCCGATCGGCCTGGGCGCGCGCAACTCGCTGCGTCTGGAAGCCGGCCTGTGCCTGTATGGCAACGATTTGGACCCGACAACGACGCCGGTAGAGGCGAACCTGTTGTGGGCGATGCAAAAAGTGCGCCGCGCTGGTGGTGCCCGTGCCGGCGGTTTTCCCGGTGCAGCGACGGTACTCGCGCAACTCGCGGGCGGCGCAGGAGCAGTGCAGCGCAAGCGCGTTGGCCTGCGCGCTCTCGAGCGTATCCCCGTGCGCGAACCTTCTCCGTTGGTCGACCTGAACGGCAACCCGGCAGGCACCGTCACCAGCGGGATACTCGGCCCGACCATCAACCAGCCGGTCGCCATGGCCTATGTCCACAGCGGCCACGCGGCGATCGGTACCCGGCTCAACGCCATGGTCCGTGGCAAGCCGGTGGCGATGGAGGTCTTTGGCATGCCGTTTGTCCCGAACCGGTACTTTCGTGGCTGATGATCTTTCGCGCCGTCATGACACGCGTTCTTGTCGCGCCGCATGGGATCAGGCCGCCGCGGCACTCAGCTCCGCGGCTGTCCCCCGGCCTGCGGCCTCCTCCTTGATGCCGCTGCGCCGAGCGCCACGCCGACCTGATCTGGAGGCATGGTTTTGGCGCGGTGAGGCAAAAACCATCGCGGCCGACGGTGCTGACCGGGTGTCGCAGCGCGGTCAAGGAGGGGGCCGCCGGCCGGGGGACCCGAGCAGCGGCATCCGGTCAGCACCGGCGGCCCGC
>JANOTG010000654.1:0-8290 GCA_031416215.1 Betaproteobacteria bacterium
GCGAGCAGGGCCACCGTGACCCATACCAGCACTTGGTCAAAGCTGGCCAGGCGCACCGGCGCGCTGGACATGCCGGCGTGCGTGTGGCCACCCAGGCGCACCGGCAGCCGCATCGGCGCCGCTGCGGCCAGGCCGGAAAACCAGCCACCCAGGCGTTGCAATGTGGTGGCGCGCATCAGGCAAGCTCCGTGCTGTTGTCATGCCCCAGCGCTGCCACGGCATCACAGAACACCCGTGCCCGGTGCAGGTAGTTGTCGAACATGTCCAGGCTGGCGCAGGCCGGTGACAGCAATACCGCATCTCCCGCCCGTGCCAGCGCCCTGGCGCGGGCCACGGCGTCTTCCATGCTGGTCGCGCACGACAGTGGCACACCGCAATGTTGCAGCGCCTGGCGCAACAGTGGTGCATCCCGTCCCATCAGCACGGCGGCGCGTACATGGCGTGTGACCGGCTGCGCCAGCGGGCCAAAGTCTTGCCCCTTGCCGTCACCGCCGAGAATGAGCACCAGTTTGCGCTGGCCACCCAGTCCGGTGATGGCGGCCACTGTGGCGCCGACATTGGTGCCTTTGCTGTCGTCGAAGTACTCGACGTCATCAACGATGGCGACGGATTCGACCCGGTGCGGTTCACCCCGGTATTCGCGCAACCCGTACAACATCGGCGCCAGTTCACAACCAGCCGCAGACGCCAGAGCCAATGCTGCCAGTGCGTTGCTGGCGTTGTGGCGCCCGTGAATGCGCAGGGCTTCGGCCGGAAGCAGGCGTTGCAGGACCAGTGGCGGGGCCTCCTGCCCGCGCCGCGGCCGGTCGGTCGGGTCGGTTGCCAGCGCTCGCACCAGCCAGGCCATGCCGTTCGATTCATCGATGCCATAGTCACCCGGCTGCTGCGGCATGCCAGCGCCAAATCCGGTGCTCGGGCGCCCCGGCCGCCGCCCGGGAGCTGGCGCCATGGCCGTTACCTGGGCGTCATCCCGGTTCAGCACCATGTGACCGCGGCTGCCAAACACACGTGCCTTGGCCTGGCAATAGGCTGGCATCGACCCATGCCAGTCCAGATGGTCCTGCGATATGTTCAGCACACAGCCAGCCGTGGGCTCCAGCGGCGCCAGCAAGCCGTCGCAGCCCATCGAGCTGACTCCATCGGCCAACTGGAAACTGGACAGTTCGATGACCCAGACCTGTGGCAACGCCGCGTGTGCAATTCTCTCGGCCAGCGTGTCAAGCAGGGTCGGGCCGATATTGCCGGCCACTGCCACTGTTTTGCCGGCACGCGCCACCAGCAGGCCAGTGAGTGCGGTGACGGTGGTTTTGCCATTGGTGCCGGTGATCGCCAGCACCATGGGCTGGTAGTTCTGCGTCAGGCGCAGTTGTTCGAGGGCACCGCAAAACAGCGCCAGTTCACCAGCAACGGCCAGTCCGGACGCGCTTGCACTGGCGCACAGCCCCGCAATCGCCTGGGGTGGTATGCCCGGGCTCTTGAGCACCAGCCTGGCCCCGCTGGACTGCAGCAGCTCTGGCTCCAGCGGCGCGCAGACAAACTGCACCGAGGGCAGCATGTCACGCAGCAGCGCGAGTTGTGGCGGGTTGGGGCGGGTGTCGGCCACTGTCACCCGCATGCCGGCAGCAGTACACCAGCGTGCCATGCCCAGCCCGGACGCGCCCAAGCCCAGCACCAAGGCGGCGACAGGGGATTGAAGGGGCGCGGACATGTGTTCAACGCAGCTTGAGTGTGGACAGGCCGACCAGGCACAACAACATGGTGATGATCCAGAAGCGCACCACCACCTGGCTTTCCTTCCAGCCGGCTTTTTCGAAATGGTGGTGCAACGGGGCCATTCGAAACAGCCGCCGTCCTTCACCGAACCTGCGTCGCGTGTATTTGAAATAACCGACTTGCAGCATCACCGAAACCGCTTCAGCGACGAAAATCCCGCCCATGATGGCCAGCACGATTTCCTGACGAACGATGACTGCAATGGTGCCCAGTGCGCCGCCCAGCGCCAGGGCGCCGACGTCACCCATGAATACCTGCGCCGGATGGGTGTTGAACCACAGAAATGCCAAGCCGGCACCGGCCATGGCCGAGCAGAAGATCAACAATTCGCCCGAGCCGGGTATGTGGGGAAACAGCACGTAACGCGAGAACACCGAGCTGCCTGTCACGTAGGCGAACACGCCCAGTGCCGAGCCGACCATCACCACCGGCATGATGGCCAGCCCGTCCAGCCCGTCCGTCAGGTTGACGGCGTTGCTGGACCCCACAATGACCAGATAGGTCAAGGCCACGAAACCCCAGACCCCCAGCGGGTAGCTGATTTCCTTGAAGAACGGCAGCAGCAGTCCGGCCTTGGGCGGCAGATTGACGTCGAACCCGGATTGCACCCATTTGAAAAACAGCTCCAGCACGCGGATGTTGGAGTTCTCCGAGATGCTGAACACCAGGTACAGGGCAGCCACCAGGCCGATGACGGATTGCCAGAAGTACTTTTCCCGGGAACGCATGCCCTCGGGGTCCTTGTGCACGACTTTGCGCCAGTCATCGACCCAACCGATGGCACCAAACCCCACGGTGACCACCAGCACGATCCAGACAAAGCGGTTCGACCAGTCAAACCACAGCAGGGTGGATATCGTGATACACAGCAGTACCAGCACACCACCCATGGTCGGCGTGCCGCTTTTGCTGTGGTGCGACTGCATGCCATATTCGCGGATCGGTTGACCGATCTTCAGCCGGGTCAGGTGGCGTATTACCGCCGGCCCGGCGAACAGGCCGATCAGCAACGCCGTCAGCGCAGCCAGCACGGCGCGCAAGGTCAGGTACTGGAACACGCGGAAAAACCCGAACTCGGGCGACAGCGTCTGCAGCCATTGGGTCAGTGTCAGCAGCACGATGACCCTCCCGCAAGCTGGTCAGACTGCATGGCTCTCCCCTATGGGCTGCTGGTCCGCCAGGCTGGTCACGGCTTCGACCACCCGCTCCATACGCATGAAGCGCGAGCCCTTGACCAGCACGCTGGCAACACTCGGCAACTCGTCGAGGACGGCCGCTATCAGCGTCGGCATGTCCTCGAAATGGCGCGAGTGCAGGTTGTTCCTGCTGGCCGCAGCGCTCAGATCACCGTGGGTGAACAGGCGTTCGATGCCGAGCTGGTTCGCCAGGTTGCCGGCCTGTGCATGCAATACCTCCCCCTGGGAGCCGATTTCCCCCATGTCACCCAACACCATCAGGCGCGGCGCCGGTAAGGACGCCAGCAGTTGCAGCGCGGCGGCGACGGAGTCGGGGTTGGCGTTGTAGCTGTCGTCGATCAAGGTATGCATGTGGTCCCCCATAACAATGGATAAAACACGGGAGCGCCCTTTCACAGGTTCGAAGGCCTCCAATCCAACACGGATGGCTGCCATCGGCACGCCCGCGGCCAGCGCGGCTGTCAGCGCCGCCAAAGCGTTGTGTATGTTGTGCATGCCCGGGGCGCGCAGCTTGAACAGCAGCGGCCCACCGGGCGTACGCGCTGTCACGTGCCAGCAGTTGTTGCTCCAGGTTGCGGCGGCGCAACTGACGCGGGCCGCGTCTGTGGCGGTGCTGGCGAAGTCGTGCTGCGTGCGAGCGCCGGCGAGTTCCTTCCACAGGTCGGCGTATACATCGTCCTGCGGGTAGACAGCGACGCCGTGCGCCGCAAGGCTGGCGAACACCGCACCGTTCTCCTGTGCCACGGCTTGCACGCTGTGCATGAATTCCAGGTGTTCGCGCTGCGCGTTGTTCACCAGTGCCACCGTAGGCCGGGCCATGGCGGCGAGCCGGGCGATTTCCCCCGGGTGGTTCATGCCCAGTTCGACAACGGCGACTTCGTGGTGCGCACGCAGCCGCAGCAGGGTGAGCGGTACACCGACATCGTTGTTGAAGTTGCCGCTGGTGGCCAGCATCGCCTGCGGCTTCCAGGCACGCAGGATCGAGGCCAGCATCTGCGTCACGGTCGTCTTGCCGTTCGAGCCGGTGACCGCGATCAGGCTCAGGTCGAACTGGGCACGCCATTGCGTGGCCAGTTGCCCCAGGGCCTGCCGGGTGTCGCTGACTTCGATGCCCGGCAAGCCGGTCTCGTGCAGGCCACTTCCGGCATGGCACAGTGCTGCGGCGGCGCCAGCCGACTTGGCCTGGGCCAGAAACTGGTTTGCGTCGTAACGATCACCCTGGAGGGCGACAAACAGGTCTCCAGGCTGCAGGCTGCGCGTATCGGTATGGACCCGTGTGATCGGCACGTCCGTGGCGCCTGCGGCGACGGCGCCCGGCAACCAACCCAGCACCTGTTGCAGGGTCATCATGCTGCCACCCCCGATGTGACGCTGGGCTGCCATGGATGCCATTGCAGCAGGGCCCGCTGCACCTGCTCCTGGTCGGAGAACGGAAAGCGCTGGCCGCCGATCTCCTGGCTGCTCTCGTGGCCCTTGCCGGCCACCAGAACCACATCGGCGGCCTGTGCCTGCCGTAGTGCCATGGCAATCGCCGCCGCCCGATCTGCCTGCCTCAGCAGCGCCGGGTGGTCCTGCAGGCCGGGAGCGATCTGCGCCATGATGGCCAGCGGCTCTTCGCTGCGCGGGTTGTCGCTGGTGAGCACCACGTGGTCTGCCGCTGCTGCGGCACGGCCCATCAACGGACGCTTGAGCGGGTCGCGGTCTCCGCCGCAACCGAATACGCACCACAGGCGGCCGCTGCGCTGCTGCGCCACGGGACGCAGTGCGGCAATCGCTTTTTCCAGCGCATCCGGGGTGTGGGCGTAGTCCACCACCGCCATCGGTTTGCCGGGCTCCACCATACATTGCATGCGGCCCGGCACCGGTGCCAGGTGCTGGCAGGCGGCAACTGCGTCGTCCAGCCCCACACCCAGGCTGCGCATGGCGGCCACCACCGCCAGCAGGTTGTAGATATTGAACAGACCGATCATGGCAGTCTGCAGCAGCAGGCTGTGGCTGCCTTCGCTGATGCGAAAGCCCAGGCCCTGGGGCCCGAGGCATGGGTCACTGGCGCGCAGACGGGCCTCGCCCTCGCAGGATACGGTCCACAAGTCCAGTCCACGTGGTTGCAGTGCCGCAGCCAGTTCGGCGCCCGCCGGGTCATCGACGTTGACCACCGCCGAGCGCAAGCCGGGCCAGGAAAAAAGCCGCTCCTTGGCGCGCCGGTAAGCCTGCATGTCACCGTGGTAGTCCAGGTGGTCTTGGGTCAGATTGGTGAACACGGCGGTGTCTATACGGGCTCCATCCAGCCGGTGTTCGGCAATGCCAATCGACGACGCCTCAATGGCGCAGGCCATGGCGCCGCGGCGTACAAAATCGTGCAGTGCGCGGTGCAGCTGCACGGCGTCGGGCGTCGTCAGACCACCGCCTTGCCATGCCTGCGGCGTTGCACTTGCCGGCCCGGCTGTCGGGCCGACGGGAAAACCCATGCCCAAGGTGCCCACCATGGCGCAGGGCATGGGTCTTGGCAACGCCGCCAGTGCCTGCGCCAACCACCAGACGGTGGATGTCTTGCCATTCGTGCCGGTCACGGCGACCATCTGCAGCGCATGTGATGGATGGTCGAAAAACGCGTCGGCAATCGGACCACTGCCGGTTTTGAGACCGGCGAAAGCGGCGACATCGGGGTCGGACGAGGCATACGCCTGGGCACCCGCCGCCTCGACCAGGCAGGCCGCAGTGCCCCTGGCCCGCGCCCCCGCCACATCGGCCCGCGCATCGTGGCGCTCGCCCGGCCATGCCAGCAAGCCGTCGCCGGGACCGACGCTGCGGCTGTCGGTGTGCAGGCTGCCCGTGACGCGGCACCGCAGCCAATGGACTGCATCGGACACGTTGTGCAGCTCCTGCATCAGAAGCTCTCCTCGACCGCTGCGACGATCTGCGGCTTGACTGCCATGTCCGGCGAAACGCCCAGCATGCGAAGCGTCTGCTGCACGGTTTCGCTGAATACCGGGGCCGCTACGTCGCCACCATAATATTTGCCGTTGCTGGGCTCATCGATCATGACCGCCACCACGATGCGCGGCCTGTCGACCGGTGCCACGCCGACAAAAAATCCCCGGTACTTTTTGTCGGCGTATCCCTTTCCCTCCTGCTTGTGCGCAGTGCCGGTCTTCCCACCCACTGAATACCCCATGGTCTGGGCCTTGGGGGCAGTGCCGCCGGGGCCGGTGGCCATATGCAGCATATGCAGCACGGCGGCGGCGTTGTCACTCGACATGACACGCACGCCAGCCACCGGCTGGGGCGCTTTGAGCATCGTCACGGGTACCAGTTCACCATCGCGGGCGAAGACCGAATAGGCGTGCGCCAGCTGAAACAGGCTGACCGACAGGCCGTAGCCGTAACTCATGGTCGCCTGCTCGATCGGACGCCAGGTCTTGTAAGGCCGCAAGCGCCCGCTGACGGAGCCGGGGAAGGGAAGTTTGGGCTTCTGGCCAAAACCGACCTGGTTGAACATGTCCCACATTTCGCGCGGCTCGGTGCGCATCGCCATCTTCACCGTTCCCACGTTGCTCGACTTTTGTATCACTTCGTTGACCGTCAGCACGCCATGCGGGTGGGCGTCGCTGATGGTGACGTTGCCGATCGACATGCGCCCCGGCGCGGTTTGTATCGGTGTTTCCGGTTTCACCAAGCCCTTTTCCAGCGCCAGCGCGATCACGAACGGCTTCATCGTCGAGCCGGGTTCGAAAGTGTCGGTCAGGGCCCGGTTGCGCAGTTGCGCACCGCTCAGGTTTTGCCGTTTCGCAGGTGCGTAGCTCGGGTAATTGGCCAGCGCCAAGACCTCGCCGCTCTGCACGTCCAGCACCACCACACTGCCGGCTTTGGCCTTGTGTTGCAGGACCGATTCACGCAGCTTCTGGTAGGCAAAAAACTGCACCTTGCTGTCGATGCTCAGCTGCAGGTCGTGCCCGTCCTGCGGCGCCACCTGCTCACCGACCGATTCCACCACCTTGCCGAGCCGGTCCTTGATGACGCGTCGCGATCCAGCCCGGCCGGCGAGTTCCTTCTCGAAGGTCAGCTCCACGCCTTCCTGACCCATGTCCTCCACGTTGGTGAAGCCGACCACGTGGGCTGCCGCCTCCCCTTCCGGGTATTGGCGCTTGTACTCCTTGCGCTGGTAGATGCCCTTGAGGTTCAGGGCGGCGATCTGGCGCGCCACCGGCGCGTCCACCTGGCGCTTGAGCCAGACAAAGGTCTTGTCCTCGTCTTCGAGCCGGCGATTGAGCTCTGCCAGTGGCATCTCGAGCAACAGGGCGAGCTGGCGCAGGTTTTTCTGGTCGCGCGGCACATCTTCCGGGATGGCCCAGATACTGGGTGCGGGGACACTGGATGCCAGGATCAGGCCGTTGCGGTCGGTGATGCGACCGCGATTCGCCGGCAGCGCCAGCGTACGGGCAAACCGCACCTCGCCCTGGCGTTGATAAAAGTCGTTGGCGAGTACCTGGATATACACGGCACGCGCTGCCAGGGCGAGAAAAGCCAGGGCCACCGCTGCCACCACCAGCTTGCTGCGCCAGACGGGCGTGCGGCTGGCCAGGAGCGGGCTGGAGGTGTAGGGAATGCTGCGACTCATGGTTTGCCCACTGGCGCTCGCGTGCCGCTGACCGGTGCGCCGCCGATACTTGCGTACACGGTGATGGCCGGCGAGGCGGGGCGCATCTGCAGCTTGTCCTTGGCCAGTTTCTCGACCCGTGATGGGGTTGCCTGGGCGCGCTTTTCCACCTCCAGGCGGTCAAACTCCACTTCCAGCCGGTGCGCCTCGGCGCCAGCCCGGTCGAGGTCGCTGAACAGGCGGCGTGATTCGTACTGGATGTGCACCAGGTACAGGGCGCTGCAGATCAGGCCCAGCAGCAGTACCAGGTTCAGCCGTGTCATGCGGCGGTCCGGCGTGCCACGCGCATGATGGCGCTGCGCGCGCGTGGGTTGACAGCCACTTCGGCCGCCTGGGGCTTGACTCGGCCCAGCGCCTCGAGACGTAATGCCATGGGGGGCGCAAACGGCACGCGCCGGTCCACCAGCGCCCGTGCCTGACTGGTGATGAACTGCTTCACCATGCGGTCTTCCAACGAATGAAAGCTGATCACGACCAGCAGTCCCCCAGGTTGCAACACATCGATGCTGGCCTTTAGCGCGTTGTGCAGCGCTTCAAGCTCGGCGTTGATGAAAATCCGAAAAGCCTGAAATGTGCGCGTTGCAGGGTTCTGGCCCGGCTCGCGGGTTTTGACCGCGCCAGCCACGAGCTGGGCCAGCTCGGTGGTGGTTGAAACTGGCCCCCG
>JANOTG010000655.1:0-4959 GCA_031416215.1 Betaproteobacteria bacterium
CGACACAACACCGCTTGTTGCACGACTTTTTCATGCCCTACCTGGCTCTGCGTAACCGCGTGCCAGGTTATGCGGTGAGCATCGTCAAGGCCGGCGCGCGGATCGTGGGCCATGGCGCCGGGCCGGTGCGGGCGCCGCTGACAGATCTCAAACCTGCTGAGGTGGAGCAACTGGCGGCACTGATTGCATCACTCGGCCCGCAGTAAACTGAAAGCGACCCTCAGGATGTCGCGCAGCCATCATTCATTTATTGGAGCCACCATGAACCGTCGCACAATTGCCCATCTGGTCTCAACGCTGATTGTCGCCATGCCCTTGTTGGTGCTGGCACAGGCCGACTACCCTGCGCGTGCGGTAAAGATCATCGTGCCGTTTCCGCCGGGTGGCACCAGCGACGTGATGGCGCGCATGGCTGCCGACGAGCTGACCCGGGCGCTCAAGCAACCTTTCCTGGTGGAAAACGTGGGCGGCGCCGGGGGTGTCATCGGCACCGAGCGCGCCGCCAAAGCCGCGCCGGACGGCTACACCCTGGTGCTCACGGGCGTCGGGTCGAACGCCGTGGCGCATGGCCTGAACCCCAAACTCGGCTACGACTCCAACCGCGACTTCGTGCACATCTCCCAGATCCATTCCGGTCCGAATGTACTGGTGGTACATCCGGACACACCGTTCAAGACCGTCAAGGAGTTGATCGAGTACGGCCGCGCCAATCCTGGCAAGCTCAATTACGGGTTCACCCATGCGGCCTCAGGCCATATGGCCATGGAGCTGCTCAAGCAGACGGTGAGCGATTGCCCGCAGGGCAGCAAAGGCTGCAAACCGTTGTTCATCGTTGGTATTCCGTACCGCGGCGGTGGCCCGCTGCTCACCGACCTGCTGGGTGGCCAGATACCCATGATCTTCATCAACCAGGACGCTGCTTTGCAACATGTCAAGAGCGGCAAGCTGCGCGCACTCGCGGTCACCAGCAAGCAGCGCAATCCGATGTATCCGGACGTGCCGACGATCGCCGAGTCGGGTTATCCGGCGTTCGAGGCACTCTCCTGGTCCGGACTGTCCACGCCCAAGGGCACGCCACAGGTGATTGTCGACAAGCTTGAAGCGGCCCTGGGCGCGGCCATGTCGTCACCGGCGGTACGCCAGCGCATGGAGGCGGTCGGTTTTGTGGTGCCGCCACAGGGCTCCAAAGCCTATGCGCAGTTTGTCAAGAGCGAGATCGACGGCTGGACGCGTGTCATACAACTGGCGGGCATCAAGCCGGAGTAGTGGGGCACTGGCCGTATCGGCACGGCGGGATCACCCAGCCGGGTGTCAACCGCCAAAGTGGCGCATTTCGCCGACCGGGTCGTCATGGCGCGGCACGGCGCCAACCGCCCGGGCCATCGGAATGCTGGCGTCGGCGCGTGCAAACAGGGGTAATCTGCCCAACGGTGCAGCCACTGTGTGCCACTGACCCGCAGCCAAGCGGGTGCCGACGTAAAAGTCGAACCAGGCAGTCGGCCCGGCTGGCAAATACACGGCGCGCTGTTGCGCACCCTGTGTCACGACGGGTGCAACCAGAAGATCAGCACCCAGCATGAAGTCATCGCTGTCGGCAAAACAGGATTCATCGGCCGAAAAGTCGTAGAAGGTGGGCCGGATGATGGGCTCGTGGTGCTGATGCGCACGCTCGAACAAGGACCACAGGTAGGGCATCAGGGTGTAGCGCAGCCGGATTGCCGCCGCAACATGGTGTGTTACCTCGGGGTGCAGCCAGGGCACGTTGTTGCTACCGTCCGCTTTCCAGGAGTTCATCACCATGCGCGGGTTCAGACAACAGGCCTGGACCCAGCGCACAAACAACTCGGCGTCGGGCGAAGGGCCGGCGAATCCGCCCACGTCATGGCCCACATTGAACATGCCAGACAGGCTCATCTGCAGTCCGGTGCGGATGTTCCAGCGCAGGGTTTCCCAGCTGGTGGTGTTGTCCCCGGTCCAGGTTTGCGCATAACGCTGCAACCCCGGTGGCCCACCGCGGGTGACAGTGAATACGGCCTCGGTGTTTCCCCCTTTGGCGCCTTGCGCTTCGAAGCTGGCGCGGGTCATCAGCAGGCCATGCAGGGGTCTGGCCCGATGCATCGGGAGGCTTTGGCCGAAGCCGTGGCACTGCGCATCGTCGTCCATGATGGCGTATTCGTTGTTGTCGTTCCAGCCCGCATCGATGTCGTAATCGAGCACCTGCGTGCGCAGGCTGTCCTGCCACCATCGCACGGCGGCGGGATGAGTGAAGTCCAGGTGGGCACCGACACCGTCCCAGAATTGCTCCATCACGGGCGCCCCTGAGGTGTGGTGATGAACAAACCCGTCCATCGCACGGATGTCTGCAAACGCCGGGTGGTCGTCCAGCAGACAGGGTTTGATATTGGCGACCAGCCGCATGCCGGCTTGTTGAAAGCGCGCATTGAGTGCTTTTGGATCCGGGAACTTGCCATGGTTCCAGGTGAACACATACCGGCGCTTGCCGCGCGACGAATAACCGGAGCCGTAGTGGAATGAGGAGCACGGAATGGATTCGGCCTGGATGCGGTCGATGAAGCTGCTGAGCTGTTGTTGCGCATCGGGGGCGTCCGCCAGGCCCATGGCGGTCTGGGCAAAGCCGAGTGACCAGCGTGGTGGCAAATGGGTGCCGCCGATCAGACGCACAAACTGCGCAATGACGGCGCCCGGCGTATCACCCACCATCATGGTGTAGTCCAGGTCGCCGTCGTCGACCTCCACATAGCGGAAAAGATCGTGGTAGTTGTCGTGTTCACTGCCCAGATCGAAGGTACATGCCGCCAGAGTGTCGTAGTAGATGCCCGACCATTGGCCGCTGCTGCTGCGACACAATACAAAGGGCCAGTGTTTGTACAACGGGTCGCCGCGTTGTGGGTCGTAGCCCAATGAATCCAGCGCCAGCGTGCGCAGGCGGCGGCCGTGCAGATCGAGCGCGCCGGTCTTGTCACCCAGGCCGTAATAACGTTCCGCACGGTCGCGCTGCAGGTAGTGGCGCACAGCGCCGGTGCGAGGTGAACTGAAGTAGGACGAGGTGGCGCGGTCGCTGCAGATGAAGCGACCGTCCGCAGTCTGCCAGCTGATGCCGAGTGGCTCGGTGCGCAGCGAAACACACAAGCTGCCAGTGCGCAGCGTGACAACACCAGCGCCCTGTGTCAGCTGTGCCGACGGGCGGCTGAAGCCGGAGGCATCGTCGCGTGGCCTGCCGAGCCAGGGCACGTCCACACCCGTCTGCGGCGCGATGGCCCAGGTGCGGGGTTCACGGTATCCCGTGGCCGGTTTGTGCCGCACCCGGACCATGAAGTGCTCCAGCACCTCGAGCTGAAAACTGCCACCATCCTCCAGCAGAAGATCCACGCCGTGGGGGTGCGCAACGCAGTGCCGCACCGCTGCCAATGTTTTCATCTGCGGCTACAGGCGCAGCCCGTCCTTCCCGAAACAATGCAGGTGTTGTGGCGGCAGGCCCAGGCGCACGTTGTCGCCGCCGCGGATACTGGTTTGCCCGTTGATCACCATCTCGAAGGGTGTGTCGGTGCCCACCTTGCCGTGCAACAGGCTGCTGGATCCGAGTTGTTCGACCTGGGAGACCTGCATGGTGATGGGGCCGTCGTCCGATATCTGGCTGTGTTCCGGACGCAGACCGAGGGTGTGCGTCCCCGAGGGCAGCAGCGCACCACTACCCTGGTAGGTGCCGGCGGGCAGCAACTCCACCGGCAGGAAGTTCATGCGCGGGCTGCCGATGAAGCCCGCCACGAAGGTGTTCACCGGGTGGTTGTAGAGCTCCAGGGGAGCACCCACCTGCTCGACCTTGCCGGCGCGCAGCACCACGATCTTGTCGGCCATGGTCATGGCCTCGACCTGGTCGTGTGTCACATAGACCATGGTGGCCTTGAGCCGCGCATGCAGGTCGCGAATCTCGGCCCGCATCGAGACACGCAATTCGGCATCCAGGTTCGACAGGGGCTCATCAAACAGGAACAGTTTGGGTTCGCGCACGATGGCCCGTCCGATGGCCACGCGCTGGCGTTGCCCGCCGGACAACTGGGTCGGCTTGCGCTGCAGCAATTCGCCCAGCCGCAGCAGGGTGGCCGCCGCGCCGACCTTGGCCTCGATCTGGGCCCTGGGTGTGCCGATGTTCTCCAGCCCGAACGCCATGTTGTCGTAGACCGACATATGCGGGTACAGCGCATACGACTGGAACACCATGGCGCAGCCGCGGTCTGCGGCAGAAACTGCGTTCACGCTGTTCTGGTCGATCCGGATTTCCCCAGAGCTCGGTGATTCAAGTCCCGCGATGACGCGCAGCAGCGTGGATTTGCCGCAGCCCGAAGGCCCGACAAACACGACGAACTCGCCGTCTGCGACGCTCAGGTCGATGCCGTGCAGGATGGTTGTCTTGTCGAAGGACTTGACGATGCGGTGCAGATCGAGTGTGGCCACGGGGCGGTCCTTGGTGTTCGGTCGACGCTGGCTTATTTGACGCCGGCACTGGCAATGCCGGTGGTGATGTACTTTTGCAGGAATGCGAAAACCAGGGTGATCGGTATCAGTGTGATCACGGTCATCGCCAGCAGGTAGTGCCACTGGGTGTTGAGTTCGCCCTGAAAGGAGTTGAGCGCCAGTTGCAGTGTGAAGAACTCGGACCTGGACAACACGATCAGCGGCAACAGAAAGTCATTCCAGCGCCACATGACGGAAAAGATCGCCAGTACCGCCAGTGCGGGCGCGGCCAGTGGCAGGATGATCTTCCAGTAGATGCGCCATTCGCTGGCATGGTCCATGCGCGCCGCCTCCAGCAACTCGTCGGGAATGGTCAGCATGTACTGGCGCAGCAGAAACACGCCGGTCGGTGTGGCAATGGTCGGCAGGATGACGCCCCACAGATTGTTGAGCAGGCCCACCGAGTTGATGACCAGGAACACCGGC
>JANOTG010000656.1:0-15140 GCA_031416215.1 Betaproteobacteria bacterium
GCCGCCGCCTTGCCCAATCCGTCCGTAATACCCTGGCGGGTAGCCAATCCCAGGCCGTTGACCGGAGGATTGTCCAGGGTAACGACGGCCACATCGCCATGGACTTGGTATTGAGCAGTCATGTCTGGTTCCTTGCGATAACGCGATAGTTCGGAAAATAGAACGATTGTTCTATTGGAAATTGTAAATTCCACGGGCAGACGCCCCGATGCGCAATGTCACAGCCGGGACAAATCCTGGCTCGGTGACGTCACACCTCCAGCCACTCCTTGCGGGTGGTTTCGTCAGCCCGCAATGTGGTCGGCGTGCCATCAAACACAATGCTGCCGTGGCCCATCACCAGCGCACGGTCGGAAATCGCCATCGCAATGGTGAGTTTCTGTTCGATCAGCAATACCGAAACACCGCGCTGCTTGAGCAATCGCAGGTATTCGCCCACCAGCTCGACAATCTTGGGGGCGAGGCCTTCGGTTGGTTCGTCGATGATGATCAGATCCGGGTCCCCCATGAGGGTTCGGCAAAGGGTCAGCATCTGCTGCTCACCGCCAGACAACACGCCGGCATCCGTATGTTCGCGCTCCTTGAGGCGGGGGAACAAGCGGTACATGTCCGCGAAAGACCAGCGGCTGCCCTCGTCCGCCTTCGCACCGCCCTTTTTTTGGCCCAGCAACAGATTCTGGTGCACCGTGAGGCTGGGGAAGATGTCGCGGTTCTCTGGCACGTAGCCAAGACCAAGGTGGGCTACTTCGAACGCCTTCTTGCCTTCCAGCGACTGGCCTTTCCAGCGCATCTGACCCTGCCACTCGACCAAGCCCATGATGGCCTTTGCGGTGGTGGAGCGGCCGGAACCATTGCGCCCGAGAAGCGCCACAATTTCGCCCGGCTGGACGCTGAAGCTGACACCATGCAGGACATGGCTTTTGCCATAAAAGGCTTGCAAATCACGCAGTTCCAACATGTTCAGTGCCCTCCCACCTGGCTGTCGGCGACGGAAGAACCCAGATAAGCTTCCTGCACGCGGGCGTTGGCCCGTACTGCGTCGGGGGTATCAAATGCGAGGACCTCGCCATAGACCACCACGGCGATTTTGTCGGCCAGACCAAATACGACACCCATGTCGTGCTCGACCGTCAGCAGTGTCTTGCCGCTGGTGACTTCCTTGATCAGACCGATAAATCGCGTGGTTTCGCTCTTGCTCATGCCGGCAGTTGGCTCGTCGAGCAGGATCACATCGGCCCCGCCTGCGATCGTGATGCCGATCTCCAGGGCGCGCTGTTCGGCATAGGTGAGGTTCATTGCCAGCACATTGTGCTTCCGGTCAAGTTTGATCATCGCCATCAACTCATCGGCGCGCTGGTTGGCATCGTCCAGATTGGACAGGAACTTCAGGAAGCTGTAGCGATAACCGAGGCTCCACAACACACCGCAGCGCAGGTTCTCGAATACGCTGAGCTTGGGAAAGATGTTGGTAATCTGGAAACTACGCGACAAACCCATACGATTGATCTCGAACGGCCGTTTGCCATCGATACGTTGGCCATTGAGCATGATCGCGCCGGAACTGGGCGCAAAACGGCCGCTGATCAGATTGAAAAGAGTGGATTTGCCGGCGCCGTTGGGCCCGATCACGGCAATCCGCTCACCCGCCTGCACGCTCAGGTTGACGCCCCGAATGATCTCCGCCCTGCCAAAACTCTTGTGCAAGTCCCTGAGTTCGAGCGCCGCACTGTGTTGTTTGGCGGTCATTCAGCTGGACTCCTTGAGACGCGTCTGATGTTCGATGTATTCCTGAACGGCGCCCCATCGGAGCGCAAAGCGGCGACGCAGAACTTCGAACGCAATCAGGCCGACCATCATCACCAAGCCTGAGCCAATCCAGCTGGTCCATCCTTTGGCATCCAGCATCAGCCCCAAGAATTTCAACTCATTTCCCAGAGCCGCATTGAGTTGCAGGTGGTACACCATTTCGATCATTGCCGCCGCGCCCATCAATGCCACCAGCATGGTAGCCGCCATGCCCAGATAAGAGGCCAACAAGGGCCGGAGTTTTCCATACGCCGCCACCCGCACGTTCATCATGATCAGGCTGGCGACGCCACCAGGAGCAAACATCACCATGAACAGGAATACCAGGCCCAGGTACAACAACCAGGCCTTGGTCAGCTCGCTGAGAAGCACAAAGGCCAACACCATCAAAATTGCGCCGATGATGGGCCCGAAGAAGAAAGTGGCGCCCCCCAGAAAAGTGAACAACAGGTAGGCACCGGAGCGGTAGCCGCTCACCACCTCCGATGTCACGATTTCAAAATTGAGTGCGGCCAGCCCGCCCGAGACGCCGGCAAAGAACGCTGCGATGATGAAGGCAAAATACCGCACCTTCTGCGTGTCGTAACCGACAAATTCGACGCGCTCCGGATTGTCCCGCACGGCATTGAGTATGCGGCCCAGGGGGGTTCCGGTGAAGGCAAACATCAGAGCCGTGCAGACGAAGGTATACAGCGCGATCAGGTAATACAACTGAACCTGTGGCCCATAGGTGATGCCAAAAGTCTTTGCGCCGGCGACCCGGTTGCCCGAGACTCCGCCTTCACCGCCAAAGAACTCCGGAAACATCAGCGACATCGCCCATACCAGTTCACCCACCCCCATGGTGATCATGGCAAACGGCGTTGCTGCCTTCTTCGTCGTCACCCATCCAAGCAGCACTGCGAAGAACATGGCGGCGACGCCGCCGACCACCGGGATCAGGCTCACCGGCAGCGGCAAACCGGCGCTTACCTGGTTCAGCGTGTGGATGGCAAGAAAGGAGCCCATGCCGGAGTAGGCGGCGTGGCCGAAACTCAACATGCCACCCTGACCCAGCAAAATGTTGTAGCTCAGGCAGACGATGATGGCGATACCCATCTGGCTTAGCATGGTGTGGCTCAGGCTGCTGGTGAAAACCATCGGCGCCACCAGCAACAGCAGGGCGAACAGGCTCCACACGATGAGCCTGGACCGGGAAACCGCTTGCGTCCTGTGTTTGTGTACGGCGTTTGGCATGGTTCAGCCTTCTCGCGAGCCAAGCAGGCCCTTGGGTCTGAATATCAGCATCAGCACCAGAAGCAAATAGGGCAAGATCGGTGCCACCTGGCTGACCTTGAGTTTGAGCAGGGCATACCCAAA
The DNA here is from genome assembly GCA_031416215.1 of Betaproteobacteria bacterium. Taxonomy (GTDB): domain Bacteria; phylum Pseudomonadota; class Gammaproteobacteria; order Burkholderiales; family Burkholderiaceae_C; genus CAISIP01. Next base: position 3,166 of record JANOTG010000656.1, read on the forward strand.
GGTCTGCGGCGACAGAACCACCCCCAGACTCTGAAACGCCGACAGCAGAGACGAGTCAATCGCCACCGCCAAGGTTTGCAATACTCCGATCAACAGCGAAGCGACAAATGCTCCGGCGAGTGATCCCATGCCACCGACGACAACCACCACAAACACCACACCTCCCACAGACAAGGCCATGCTTGGCTCCGTCACATAAGCATTGCCGCCGATCACACCGGCAAGGCCCGCCAGGGCACAGCCACCGCCAAAAACGAGCATGAAAACCTGCGGCACGTTGTGCCCGAGCGACTCTACCGTCTGCGGATGGGTCAGCGCGGCCTGAATCACGAGACCAATCCGGGTGCGTGTCAGTAGCAACCAGATGGCCAGCAGCATCAACACAGCAACCAGCATCATGAAGGCCCGGTACATCGGAAACTGGGTTCCAAACAGCGTAAACAGGGGCCCGTCAAGCGCCTGCGGCACCCGATAGTCCATGGTGCCCCGGCCCCAAACCAGTTGCACCAACTCCAGGATGATGTAGCTCAGCCCGAACGTGATCAGCAGTTCCGGGACATGTCCGAACTTGTGCACTCGGCGCAAGCAGTATTTCTCGAACAACGCACCCAGTATCCCGACCAGCAGCGGCGCCACCAGCAGGGCCGGCCAGAAGCCCACCAAGCCCGTCACGCTGTATGCAAAGTAGGCGCCCAGCATATAGAACGATGCATGCGCGAAATTGAGTACACCCATCATGCTGAAGATCAGGGTCAGGCCCGAACTGAGCATGAACAGCAGCAGCCCGTAGCTGATGCCGTTGAGCAGAGAAATAGTGTAGAACTCCATGGGACCCCTGGGGCGGCTTCAGCTGCCCGGTTGCTCACACATGCCTATGGTCGCGCCGCCCCAGATCGGCCCGGCGCCGCCACGCGTCTTGTCCCGGGCACGCCGCCGCGTGGGCTCTCAGGCTGGACGCTTCATCTGGCAGCTGGTTGGCGTGCTTGAGACGTATGGTTCCAATTGTTTGATCGGTACAAATGTGTAGCCGGTGTTTTCAACGCTGTAGGGATTCGCCTTGTCCACCTTTTGCCACTTCGTGATGAACATGCTTTGCTGCAACTGGTGATCGGACTTGCGCATCTGCACCTCGCCGGCAAAACTCTTGACAGTCAGGCCCTCCAGAGCCGTGGCCACCTTGACCGGGTTGGTCGACTGCGCCTTGGCCATCGCAGCGCCCAAGAGCTGGATTCCGTTGTAGGTGGCAAAGGTGTAGTAGTCGTCGTTGAACTTCTTCTTGAACTCGGCCGTCATTGCGCCCAGTTCACCGGTGTGGTTGGAGTGGGCGTAGGCGACGACATACACCTCACTGTCGCCGCCGGCCGCCAACACCGTCGGGGTTCCGGTGACGCCGGCGTAGTAGGTGTACATCGGCAGTTTCAGGCCGGCATCGTTGAGCGCCTTTACCAGCAAGGTGAGGTCCTGGCTCCAGTTGCCCGTGACGATGGTGTCTGCACCCGATTGCTTGATTTTTGCCACATACGGTGCGAAGTCTTTCACCTGCCCGATCGGATGCAGGTCATCCCCAACGATCTGGACATCGGGGCGTTTGCGCGCCATGCCTTCCTTGAAATAACGCGATACCTGCTGCCCGTGAGAGTAGTTCTGGTTGATCAGGAACACCTTTTTCACCTTGGACTGGTCCTTCATGAAGGATGTCAACGCCTCCATTTTCATGGTCGTGTCGGCGTCCAGGCGGAAGTGCCAGTAATCACACTTCTCGTTGGTCAATGCCGGGTCGACCGCTGCGTAGTTCAAGTAGACCAGTTCCTTGCCCGGGTTGCGCTCATTGTGTTTTGCCACAGCATCAGCGATGGCTAGCGCAGCGCCAGAGCCGTTGCCTTGTGTCACATAACGAAAACCCTGGTCGATTGCCGCCTTGAGGGTGTTGAGGCTTTCCTGCGGCGAGCCCTTGTTGTCGAAACCAACCACCTCGAATTTGACACCGGCCGGATTTTTCGCGCCGCTGAAGCGCTCGGCAACAAACTGCCAGCTCTTGAGCTGGTTCTGGCCGGTGCTGGCGAATGGGCCCGACAAGGGGTCCATAAACGCGATCCGAACTGTTTCGCCCTTTTGGGCCAGTGCAGCACTTGCACATACTGCGACGGTACAGGCGGCGATGGCGCGGACGGAAAATCTCATGGGATAACTCCTTTGAATCGAAAAAATCTGCAACTGCGCGAGGGTACGATGGAAAGCTGCGATGGCACACAGGGATTCCCCTAGGAGTGTGCCTGACGCGACAGCCAGGCAAGCCTCGTCTGCCGGTCAGCAGTCGGCAAAGCCGCACGGAGTGTGAGGCCTTGGGCCGATGCCGCAAACCACGCCACCCAGGACGACTTCAGATTCCGGGCAGCACGTAGTCCTTGAGCATCTCGCGCAACTTGGTCTTTTGCATCTTGCCGGTGCCGCCCAGAGGAATGGCATCGACGAATACCACGTCGTCGGGCACCTGCCACTTGGCGATCTTGCCGTCATAAAAGGCCAGTATGTCCTCGCGCGTCACAGCGGCGCCAGGTTTCTTCACCACGGCGATGATCGGTCGCTCGTCCCACTTCGGGTGCGCCACACCGATACAGGCCGCCATCGCAATGCCCGGGTGTGCCACGGCGATGTTCTCCACATCGATCGAGCTGATCCATTCCCCGCCGGACTTGATGACGTCCTTGCTGCGATCCGTGATCTGCAGGTAACCATCGGCATCGATGGTGCCCACATCGCCGGTCGGAAACCAGCCGTCCACCAGTGGCGACGGATTGCCGGACTCGTAGTAGTCGCTGATGATCCAGGGGCCCTTGACCATCAGGTCGCCAAAGGTCTTGCCATCCCAGGGCAGTTCCTTGCCATCCGGGTCAACGATCTTCATGTCCACGCCGTACAGGCCGCGGCCCTGCTTCAGGCGCACCTTCATTTTTTCCGCTGGCGCCAGGTCGGCATGTTTGTTCTTCAGCGTGCACACGGTGCCCAGCGGCGACATCTCGGTCATGCCCCAGGCATGCAGCACCTCGACCCCGTAGTGGTCGTTGAATGCGGTGATCATGGCCGGCGGACAGGCCGAGCCGCCAATCACCGTGCGCTTGAGGGTGGAAAAGCGCAGACCACCGGCCTGCATGTGTCCCAGCATCATCTGCCACACCGTCGGCACACCGGCGGCGAACGTGACCTTCTCGGCCTCGATCAGCTCGAAAATCGACTTGCCATCGAGCGCAGCGCCCGGAAAGACCAGCTTGGCACCGGTCATGGCGGCGCCATAGGGCAATCCCCAGGCGTTGACATGGAACATCGGCACCACCGGCAGCACCGAGTCGCGGGCGCTCATGTTCAAGGCATCGGGCAAGGCGCCGGCCCAGGCATGCAGAATGGTTGAGCGGTGGCTGTACAGGGCGGCCTTGGGGTTGCCCGTGGTGCCGCTGGTGTAGCACATGCTGGAGGCCGAGTTTTCGTCGAACTGCGGCCACACGCATGTGCTGGGTTGCCCTCCCATCCAGGCTTCGTAACTCTGCAAACCGGCGATACCGGCGTCGGCGGGCAGTTTGTCGGCATCACACAGCGCAATGTAATGGCGGATGGTGGTGGCCTTGCCTTGCAGTGCCTTGATGATGGGCAGGAAGGTCCAGTCAAAAAACAACACCTGATCGCGCGCATGGTTGGCAATCCAGGCGATCTGGTCCGGGTGCAGGCGCGGATTGAGTGTATGCAACACGCGCCCAGTGCCGCTGACGCCGAAATACAGTTCCAGATGCCGGTAACCGTTCCAGGCCAGCGTCGCAACACGGTCCCCGAATGCCAGATTCAGGGTTTCCAGGGCATTGGCAACCTGGCGTGAGCGAGCCGCAATGTCCCGATAGCTGCAACGGTGGATGTCGCCTTCGACCCGGCGCGACACGATTTCTCCATGTGGGTGGTGCCGTTCGGCGAATTCGATCAGGGACGAGATCAGCAGCGGTTGGTGTTGCATCAATCCGAGCATGGGAAACTCCGTGAACAAAAGAATGGGAAACCGGCAGTCGGCGCTTGCGCCGTGGATTCCACGGGACAAGTGCTCAAGTATTACGCATGGCCGTCTGCCGGCACCCCCGCAATTTCCCGCATTGCTGCGGGAATAGTCAACTGCGGGACAATCGCGGGTATGGAATTGACAGCCGTCGCACTCCCCCCAATCGACCATCCGACACCGGACGCCCAGCAGTGGGTATGGCGCAACAGCTTTGCTGCATTGGGCCCGGCCTACTCTACCCGGCTGACGCCGACTCCCCTGGCCAATCCTTACTGGGTCGCCCACAGCGCGACGGTGGCAGACGAACTTGGGTTGCCGACGGACTGGCACCGTGCGCCGCTGTCGTTGCCAGCGATGACCGGCAACGTGGTGTTGCCTGGCTCGCAGCCGCTGGCCAGCGTCTACAGCGGACACCAGTTTGGGCAATGGGCTGGCCAGCTGGGTGACGGCCGCGCCATCCTGCTCGGCGAAGTCGAGGTCCCCGGCGGAGGCACGCAGGAACTGCAGCTCAAGGGGGCCGGCCTGACGCCGTACTCACGCATGGGTGATGGCCGCGCCGTGTTGCGCAGCTCGATCCGCGAGTTCCTGTGCTCCGAGGCGATGCACGGACTGGGCATACCGACGACCCGGGCACTCTGCCTGACCGGCTCGGACGACCCGGTGCGGCGTGAAGAAGTAGAAACCGCCGCCGTGGTGACACGTGTAGCGCCCAGTTTCATCCGCTTTGGGCACTTTGAACACTTTTCCTATAGCGGGAAAACGGATCAATTGCAGGCATTGGCCGACTACGTGATCGACCGCTTTTATCCCGAATGCCGCGTCGACAGCCGGTTTGATGGCAACCCCTATGCAGCGCTGCTGGAGTTGGTCAGCGAACGCACTGCCCGGCTGTTGGCGCAGTGGCAGGCGGTCGGTTTCTGCCATGGCGTGATGAACACCGACAACATGAGCATCCTCGGGCTGACCATCGACTACGGCCCGTTCCAGTTCCTCGATGCCTTCAATCCGTCGCATATCTGCAACCATTCCGACACACAGGGCCGTTATGCCTTCAACCGCCAGCCCAACATCGCCTACTGGAACTTGTATTGTCTTGGCCAGGCGCTGTTGCCGCTGATTGGTGAGCAGGAGCTCGCACTTGCGGCGCTGGAGTCCTACAAGACAGTGTTTCCGCAAGCCCTGTTGCAGCGCATGTCTGCCAAACTGGGCTGGGTCACGACCCGCGAGGGGGACCGCGAACTCATCGACCGGCTGCTCCAGTTGCTGGCCACCGAGCGTGCCGACCACACCAATTTCTGGCGCCTGCTCAGCGAATGCGTATTGCGCGGCGACATCGAGCCGCTGCGCGACACCATGCGGGACCGGGCGGCCTTTGATAGCTGGTGGGCGACCTACACCACCCGCCAAGCGGACGGGTCTGCCGACGCCGTGGGTCGCCGCATGCTGGCCGTCAACCCGAAGTTCGTGCTGCGCAACCATCTGGGCGAGCAGGCGATACGGCGGGCGAAACTAAAGGACTTTTCCGAGATCACAGTGTTGCTGGGTCTGCTGGAGCGACCCTTTGACGAACATCCTGACCACGAATCATTTGCTGCATTGCCACCGGAATGGGCGGCCGGCATCGAGATCAGCTGCTCTTCCTGAAACCTGGACGAAAATCACACCATGACGACCATGATTGAAAAAACCGACGAGCAGTGGAAGACCTTGCTGAAAGAAAAAGGCGCTGAGCCAATGGCATTCGAGGTGACGCGTCACGAAGCCACCGAACGCGCCTTCACTGGCAAATTCGCCGACCACAAGGGCCCCGGCGTCTACACCTGCATCTGTTGTGGCAAGTCGCTGTTTGATGCCGGCACGAAGTTCGACTCCGGCACCGGCTGGCCGAGTTATTTCCAGCCCATCTCCGAAGACGCGGTGGGCACCAAGGTCGATGGTTTGTTGTGGATGAAACGCACCGAAGTCCATTGCGCAGACTGTGGCGCCCACTTGGGCCATGTGTTCCCTGATGGGCCGGCGCCAACCGGACTGCGCTATTGCATGAATTCGGCATCCCTGGACTTCAAACCGGCATGAGAGTACTGATCGATTTTGTCCCGATACTTCTGTTCTTCGGCGCCTACAAATACGACGACATCTATTTCGCCACGGCGGTACTGATGGCGGCGACCGTGGTGCAAACCGCCCTGATCTATGCCATCGACCGCAAGGTGACGGGCATGCAAAAGGGCACCTTGATCCTGATCCTGGTGTTTGGTGCGCTGACACTGTCGCTGCACGATGAACGATTCATCAAGTGGAAACCGACCGTTTTGTATGGCGCCATCGCCGTCGCCCTGACCGTCGCCGTGGCAGTGTTCAAGAAGAGTTTTCTCAAGCTGATGCTGGGATCGCAACTGGAGTTGCCCGACCGTATCTGGATGCGGCTCAATGTCGCCTGGATCGTGTACTGCGTCTTCATGGCGATCTTGAATGGTTTTGTTGCCGCCACCTTCAGCACCGAGGCCTGGGTTGATTTCAAGTTGTGGGGTTATGTGTTCCCGATCGCCTTCCTGGTGGCGCAGGGCTTTTACATCTCGCCACACCTGAAAGCCGACGAACCCAAGGTCGGGAGCTGACCATGGGCCCGACTGCGGCTGCGCTGGAAACCCGCTTGCGCCTGGTGTTGTCGCCCACCCAGTTGCAGGTGCAGGACGAAAGTGCCGAACATGCGGGGCATGTCGGCGCCAACGGCACTGGTTTTGGGTCCCACTTTCGCGTGCGGATCGCCTCACCGCTGTTCGCTGGCAAGTCGCGCGTGTATTGCCACCGCCTTGTGTATGATGCGCTGCACGATTTCATGGCCCAGGGCCTGCATGCGCTGGCCATCGAAACCCTTTGAAACCCGCAGTTGTCCGCGACAAGTCAATGCCGATCCGGCAACGTCCACAACCTTCCTGACGAGATATTCCATGAAAAACACATTCACCTTCAGCCTGCTGGTCGCCGCCCTGACCGCAGCGCTCGCCCTGCCGACACAGGCCCAGAACATCGCCATCGTCAACGGCAAAGCCGTACCTACAGCACGGGTCGAAGCGCTGGCGCAACAGGTTGCCAAGGCTGGTCGACCCGTCACGCCGGAGATGCAGGGCCAACTGCGCGACGAAGTGATCACCAGAGAGGTGTTCATGCAGGAGGCACAAAAGCGCGGCCTCGATGTCACGGACGACTTCAGGTCGCAGATGGAACTGGCACGTCAGTCCTTGTTGATTCGTGAGCTGTTTAATGACTTCCAGAAAGCCAACCCGGTGACAGACGCCGAGGCCAAGGCTGAGTACGACAAGTTTGCGGCATCCAGCGGTGGCAAGGAATACCGCGCGCGGCACATCCTGGTGGAGAAAGAGGCGGAGGCCCGGGCCATCATCGCCAGCCTCAAGAAAGGCGGCAAGTTCGAGGATATTGCCAAGAAGTCCTCCAAGGATCCAGGCTCAGGCGCCAATGGAGGTGACCTGGACTGGGCTCCGGCGGGCAGTTACGTGAAGGAGTTTTCCGAGGCCATGGTGGCATTGCAGAAAGGCAAACTCACCGAAGTGCCGGTGAAGTCGCAGTTCGGCTTCCATGTGATCCGCCTGGACGACGTGCGCGAGCCGCAGTTGCCAAAATTCGACGAAGTCAAGCCGCAGATCACGCAGCAACTGACGCAACAGAAGTTGGGGCGCTTCCAGGAGGAACTGCGCTCCAAGGCGAAGATCGAGTGACAGGCCTTGGGCGTTATGGCCTGTCGACCACATGGCGGCCTGCGGGCCGCTTTTTTATGGCCGCGCGAACCCCAATAGCGTCAAAGCTCCAATCAAAAGCGGTTGGTGCAGCATGTAAACGCTCAAACTCCAACGCCCCAAGCGGGCAAGCAGTCTGGTGCCGCCATGCCGCGCCATTGACAACCACCCGGACTGTCGTGCCAGCAGCACATTGCCGCAAGCGACGCCCCACCACATGACCCCGATCCACGGGAACAGCGGCACATAGTCTTCAGTGACCGGTTTGCGGGTGATGAACCCGAGCCAGTTCAGTGCGGCGCCATTCATCACCGCCTCCAGCGGCGAGCCGGTCAGCAAAGACGCCGCCGCATGCGGGGCACCAAGGGCGATGCCACCCAGCAACCAGAACCAGCCAGCCCACGGCGCGCTGATGCGCACCAGGATCAACATCACGGCGATTCCGTGCAATACGCCGAAATAAATGAAACTGCGCGGAAACATCAGCCACGACCCAAAACTCACCAGTACCGCACACAGGGCAATCTGGCCCCAGCGACGCCAGAACCGCCGCCATGGCTGGCCCTGCTGAAGCGCAACGGCCAGCCCCAGGCCGGCGCAAAAGAGGAACAGGCTCAGGATGGCGGTGCGCTGGCCGGTCCACAACGGGTCGTTGTAAAAATCCTGTTTCCAGTAGCCGAAGTGGTTCAGGTCAAAGCAGAAGTGGAACAACACCATCCACAACAGGGCGAAGCCGCGTAACGCGTCGATGGCGTCAAACCGGTGCAATGGCATACAGCGCAGTGTAGATGTGCGCCGCCTCACGGGCTTAGTGGAAATCTGGGAACCACCGACGTATTAACCACATGCGCCGGCCAGCGGCCCGCCAGCACGGCGGCGGCGTGTTGTGCCCCACGGACCTTCGACTCGTGGCTGGATTCGACCGAGCTGCCGGCGCAGTGCGGCGTGGCGATCACGTTGTCAAGCTCCAGCAGCGGGTGCTGCGGCGGGTCACCGGGCGGCGCGAAGACGTCGATGGACTCGAACACATCCAGGGCGGCGCCTGTGATGCGTCGACCCTGCAAGGCAGTCACCAACGCAGCTTCATCGACGATGGCACCACGCGACGTGTTGATCAGAACCGCGTCGGAGGGCATCAGGGCGAGTTCCCGTGCCCCGAGAAGTCCACGGGTTTCGGCGTTCAAGGGCAGGTGGATGGAGACGAAATGGCTGGAGGCAAGCAACTGGTCCAGCGGCACCAGTGCCACACCAAGCGACTCGGCCAGCGCGCCGTATTTGGATGGCGAACGGGTCCAGGCCTGCAGCTGGAAGCCGAACCCAGCCGCCCGCTGCGCCACCGCCTGGGCGCTGGCGCCGAAGCCCACGAGGCCCAGGGTACGGCCGGCCAGGCGGCGTACGGCCGGATGCTGGCGCGCCGTCCAGTGGCCGCGGCGCATCGCCGTCTGCATGAACGGCAGCTGACGGGCGCAGGACAAGAGCAAGGCCATGCTGTGGTCGGCCTGTTCACCCAGACAGAAATCGGGCACATTGCTCACGACGATGCCGTGGCCCGTCGCAGCCTGTACATCGATCTTGTCGACACCGGCACCGAGCCGCGCAATGGTCCGACACCGCCTAAGTTGTGCGATCACCGCCTCGGGCACCTGGGCTGAGACAACCAGCAGGGCGTCGCAGTCCCGCGCCGCCGCGAGTATCTCCTCGGCACGATGGCCTTCGATCGACCACAGTTCTGCTCCGGCCTGCGCCATGGCCTGTACTTCTTCTGGCTCCACCGGATAGGTATCGGCATTGAGGCGTACAGCGGTGAATTTCATGACGCCATCCCGGTCTTGGTCAGTTCAGCCACCCAGCGGCTGTCCCAGAGCGATGGAAAGGCATGTTTCTGGTAGGGGTGGCGGGCACAGGCTGCGTCGTCGAGTTCGATGCCCAGACCCGGTTTGTCGGGCAGCCGGTATCGCCCATCGGCGGTCGGGTTCCAGCCGCCCACCAGCTCGTGGCGCCACGGCGCATCGAAATCACCGAAATTCTCCTGCACCAGCACCTGCGGCGTGGCCCAGCCGAAATGGATGGCGGCGCACAGCGCCACCGGACCGATCGAACAGTGCGGCGCGAGGCGCATATCCTGCGGCTGGCACAAGGCCGCGATCTTCTTGCCCAGCCACAGGCCGCCACAATGCGCCAGATCGAGCTGCACCACGTCGCAGGCCCGCAGTTGTGCAAGCCGGGCGAAGTCTTCCAGCATGTACAGGCGTTCACCGGCCGCCACCGGAAACGGCAACGCGTGCCTGACCTCGGCCAGCAAGTCCAGGCTGTGCGGCGTCACCGGTTCCTCGTACCAGGCCGGCCGGTAGGGTGCCAGGCGGCGGCCCATCTCGATTGCGCAACCGACCGACAGGCGGCCGTGAACTTCGATCATCAGGTCCACCGACTCGCCGACGGCGGCGCGCACCGCGCGCACGATCTGCTCAGCCGCGTTCATCTGTGGCTCCGACATGTCTTTCCAGGCCTGCTCGAAGGGGTCGAACTTCATCGCCCGGTAACCCAGCGCCACCACCGCCCGGGCCTTGTCGGCGTAGTCTTGCGCAGTGCGGGCGCCGCCATACCAGCCGTTGGCGTAGGCTGGCAGTTGCTCCCTCGCGCGGCCCCCGAGCAGGCGGTAGACCGGCTGAGCACAGGCCTTGCCGACGATGTCCCAGCAAGCGACCTCGAGCGCGCTGATGACGGTCATGACCGTGGGGCCGCCCTGGTATTGGTCACGGATCAGGTCGCCGAACACCTGCTCGATGTCGAACGGACACACACCAAGGATGCGGTCTTCGGCCCATTCGTGCAACAGCGTGTGCACGGCAGCCTCCTGCCATTCCAGCGTGGCCTCGCCGATGCCGGTGAGACCGGTGTCGGTGCTCAGGCGCACAAACAGGTAGTTGCGCAAGCCGCAGTTGGTGAGGAAGGATTCCAGTTTGGTGATTTTCATGGGCTCTCCAAGGCAAAAGCGTCAGGTCTCCGGCAATTTTGCGACCACCGAATTCTCACGCGCGCTCAGCCATGCTCCCACAATGCCAGACACCGCGATCAGCGCAATACCAGCCCAGGCCCAGCTGTCTGGCAACTGCGAAAACACCAGCCAGCCGCCAAACACCGCGAAGCCGATATGAAAATACAGGAAGGGCACCAGGGTGACGGCGCCTGCCCGTTCGTAAGCCAGCGTCAGCACGAAATGCCCGATGGCCCCCATCGCGCCGCACAGAAACATCAGGGTCCACAACCAGAGCGAATCGACACTGGTCCAGACGAACGGAAGCACCAGAGTGGACATGCCAGCGCCGACCCAGGTGCTGAACAGATGTGTTGTCGCGGGTTTTTCCAGTTTGCCAAGATGGCTGCTCAACAGCTGGAACAATGAATTCGTCACCACACAGCCCAGCGGCAGCAGCGAGGCCCAGCCGAAATCGTGGTAACCAGGGCGCAAGATCACCAGCACCCCGATGAAACCGCCGACCACACACAACCAGTGCATGGCCGATATGCGCTCTTTCAGCACCACCACCGCGATCACCGTGACCACCAGTGGCGTCACCATCAGGATTGCGGTGAACTCGGCCAATGGCATCGCCGCCAGGCTCAGAAACGCGATGGTCGTGCTGCCAACCAGCATCAGCCCGCGCAGGGTTTGCAGCACCGGATGACGGATGCGCAATATGGCCAGCCCGTGCATGGGCACCAGCACGGCTGCCGACACAATGGCCTGAAACAGGTAACGCGCCCATACGGCCAGCAAGATCGGTACGCTTGCCGTCAGGTACTTGGCGGTCGTGTCCAGCACCGCAAAACAGGCGCAGGCCAGCACCACGAAACCAATGCCGACCAAGACACTGGCGCGTTCGCTGGTCAAGCGCCAACCGCCTTGGCGCAACAGGTTGCCAGTCGGCGCGACACCATCGCGTCAGCCCCGCAGCAACTTGGGCAGGCCGGTCGACAGGATCGGGAAATACACCAGCACCACGATCAGCGCGATCTCGGCGTAAAAGAACAGCGCCAGCTCGGACCACAACTGGCGCATCGTGAGGTTGCCGATCTTGCAGGCGACGAACAGGCAGATACCCACCGGCGGCGAGATCAGGCCCAGTGTCACGCTGACAATCATGACCATGGAGAAATGCATATCGTCGATGCCCATGCTGCGT
>JANOTG010000657.1:0-2021 GCA_031416215.1 Betaproteobacteria bacterium
CGTGTTGTAGGGTGCAAACGGGTTGCCGGTGGCCCCCAGTGTCACCATGCCGGCGCCGATGTGGTGGCTGGCCAGGGTGTCGAACACCAGGGTATTGGCAGCGTCTTGCAGCGTCTGACCGCCGTAGTGGATACGCGCTGCCAGGTCGTAGGCGGCGACCCGACGGATGAAGATCTCGCCTTGCCCGGTGCACGACACCGCACACACACCGTCGCGGGCATAGGTGCCAGCACCGATGATCGGGCTGTCGCCAACGCGTCCGGATGGCTTGTTGTTGAAGCCACCGGTGGAGGTGGCAGCCGCAAGGTGACCCTGGGCGTCGCGCGCCACGGCCCCCACGGTGCCGTGTTTCTCGGCCTCGGTCGCCGGCACAATCATTCCGGTCTGGGCGCGCTGCTGCAGCAGGCGCAGCGCGTCGACGCGCCGTTGCGTGGTGAAGTAGGCGGGCTCCACCATGGCCAGGCCACAGTCCGCGGCAAAGGCATCGGCGGCTTCCCCGGCCAGCAATACTGCGCTCCCGCTGTTCAGCACCGCACGTGCCGCCGTCACCGGGTTGCGCACCCGACGCACCATACACACCGCACCGGCCTCCAGGCTGGCACCATCCATGATGGAGGCGTCCAGCTCGTGTTCGGCGCTCTCGGTCAGCGCCGCACCATGTCCGGCATTGAAGTGCGGGCTGTCTTCGAGCACCACCACGGTGGCCTGCACCGCATCGAGCGCAGAGCCGCCGGCGCGCAGGACACTCCAGCCGGCGCGCAACGCCTGTGCCATGTGTGCACGGCTCTCGGCCCAGTCGGCCTCGCTTTGCAGCCCGCGCTCCAGAGTGCCGCAGCCGCCGTGCAGCCCGAGCGCTATACCCGACATGTGCCGCCTTATTTCGGCTTGATGTTCATCGCCAGTGTGTCTTCATCGACACGGGCCTTGATCGTGACCTTGTCCTTTTGCATCGCCCACGCCGAGCCAACGGCCACGATGGGCAGGCGCTGGCGGTCTTTTTCCACCAGGGCATTGGCGTCTTCGAGGAATTTGCGGCGTTTGCCCAGGTCCATCTCGACGGCGGCGTCCTGCAGCAGCTTGTCCATCACCGGGTTGTTGTAGCCGAGCACGTTGAACGCGCCCATCTTCTTGTCCTTGTCGTTGGAGTGCGCCAGTGACGACAGCGTGTAGTGCGCTTCCCCGGTCAGCGTGCCCCAGCCGGACATGGATGCCGAGTAGTCACCACGGGTGCGGGCCGGGAAAAACACCGCGGCCGGTTGCGCATTGGCCTGAGCGTCGATGCCGATTGCGGCCCACATCTGCGCGATCGACGTACCGACCTGGCGGTCACCCGGCAGGCGGTCCTGCGTGAACGAAAACTGCATCTTGAAACCGTTGGGATAACCCGCGTCGGCCAGCAGCCTGCGCGCGGCTGCGGGATCGTACTTGCGCTCAGGCAGTGCCTTGTTGTAGCCGAAGATCGACGGCGTGACCATCTGGTTGGTCGGCTTGCCCAGGTCTTCCATCGCCACCTCGGCCAGCGCCTTGCGATCGATCGCCAGGTCGAGGGCTTCACGCACGCGCAGGTCCAGGAACGGATTTTTGGCCAATGCGGAGCCATCCTTGGCTGTCACGTTGTTGGCCTTGTCCCGCATGTCGAGCTCAAGGTTGAACACATAGACGGTGTCGATGGTTTGCACGTTGATCTTGGAGTCGCGTTTGAGCGCCGCCACATCGGTGGCGGGCACCCGGGTGATCAGGTCGAGCTGGCCGGCCTTGAGTTGCGCCACACGGGCAGCATCATTGGCAATCTCCTTGCGCACATGGCGCGCCCAGGGCTCCTTGGGGCCCCAGAAGGCATCGTTGCGCGCCAGCACCAGGTCGCCCTTGGGCTGCCACGACACATATTTGTAAGGGCCGGTTCCGATTGCCGCCTTGCCGGAATTGAAGGCCTCGTTGGCGTTCTCCTTGGTCAGCCCGGCCGCCGCTTTGGACGACACGATGAACAGGCGGATGAAGTCGTTGGGCAGGGTCGGTGCCGG
>JANOTG010000658.1:0-3490 GCA_031416215.1 Betaproteobacteria bacterium
GTCGCCCATGAAACGGTCCGAGGTACGAAAATCCGCATGCGTATCGTCCACTTCGACCTTGCGCAGGTTTTTTTCGCGCATCGGCCGCACGCGGGCGGTGGCCGGCTCTACCTGCGTGCAGGAGACATATCCCACGGAGCCGGCAAAAAACAACGCCAGGGCCTTTTCGCGCGCCTGCTCTTCGTCCGGCGCGTCGACCACCAGGGTCTGGTACTGCTCCTGCACCAGGCGCTCCACAAAAACAAAATACTTGCCCGGCACCACCGGGCTGGCCACCGCCGCCGACTTCTTCATCTGGGACTCCTGCAAATTCCTGCTCGCGCCAACTCTGGCAACCGCAGTGTGTAGTATGGTGCACCGGAAGGCAACCGGTTCCTGCGTCCATCTGCGCCCGGCACGCAGCATGCCAGGCCGGCGCTAAAAGCCACGCAAATCATCCACCGGTTGCGCCAGTTTGCCACCAAGGATGTATCCCAGAATGTCGCTCACGGTTGCCAAATCGTTGTCAAAAGCGCCATGTCCGGCGACGATAGCTTGGTCGGGCAAGGCCGTCAGCAACTTGTCGGAATCGACCGTGACGACCCGCCCAGGCAGGTGCAGGCCGGCACTACGCGCCGCGTCACGCCAGGACTTGAGGTCTTCTCCGGTGCTGGACGTGCCGTCCCAGCCCGCATAGTCGGTCTGGAAAGTGTTTGCAAGCCCAAGCAGCGGTGTGCGCAGATCTACCTCCAGCGCATTCGACACCAGGTACAGCAGCGACTTGCGATACACCACCGCCACGCTGTCGTTGCGCTCCAGGCGATCCGACAGGATGCGCAAATGCAGCCGCTTCATCAGGGCCTCCTGGGCTGCGTAATGCCGGTTGGCGAACTGCACGGTGCAGGCCGGTGCCAGCAGGTGTATCGACGCCACACGCGGCGCCAGCCCGCGCGCCGCGAGCGCGCTGACCAGGTGCCCGAGCAGGATGGCACCGGCAGAGTGACCGACCAGATGCAGCTCCAGCGCATCACCCCAGGTATCGGCCAGCCGGAGCAAGGCGGTGACCATCAGGTCACCACCACGGCCACCGGCAAATGCCAGTTGGGCGTTCTCCTTCATCTCGCTCCAGATCGGTCGCGCCAGCAGGCGGCCGATAGATTTTTCGATCAACAGATCGGAACGCTCGGCAATCCACTCCCCCGCCCCTCCCGCGAACGCCGGTTGTTTGCGAAACGCGTCGCCGATGATGCCCGACAGCGACTCCAGCAATCCGGTCTTCCAGACCATGAACAGGGGATAACAGCCGTTGCCGACAAAATGCCGGCCCATGGCGCGCGCCCGTTGCATGGCCGCATCCTCGCTGTTCAAACCCCCGTGGGCAAAGATCACGACGCGACGGGCAGCGTCAGCCGGACGGCTGCGGAACCACTGGTCTGGCAACCCCGCCACCTGATGCACCACGGTGCGGCTGAGTTCATCTTCAGTCAGGTAACGCTTCATGCGACCATCGTTGCCAAATACCAGGCTGTGCTGGTAGGCACGCGCCAGGCTCCACCATGTGGCGTGGTCGGCAGCCACGGCCGCGCTGCGGGACACCTGCGCGGAATCGCCCACAAGCGCCGCCACCACACCCGGCACGCCCATCGCCACGACCCAGGCATCCATGCTGTTGGCCAGCCAATCGGCGTAGGTCAGCACGGCGAAGCCGCCACTGCCCCAGTCTCGACCCCAGGAGTTCTGCAGCACGAAACCCTGGCTGTTGAACCCGACCAGCGCAAACGCATGCCCGTCCAGATGGGATGGTCGGCCATCAAAATCGATGACGGCTATGTCGCTGTGGCTCCGGGGCAACTTTTTCGACCGCGCCACTTGGTCCCAGCCGAGATGGGTGAATGCAGAGCCATAAACGGCACCTACCTGCTGGATCGCTGCCTGCATGTCGGTCACGGACTTGCGCTCGATGCGGTAGTACACGCCCAGCGTGTGCGCACTGGCACGCTTCGCATAACCATATTGCGGCTGCTTCGAAACGGCGTCGTAGGGCCAATCACTCTCCAGGCACACACCATGGTTGAACCAGCCCTTGAGTGCGCCGCGGCAACTCGACCCCTCATAGTCCTCGCCGTCATATTCGTCATACCGGCGCGCAAAGCTGTACAACATGCGCGGGCTGACCGATTCCAACCGTGGGGGGAAACCGGCCTTGCGCCAGCGCAGATAGTTCACCACGCCTGCCAGGCCAAACCCGGTGCAGGCGCCCTCCTGTCCCTGATTCAGCAACATGCCCGCACGGCCGTAGGCCGGCAGCAGACGCTGGATATCGATGTTGGCCGGGAACACGTCCTGCAGGCCGAGTGGTGGCGGGGTGTACGGCCGGTCGCGCAGGTCTGCCGGGTCCTTGCGCACCGTCAGCCGACGCTGGGACGGCGCTGCGGCCGTCGCCGGCAGTGCCGGGCGGCGGCGGCGCGCCGTTCGCACCGCGGTGACCGGCCACACTGCATCCGCAAGGCGGAAAACATCGCGAAAGCGGTCCAGGCCATGCGCGCCGCCATTGACCATCTTGCGCGCCTGCGCAAACTGCCCCAGTTCCAGCGCTTGGCGCAACGCTGCCGCCCGGTCGGCCAGAAAACGCGCCAGCAGCATGGATGCCACCTCGGGCGCATTGGCCAGGTCCGGCTGCTGCAACAGGTCGATGCCGAGTGCCTGCGAGTAGCGCTGGTAATTGAAGCGTCCGGTGAGCTGCACAAAACCACGCCCCTTGAAGCGTGCGCCATCCCCGGGCTCGGTATTGCCCAGCACCTTGCTGCCCTCGTAGTTCCCGAACGGTGCCTGGCCGGGTCGGGTATTGAAGCGGGACGGGTACTCCGCAATCGGCAAGAAACCCTCACTCTCGGCGCGAATCGTGCCCAGCGCGGCGCACAACATCAGGCGGTCCGTCAGCCCGACGGCGCCCAGGGCTGCGGCCACATACGGCAGGTAGCGGTTGATGTTGGCGGGTTTGGTGGCCGGGAACAGTCGACGCACCAGCTCCAGCTCGAGTGGCACCTCCATCGCTACCGGCTCACGCAGGCCCAGCACGGTCTGACAGTGCGGGCCGATCACACCGTCCGCCACCAACCCGACGCCTGACTGCCAGCGCCTCGCCGCAGCTTCGGCGTCAGCGTCAATCAGGTCACCGTTGGCCAGGCGCCGGAACCCGCTCGCATCGCCTCCCAATCGCGCGGCCAAGGCCACACGCACTTGCCGCGCGCTGTCGCCCCGGCATTCCCTGACCAACAAGCTGTCCATGCCCGCGCCCTCCCTTTGCCCTGCTGGGCTGCAGTGTCATGCCAGCAACCCGGGCAAGTCAATCCCCGCATGGTTCGCGCCTGCCCTGCGACGGGGGGCGCTTCAGGCCTGTTGCTGCAAACGCTCCAGACCGCCCATGTAGGGCCGCAACACATCGGGCACCGTCACCGAGCCATCGGCGTTCTGGTAGTTCTCCAGCACCGCCACCAGGGTTCTCCCAACC
>JANOTG010000659.1:0-13403 GCA_031416215.1 Betaproteobacteria bacterium
GGTGCGCGGTTATGGTGTGGACCATGTCAAGGTGGTCGAAGGCCTGGGCTGCAAGGCGATACGGGTACATCGGCAGGAAGAGATTGCGCCGGCGATCCGCCAGGCCGAGGCCTGGATGAAGGAGTTTCGCGTGCCGGTGGTGATCGAGGTGATACTTGAGCGCGTAACAAACATCGCCATGGGTACCGAGATCGACAATGTGGTCGAGTTCGAGGAGTTGGCTGCCAGTCGGCAGGATGCTCCCACCGCCATCGTGGCGATGCTGGATTAAAAAAGCAAGGAAACAAACCCATGCCAAAGTTTGCCGCCAATCTGTCAATGCTGTTCACCGAATTGCCCTTCATGGAGCGATTTGAAGCCGCCAAAGCGGCGGGCTTCGATGCCGTCGAGTACCTGTTCCCCTACGCCTTCGACAGGCAGGAGCTGGCCGGCGCCCTCAAGAAGCACGGCCTGCAGCAGGTGCTGCACAACCTGCCACCCGGCGACTGGGACGCGGGCGAACGCGGCATCGCCTGCCATCCGGACCGGGTGACCGAGTTCCAGGCCGGTGTGCAGCAAGGCATCAGCTACGCCACGACCCTGGGCTGCCCGCAGCTCAACTGCCTGGCGGGCAAGTTGCCGCCGGGCGTCAGCCACGAAGCAGCGACGGCCACCTTCGTCGCCAATCTGCGCTTTGCAGCGCTCGAGCTGAAGGCCGCCGGTTTGCGCCTGCTGATGGAGCCGATCAACCATTTCGACATTCCCGGCTTTTTTCTCAACACCACGGCACAAGCGGTGGTGATCCAGGACGCGGTGGGCAGCGACAACCTGTTCATCCAGTACGACATCTACCATGCCCAACGCATGGAGGGCGAACTCGCTGGCACGATGCAAAAACATCTGGCGCGCATCGGCCACATGCAGCTGGCCGACAACCCGGGACGCAACGAGCCCGGCAGCGGTGAGATCAACTACGCCTTTTTGTTCAAACACCTGGACGCCATTGGATACCAGGGCTGGATCGGTTGTGAATACAAACCCGCCACCACCACAAGCGCCGGCCTGGGCTGGCGCGACACACTGACATCTTGAAGGACACGACCATGGCAAGCACACTCAACATCGGCTTCATCGGCCTGGGCATCATGGGCGCGCCCATGGCCGGCCACTTGCGCAAGGCAGGCCACACACTGTTCGTCAACACGCGCAGCAAGGTGGCGCCCGACCTGCTCGCCGCGGGTGTCACCGTCTGCGCCAACGCCCAGGAAGTTGCGACCAGGTCGGACGTCGTGTTCCTGATGTTGCCCGACACCCCCGATGTGGAAAAGGTTCTGTTCGGCAGCAACGGTGTGGCTGCCGGCCTGGTTGCCGGCAAGACGGTAGTGGATTGCAGCTCGATCGACCCGATCGCCACCAAGGGTTTTGCGCAGCGCATCCAGGCGCTGGGTTGTGACTACCTCGACGCCCCGGTGTCGGGCGGCGAGGTCGGTGCCAAGGCGGCATCACTCACCATCATGGTCGGCGCCGAAGCGGCGCCCTTCGAGCATATCCGGCCGCTGTTCGAACTGATGGGCAAGAACATCACCCTGGTCGGCGGCGTTGGCGCCGGCCAGATCTGCAAGGTGGCGAACCAGATCATCGTGGCGTTGAACATCGCCGCCGTGTCGGAGGCGCTGGTGTTTGCCAGCAAGGCCGGCGCCGACCCGGCCAAGGTGCGCCAGGCGCTGATGGGCGGTTTTGCCAGCAGCCGCATTTTGGAGGTGCATGGCGAACGCATGATCAAACGCACCTTCAACCCGGGGTTTCGTATAGCCCTGCACCAGAAGGACCTGAACCTCGCGCTGCAAAGTGCCAAGGCGCTCAACATGGCTTTGCCGCAGACTGCCGGGGCAGCGCAACTGATGCAGGCCTGCGCCGCGCTGGGCCATGGCCAGATGGACCACTCCGCCCTGGTCAAGGCCCTGGAGGCAATGGCGCAGCATCCGGTGGCGCCGGACGCGTAGCGCCAAGCCGGGCGAAGGTCTCGCGCATCAGCTGCGCGTCAAAGGCCATCGCCACATGCGCCAAACCGGGCAGAAGGCGATTGTCGGCGCCCGCGAGGGTCGCAGTAGATGCCGGGAAAACGATGTTGTCACAGTTGGAGTAATAACAGGTGAACAGGCTGGCGCGCCCGGGCGGCTCGTCGCGCTCCAGCTGTTGCAGCCAGTCGCTGTTCAGGCGCATCTGGCGCCCGTTGGCTACATGGCTGAACTGACCCGGCCAGGTGCCGTGGTGCGGCGTGCCGATGGTCACGACATGGTGCACTCGTGCGTCGGCTTGCATGGCGCGCAACCAGGCACGGGCTGCCAGACCACCCATGCTGTGGCATACCAGCAGCGGTGGCATGCCGGTGGCGTCGGCCACATCCCGCACGGCGGCATCGATGGTCTGCACATAGTCATCGATGGAGCCGAACACCGGCTCCAGGTTGACAGCCACAACGCCGTGACCCTCCGCGTGCAGCTTCTTCAGCCACAGGTTCCACAAGCCGCGGTTGCAGACAAAGCCGTGAATCAACACCACCCCGCGCCGACCGCGCGCCACCCCACCGGGGTTATTCGGCCACGCCCGGGAGCGAAACGGCTGCCGCCACAAAAACACCTGCGGCGCGACGCGCGACTCTGCCAACCATGCGCGCAACAACATCCACACAGCGGCGCGCGGCGCCGGGTCATGGCGGTTGGCCCGGTGCACCAACGCGAACTCGACTGCCAGGAAACCTGCATGGGCGACGGCCAACACCATCAATCCGCCCACGATGACGCCAGTCGGGTAGTGCCGCGACCACCACAACCAGACGGCGGCCAGCAGCAGCAAGCCGGCGACGATGCCTTGTTGCAGCCGCTCTAGCATCAGGCAGCAACCATGGGCAGCGGCAGCGCGCCCAGCCGGGACGACCAGTGAGGAACCGGATTGATGTTGCCGCGCATATCCTCCCATGATAGGTTGATCCACGGCGGATGCTGCTGTCATGCCAACGCCTGCCGATCGGGCGAACAACTCCGCCCGGACCGGTCCGGGTGGCGGCGGTTCAGCCTACCCGCTCAGCCCGGGCGCAACGCACCATGCCGTGCGTGCTCCTTTGGCCTTCGAAAGGTCACTGCGGAGCTACGACTCGCAACAGCGTGGCCACAACACGGGTATCAGGCCGCTGTCACGGCGATCCGCCGCGCCTGCGCGTAGGCCTGTTTGGGCATACGCAATGTCAATACGCCATCCTTCAGGCTGGCATCGATCCGCGCCGTATCGAGTTCTCGGCTCAGAGTGAACGTGCGCCGATAACGCGGCACACGCATTTCGGCATACAAGCCTTCCATGCCCGCTGGCGCCAGCGGATGCACACCGCCCTCAATCGACAACGTATCGCCTTCCACCTTCAGATCCAGCGCTTCCCTGGAAACACCTGGCATGTCGGCCAGAACAGTGATTCCGGATTCGTCCTCGTACACATCGACTGCGGGCAGCACGGCGACCTGCTGCTCGCGTTGCTCGGTACTCCGGGCCAATGGGTTCTTGTCGTTCATGGAAATTTCTCCTTCGTTGTCGGGCGCGTCACTGCACCGCAATACGTTTGGGTTGGGCCGATTCACGGCGTCCGATGCTCACCCGCAGCACACCGTCCTGGTACTTTGCCTGGAGGTTGTCGGGATCGACATCCTCCGGCAGCGCAACAGCGCGTGTGAATCGCCCCGACTCGCGCTCCCGGGCAAACACGCTCACCTTGGTGTTTGCTTCGGGCAGGCCCGAGCGGCGCTCGCCGGCGATGCGCAAGACGCCGCGATCCAGCGTGACATCCATCTTCGAAGCGTCCAGACCGGGAGCGAACGCGTAGACCTCGACGCTCGTCGGCGTGCGCCCGACGTTGATAGCCGGCGCTGTACCCGGTGAGACCGAGCGGATGCCACTTGGCAGGCCTGAAAAGCCAAAGGCATCATCAAGATCACGACGCAGGCGCTCAAACTGACCCAACATGCCGTTCGGGTAACTCATCATCGATTCGTACATGGTGTTTCCTCCGATTCAGTGGTTGCCACCGGCAGGAGACCAGTTCCAGCCGGCTCGAATCGGAGGATAAGGACACCGCCGCAGGTTTCAAGAGCGGCTCGGCAAAAATTTCTTGCCGCGCCATCGAGCCCAAGCTGGCACACCACTCAGACACCTGTGTGGCGCGCGCCGTGCTTACCCGTGTCACGCAATTGCCTTGACATTGCCACACAGCAGTCACGGGGCCTGCCCAGACTCGGCACAACTACCAGGAGCAAGGATTGAAAGAACTGCCCACCCCCACCCTGCCGTTGTCCATGCTGACGCAGCCCGCGCTACATCCTGCCCGGCCGAACCCGACCATCACGTCGCCGACCAAGCGGCTCGGCACGACGGCCGGCCTGCACGTCGCGTGGGCCCGACACCAGGATGAGGTACGCGAGGCGCAGCGACTGCGTTTCGCCGTGTTTGCGGGCGAAATGGGGGCGCGCCTGGCCCCTGCGCTGGCGGGGCACGACATGGACATCTTCGACGACTACTGCGAACACCTGCTGGTGCGCGACGCGCGGTCAGGGGCGGTGATCGGCACCTACCGCGTGCTGACACCGGCGCAGGCCAAGCGTATTGGCAGCACGTACAGCGATACCGAATTCGACCTGACCCGGCTGCGCGGCATGCGTGAGCGCATGGTCGAACTCGGGCGCAGCTGTGTCCACCCGCAGCATCGCCACGGCGGCGTGATTCTGGCCCTGTGGGGGGCACTGGCCGAGTTCATGGTGCGCAACACGCTGGACACCATGATCGGCTGCGCCAGCATTCCGATGCAGCACCAGGGCTCCAGTGGTGTCGTCGGCGGTGGCCATGCTGCTGCCAGCATCTGGCGGCAGCTGCGCCACAGCCACCTTGCACCGATCGAATACCAGGTACGGCCGCGTCTGCCGTTGCCAGTGGATGCGCTGGACGGCACGCTGGCCGTCGAAGCCCCGGCGCTGATCCGGGGTTATCTGCGCCTGGGAGCCGTGGTGCTGGGCCCGCCAGCCTGGGACCCGGATTTCAACAGCGCCGACCTGCCGATGATGTTGCGCATCAGCGACCTGCCACCCCGCTACCGCAGACATCTGCTGGGCGCCTGATGCGTACGCCATTCGACGTCCATGGAGACTGGGCGGCAGGGTTTGGCGCGCCGCGGGACGACGACCACGACGCTGGCCAGCCAGGCCGGCGCTACCGCAGCATTTTCATTTCCGACATCCATCTGGGCACGGCGGGCTGCCAGGCCGGGGCGCTGCTGGATTTCCTCAAATCGCACCACAGTGACCACCTCTACCTGGTGGGGGACATCGTCGATGGCTGGCAATTGCGGCGCAAATGGTACTGGCCACAATCCCATAACGACGTGGTTCAGAAGCTGCTCAAGCGGGCCCGCAAGGGATGCCGCATCGTGTTCGTTCCGGGCAACCATGACGAGTTCGCCCGCCAATTCGCGGGTCTGCATTTTGGCGGCGTCGAGGTGGCGGCCGAGGCGGTGCATGTCACGGCGCAGGGCCGCAGCCTGTGGGTGGTGCACGGCGATGATTTTGATGCCGTGATCCAGAGCGCCAAGTGGCTGGCCTACCTGGGCGACAACCTGTACGAGTTGACCCTGCGACTGAACCGCCAACTGAACCGCCTGCGTGGCCGGCTGGGCTTGCCCTACTGGTCTTTGTCGGCCTACCTCAAACATCGTGTCAAGACCGCACTGAACTATGTGACGCAGTTCGAACAGGCAGTAGCAGCCGAGGCACGCCGGCGCGGCCACGATGGGGTCGTGTGTGGCCACATTCACCGGGCCGAGATGCGTGATATCGACGGCATCCTGTATTGCAACGACGGTGACTGGGTCGAGAGCCGCACGGCGCTGGTGGAACACTTCGACGGTCGGCTGGAGCTGCTGCACTGGCAGCCGACAGCCCTGCCCGCACCCCTGCGGGCGCAGCCGCGGCTGGCCACATGAAGTTGCTGCTTATCACCGACGCATGGACGCCACAGGTCAACGGTGTCGTGACCACCCTGCTGGAACTGGTGCGCGAACTGGAGCAGCTCGGCCACGCGGTCGCGGTCGTCCACCCGGGCCTTTTCAAAACCCGGCCATGCCCCGGTTACGCCGGTATCGATATCGCCATTCGCCCGGCGGCGCAGTTGTCGCTGCTGCTTCAGGCGACGCCGTCCGACGCCATCCACATCGCTACCGAGGGCCCTCTTGGCTGGGCTGCGCGGCGCTACTGCCTGAGCCACGGCCTGGCGTTCACGACTGCATTTCACACCCGTTTCCCGGAGATCCTGCAGGCGGCGCTGCGTATTCCATTGGCGCTGGGTTACGGGCTGTTTCGCCACTTTCACAAGGCGTCGTCCGGCGTCATGGTGCCAACACAGGGCGTGCTGGACATGCTGGCCGGTCGCGGCTTCGCCAACCTGCGCAACTGGACCCACGGTGTGGATACCTCACTCTTCGCCTACCAGGACGAACCACGGGTACTGGCGTCACTCGGCGCCCTGGCCCGTCCGGTGTCACTGTTCGTCGGCCGCGTTTCTTATGAAAAAAACATCGAGGCCTTTCTTGCGCTCGACATTCCCGGCACCCGCATCGTGTGCGGCGTGGGGCCGCTGGAAAACACACTCAAGGAGCGCTTTACACAGGTACGCTGGCTCGGACTGCTGCCACGCGAGGAATTGGCGCAGGTCTATGCAGCGGCCGACGTATTTGTGTTCCCGAGCAAGAACGAGACCTTCGGGCTGGTGATGCTCGAAGCCATGGCCTGCGGTACGCCGGTTGCCGCCTATCCGGAAAACGGACCCACTGAAGTGTTGGCCACCGGCCGCGGCGGTTGCCTGCATGCCGACCTGCGCAGCGCCTTTTTTGGTGCCCTGGCCGTTCCCAGGCACGAGGCACGAACCCGCGCCCTGCAGTTCGGCTGGTCGCAGGCAGCCCGCCAGTTTGTCGAAAACCTTGTGCCAAAACATGGAAACCCGATCAGACCGCATCTTGTCACGCGAATGTCATAAATCTGCGAAATACTTGCAACTGCACCAGATTGGCACAACCAGCCGCATCAGCACAGCCCGCTGATACCGAGCGACACACCAGTACTGCCGTGCATCAAGTTGCCCATGACCACGACCCGCCCCACTGCTGAAGCCGTCACTGTTCCATTGCTCGACCGTGACCACAGCATCCTGGCGTTCAACGAGCGGGTGCTGGACTGGGCGCATCGTGCCGAAGTGCCGCTGCTGGAGCGGTTGCGTTACCTTTGCATCGTGTCTTCGAATCTGGACGAGTTTTTCGAGGTCCGTGTCGCACCCCATTTGCAGGCCTACCAGAGCGGCGAAAACGCAGGTGGATACACCCCGACGTCCTACCAGGCCTTGTCTGACGAGGCACACACCCTGGTCGCCCGCCAGTACGGCCTGTACAACGACACCCTGACACCTGCGTTTGCGCGCGCCGGCATCGAAATTGTGTCGCACAGCGACCGCACCACTGCGCAGGCGCGCTGGGTGCATCAGTATTTTGAACGCGAGGTACGCCCGCTGCTGATCCCGGTCGGGCTCGATCCGGCACACCCGTTCCCGCAGGTGGCCAACAAGTCCCTGAACTTCATCGTGCGGCTGGGCGGCAAGGATGCCTTCGGGCGCGAAAACGAGATTGCCATCGTGAAGGTGCCGCGCGTGGTGCCGCGGCTGATACGCATGCCAGCCAAGGTCAGTGGCAGGAAGACCTTGTTTGTATCCTTGTCCAGCGTCATCCGCGCCCATCTGCACAGCCTGTTTCCGGGGCGCGAGGTGGGGCAGTTCTCGCAGTTCCGGGTCACCCGCCACTCCGACCTGGCGGTGGATGAAGACGATGTGCGCAACCTGCGCACCGCCTTGCGCCAGGGTTTGCAGAGGCGCCACTACGGGCAGGCGGTACGCCTGGAGGTGTCGGCCGGCTGCTCGGAGTTTCTCTCGGCGTTTCTGCTGCGGCAGTTCAATCTGCCGAAGGCGTCCTTGTACCGGGTGCACGGGCCGGTGAATCTGGTCCGCCTGCAGCAGCTGATCGACCTCATCGATGCGCCGGAGCTGCTGTTCACGCCCTACCAGGCCACGTTCCCGGTTGCGCTGGTCAGCGGGCAATCCATCTTCAGTCGGCTGAGCCAGGGTGATGTGCTGATCCATCAGCCGTTCGAACACTTTGACGGTGTGTTGGCATTCCTGCGTGAGGCGGTGAACGACCCCCAGGTGCTGGCCATCAAGCAGACCATCTACCGCACCGGCTCCGATGCGCAGCTGCTCGATCTGCTGCGCGAAGCCGTACGTCAGGGCAAGGAGGTCACTGCCGTGGTGGAACTGAAGGCGCGTTTTGACGAAGAAGCCAACATCAACTGGGCCGAAAGTCTGGAGTCCATCGGCGCCCAGGTGGTGTATGGGGTGGTCGGGCTCAAAACCCACGCCAAGATGCTGCTGGTCACGCGCCGCGAAGGCCAGGCCCTGGTGCGTTATGTGCACCTGTCGACGGGCAACTACAACCCGCGCACGGCGCGCCTGTACACCGATCTGAGCCACCTCAGCCGCGACCCGGCGCTGACGGCCGACGTCGAACAGGTGTTCCTGCACCTCGCCAGCCAGAGTCGGCTGCCGCCGCTCAACCAGTTGTTGCTGGCGCCGTTTCATCTGCACCGCAAACTGATCGCCCGCATCGGGCAACTCGGCGAGGCGGCCGCAGCAGGCATCGAGACCCGCATCGTGCTCAAGATGAATGCTTTGACGGACGAGGCCCTGATGATGGCCCTGGTACGAGCCGCCCGTCTTGGCGTGAAAACCGACCTGATCGTGCGCGGTGCCTGTATCTTGCCGCCGCAGTTGCCAGGTGTCACCGACAACATCCGGGTGCGCTCCATCATCGGTCGCTTTCTGGAGCACTCCCGGGTCTTCTATTTCCGTCAGGGCGAGACAGAAACCGTCTACCTGTCCAGCGCCGACTGGATGAACCGCAACATGATGCGCCGCATCGAACTGGTCTGGCCGATCAACGATCCGGTACTGCGCCAGCGCGTGATCGACGAGTGTTTGCTGGCTTATCTGAACGACACGCGTGACGCCTGGGAGTTGTCGGCTGATGGGTCGTACCGACGCGTGCGTGCCGAGCCCGGTCATGCCGCCGTCGGCGCCCAGGATGCACTGATGGCCCGTTACGCAGCGCGCGGCCCCAGGAACTGAGCATGGACCTGATACTGTGGCGCCATGCCGACGCCGAAGACTGGGTTGAAGGCTGCGACGACCAGGCACGGGCACTGACGCCGCGCGGAGCCAAGCAGGCCGCGCGTGTCGCCAGTTGGCTGGATCGGCAACTGCCTGAAGGAACACGTATCCTGTGCAGCCCGGCAAAACGCTGCGAACAGACGGCCGTGGCGCTGGGGCGGAAATTCAAGATCCGTGCCGAGCTTGGCACCGGCGGCAGCGTCGAGCAACTGCTCGCGGCGACGCACTGGCCTGGCGCCAAACAGACGGTGCTCGTGATCGGCCACCAGCCGGTGTTGGGGGAGACCATCGCCCGCCTGTTGCCATTCAAGTTCGACGCCTGCCCGGTGCGAAAAGGGGCGGTCTGGTGGCTTCGTACCCGGGAGCGCGACGGCCACCAGCAAACCGTGGTCGCAGCGGTGCAGTCACCCGACACTCTTTGACATCTGACCCGGTCGCGGCGCCGGGTCGCGATATTGCGCCGATAATCCTGACCGGAAGATCTGCCGCCACGCCGTTGCTGGCACCCTTCTTGCGTGATTTCATTCGGCGGGTTGTTTCCCGCAGCAACCAGACTGGACATCCTTCATGACTACATCCCTTCTTGGTCGGCTGGCCGCATTTGTTGCCGCCGCCACACTGAGCCTGCTAGCCCAGGCGCAAAACACGCCTATTAAATTCATCCTGGACTGGCGCTTTGAAGGACCGTCGGCACTATTCTTGGCGCCGGTTGCGAAGGGTTATTTCAAGGACGCCAAGCTCGACGTCACGGTGGACGCCGGCAACGGCTCCGGCGGCGCGGTAACCCGGGTTGCCTCGGGCACCTATGACATGGGTTTCGCCGACCTCGCGGCGCTGATGGAGTTCCACGCCAACAACCCGGATGCACCGAACAAGCCGGTGGCCGTGATGATGGTCTACAACAATACGCCGGCCTCGGTGATGGCCCTCAAGAAAAGCGGCATCAAGACCCCGGGCGACCTGAACGGCAAGAAGCTGGGCGCCCCCGTGTTTGACGCCGGGCGGCGCGCCTTCCCGATATTCCAGAAGGCCAACAACATCGGTGCCGTCACCTGGACCGCGATGGACCCGCCGCTGCGCGAAACCATGCTGGCGCGCGGCGACGTCGATGCCATCACCGGCTTCACCTTTACCTCGCTGCTGAACCTGGAAGCACGCGGTGTGAAAGCCGAAGATGTGGTGGTGCTGCCGTATCCCGACTTCGGCGTCAAGCTGTACGGAAATGCCATCATCGTCTCACCCAAGCTGCTCAAGGACAATCCGGCCGCCATCAAGGCCTTCCTGCAGGCCTTCACGAAAGGCGCCCGGGAAGTGATCGCCAAACCCGACGCAGCCATCGAGTTTGTCAAGGCACGTGATGGCATCATCAACGTCGAGTTGGAGCAGCGCCGTCTGCGCCTGGCCATAGATTCCGTGATCAACAGCCCGGACGCCCGGGCTGAAGGATATGGCCAGATCAAGGCGCCGCGCCTGGCGCTGATGGCCAGCCAGGTGTCGGACGCCTTTGCCACCAAGACCCGCGTCAGCGCCGATGCGGTCTGGAACGGCAGTTTTCTGCCCAGCGCGGCCGAGCTCAACATCCTGCCGGCCAAGAAATAGTCGTGGTGCAAGCGGGCAGTGGGGCGCCCGGCCAGGCGCCCTTCATCGACTTTCAGGGCGTCTGGCTGGCCTACAACGAGGCCTTGCTGGCGCAAAACAGCTTTGCCGTCGAGGCCATCGACCTGCAGGCCGCGAAAGGCCAGTTCATCGCCATCGTCGGGCCCTCGGGCTGTGGCAAGTCAACTTTCATGAAGCTCACCACAGGCCTCAAGATGCCGTCACGTGGCAAGGTGCTGGTCGACGGCCAGCCGGTGACCGGGCCGCTCAAGATATCCGGCATGGCCTTCCAGGCGCCCTCTTTGCTGCCGTGGCGCACCACCTTGGACAACGTGTTGCTGCCGCTGGAGATCGTCGAGCCCTACCGCAGCAACTTCAAACGCCAGCGTGCCGAATACGCCGAGCGCGCGAGTGCGCTGCTGCGCAAGGTCGGGCTGGGTGGTTACGAGGCCAAGTTTCCCTGGCAACTCTCGGGCGGCATGCAACAACGTGTGAGCATCTGCCGTGCGCTGATTCACGAGCCCAAGATGCTTTTGCTGGATGAGCCTTTTGGCGCGCTCGATGCTTTCACCCGCGAGGAGTTGTGGTGCATCCTGCGCGAGTTGTGGCTGGAGCAACAGTTCAACGTGGTGTTGGTGACACACGACCTGCGCGAATCGGTGTTCCTGGCCGACACTGTCTATGTGATGAGCAAGGGCCCGGGCCGATTCGTGGTGCGCCGCGAGATCGACCTGCCGCGCGAACGCGAACTCGAGATCACCTACACGCCGGAATTCACCGAACTCGTGCATGAGCTGCGCGGCCATATTGGTGCCTTGCGCAAGTCGTCTGCGGCGGGCGCAGGAGCAGTCCAATGAACTCCAAAAACATGGAGCGTGCGGCACCCCTGCTGTTGCTCGTCACCCTGGTGGCGTTGTGGCAACTGGTGTGTATGGTGTTCGCCATACCTGAATTCATCTTCCCCAGCCCGCTGTTGATCGGCCGGGCCCTCGCCGAGTTCACCGGCCCCATCGCCCTGGCCGCCTGGCAAACCTTCTGGGTCACGATGGTCGGCTTTGGCCTGTCCATCGTGGTCGGCGTATTGTTGGGGTTCCTGGTCGGCTCGACGCGTTTCGCCTATGCCGCTGTGTTCCCGCTGCTGGTGGCCTTCAATGCCGTGCCCAAGGCCGCCATCGTGCCGATCCTGGTGGTGTGGTTCGGCATCGGCCTGGGCCCCGGTATCCTGACGGCTTTTCTGATCTCGTTTTTCCCGATCACGGTCAACATGGCTACCGGCCTGGCGACCCTGGAGCCCGAGCTGGAAGACGTGCTGCGGGTGCTGGGGGCGAAACGCCGTGACGTGCTGATGAAGGTGGGCCTGCCGCGCTCCTTGCCCTACTTTTACGCGTCGCTCAAGGTCGCCATCACACTCGCCTTCGTCGGTACCGTGCTGGCCGAGATGACTGCCGGGGACTCCGGCATCGGTTACCTGATGCAGACGGCAGGGTCACAACAGCGCCTGGCATTGGCGTTTGCCGGGCTGGTGGTGATCGGCGCCATGGCGATGGCGATGTACGAGTTGTTCAGCACTATCGAGAAACACACCACGGCGTGGGCGCATCGTGGGTCGCAGAACGAGTGATCCGGGTTTGCTTTTGGGTGCTTGGAGCCAGGGTACGCGCTTTAGCGGGCGGGCATCGTTACGCCATTGTCAGGCGGCAGACTCCGAACACCACGTTGAACAGGTCGGTGGGGCGCTCGGCGCAGCGGCATAAAGGAGGAGGCCGAAGGCCAGGGGACAGCCGCGGAGCTGAGTGCCCTGCTGGCCTGTTCCGGCAAACCAGACGGCAAGACAACCTGAACCAGGCAGGTCTGCGATGACCTGGAAGGCATCGCTCAATGTCGACTACGCCCTCGAGCAGGGCCGTACCACGGCACGCTACCTGCACAACGGACCGCTGCGCATCCTGCAAACGCTGCACCCAGAGGGTGATGCCATCTGCCATAACGTCCTGGTGCATCCACCGGGTGGCCTGGTCGGCGGCGACCAGCTGGACATCCAGCTGCGGGCTGGCGCCGGCGCCCATGTCCTGGTGACCACACCCGGTGCTACCCGCTTCTACCGATCTGATGGAGAAACCGCCCTGCAACACACCCGCATCCAGCTGGACGCGGGCGCGCGGCTGGAGTGGTTACCGCTGGAGGCCCTGTGTTACCCCGGTTGCCTGGCCGAGAACCGACTGCAAATGGACCTCGCACCAGGCGCCGAGATGATGGGCTGGGACATCACCGCGCTGGGTTTGCCGGCCGCCGGCCAGGCATTTGATGCCGGCCGGTTTTGCCAGCACCTCGAAGTGCCGGGTGTCTGGCTGGAGCGCGGTGTCATTGCGGCCTCCGACAGCCTGCTCATGAACAGCCGGCTGGGCTTGAACGGCCATCGGTGTTTGGCGACCCTGTTCTTTTGCGCCGGCACTGCATTGACGCGTGGTCGATTGCAACAGACGCTGGAGTGCGCGCGTACGGCGTGCGCCGGCCACGCGCTGGAAAACACC
>JANOTG010000660.1:0-9046 GCA_031416215.1 Betaproteobacteria bacterium
GCATCGAGCATCTCTGGTGCGCCGGTGCGTTGAGTGTTAGCACGGCGCAGGCTTACGGCCCCGGCGCGCGCCACTTCGCCGACGCACTGGCGCTGATCGACGCGCTGCATGAAGCACCCGCCGCCGCCTCACTGCTCATCAAAGGCTCGCGCTTCATGGGCATGCCGCGTGTGGTGCAAGCGATCATGAAAGACACCGATGCTGCTTAGCCTGTCGCAGTGGTTGATGACCCTGAGCCCCGAGCTCGGTTTCCTGCGCGTCTTCCAGTACCTCACCTTCCGCGCGGTGATGGCGGCGATGACGGCGCTCTTGATCGGCCTGGCCTTCGGGCCCTGGGTCATCCGCAAGCTCACGTTGATGAAGATCGGACAGCCCGTTCGCGAATACGGCATGGCCACGCACCTGGACAAACGCGGCACACCCACCATGGGCGGCGTGCTCGTGCTCATCGGCATCGGTGTCGCCACCCTGTTGTGGTTCGACTGGAGCAACCGCTTCGTGTGGGTGGTGATGCTGGTGACCTTCGGCTTCGGCGCTATCGGCTGGATCGACGACTGGCGCAAGGTCGTCAACAAAGACCCCGAAGGCATGCGCTCGCTGGAGAAGTTTTTCTGGCAGGGCTTGATCGGCCTCATCGCCGCGCTCTACCTTGCGTTCAGCGTGGCCGAGACCTCGAACCTGCGTGTCCTGGAGCTCTTCCTGCGTTGGGTCACCAGCGGCTTCTCGACCAACTTGCCGCCGCGCGCCGACTTGATGGTGCCTTTCTTCAAAACCGTGAGCTACCCGCTGGGTGTGTTCGGCTTTATTGCCGTCACCTGGTTCGTCATCGTGGGCACCAGCAACGCCGTGAACTTCACCGACGGGCTGGACGGCCTGGCCATCATGCCGGTGGTGATGGTCGGCTCGGCGCTCGGCGTCTTTGCCTACATCGTGGGCAACAGCGTCTTCTCTAAGTACCTGCTCTTCCCGCACATCCCCGGCGCTGGTGAACTGCTGGTGTTTTGCTCGGCCATGGCCGGTGCCGGCTTGGCATTTCAGTGGTTCAACACCCATCCGGCACAGGTATTCATGGGTGACGTCGGAGCGCTGGCGCTGGGCGGCGCGCTGGGCACCATTGCCGTCATCGTGCGCCAGGAAATCGTGCTGGCGATCATGGGCGGCATCTTTGTCGCCGAAGCGGTTTCGGTGATGCTGCAAGTCGCTTACTTCAAATACACGCGGCGCCGTTATGGCGAAGGGCGGCGGCTGTTTCGCATGGCCCCATTGCACCACCATTTCGAAAAAGCCGGCTGGAAGGAAACCCAGGTGGTGGTGCGCTTCTGGATCATCACCATGTTGCTGTGCCTGGTCGGCCTGTCGACACTCAAGCTGCGTTGAACACCATGTCCGCGCCCATCCACCCCCCGGTTGCTGCATTGGTGCTGGGGTTGGGAGCGTCCGGTCTGGGCATGGCACGCTGGTGTGCCGCCGCCGGCATGCGGGTAACAGTGGCCGACACCCGTCCCAACCCGCCACAACTCGCACAGCTGCGCGAAACCTTGCCGTCCGTGCAGTTTGTCTGCGCGCCGCTGGGGCCAGAGTTGCTGTCATCGAGCGGGGCGACGCTGGTGCTCAAGAGCCCGGGCATTGCACCGCGGGAGATCGCGGGGCTGTGCGCCAGTGCAGCCGCAAGCGGGCTGAGCGTTGCCGGTGAACTGGCATTGTTTTGCGGTGCCCTCGAACGACTTCGCGTGACGCAGAACTACCAACCCATGGTACTGGCGATCACCGGCACCAATGGCAAGACCACCGTCACCGCGCTCACCGGCCTGCTGGTGGCCCGTGCTGGCAAAACCGTGGCGGTGGCCGGCAATATCGGCCCGACCCTGCTCGACACCCTGGCCGAGAAAATCGCCCAGGCAGCGTTGCCACAGGTCTGGGTGATCGAACTATCCAGTTTCCAGTTGGCCGATGGAGTCAGCGCGATGGCTTGCGACGGCTTGCTGGCGCCGCTGGAGCCTACCGCTGCTTGTGTGCTGAACATATCGCAGGACCATCTGGACTGGCATGGGACCATGCCTGCCTATTGCCAGGCCAAGGCCCGTGTGTTTGGCAGCCGTGGTCACATGGTGCTGAATCGGGATGACGCCCAGGTGAGGGCCATGGTGCCCCCAGCCGTGCGCCGACAGGTGCGCGCCAGCACCGGTTTTTGCAGCGGCACGCCACAGCAACCGGGTGACTTTGGTATCGACGAGTCGCATGGCATGGCCTGGCTGGTGCGCGCGCTGGAAACCGACCCGACCGACCGACCGCGGCGCGGACAGGAGGCCGCGCCCATTGTGCTGCAACGCCTGCTTCCGGCGGAAGCCCTGCGTATTCAGGGGCGCCACAACGCCACCAACGCTCTGGCGGCATTGGCCCTGGCGACTGCGGCGGGTTGTGAGCTGGCGCCGATGTTGTACGGGTTGCGCGAGTACCGGGGCGAGCCGCATCGGGTCGAATCCATCGCCATCGTTGACGACGTCGAATACTTCGACGACAGCAAAGGCACCAATGTCGGCGCCACTGTGGCTGCCATCACCGGACTGGGCGGCCAGCGCAAACTGGTGCTCATTCTCGGCGGTGACGGCAAGGGGCAGGACTTTGGCCCGCTGGCGCAGCCGGTCACCCACCATGCACGTGCGGTCGTACTGCTCGGACGGGATGCGCCACTGCTGCGCCAGGCGCTGGAGCATTGTGCTGTGCCACTGGCGTGCGCAACCAGCATGGAAGACGCCGTCGCCCGTGCAAGGGCGCTGGCACGGGCAGGAGACGCGGTTTTGCTGTCACCGGCCTGCGCCAGCCTGGACATGTTCGACAACTATGTGCACCGGGCGCGGGTGTTCTGTGATGCCGTCGTGGCGCTGGGTCATGACAGCAGCATAACGCTGGAGGCGCGGGCATGAGACCGCAGGGCCGCCCCAAGGGCGAATTCCGCAATGCACAGCATGGAGGATGCCTGATGAGACCGCAGGGCCGCCCCAAGGGCGACAACGAAGTTGCGGCGGAGACTGACAATTGTGCGAAGCGCTTGTCATGTGGTAGCCAATTCCGCAATGCGCAGCATGGAGGATGCCTGATGAGGCCGTACGCTCACTCCAGGGTGCCCGGCAGTGCCGCGCGCCAGGCCGGGAGTCACAGGTGAGTGCCACGACACGACAGCGCCTGGGCGGCTGGTGGTCCGGCCTCGCCGCAGCGGCGCCGATACGTCTGCCAGTGCGCCTGGGCGGTCAGACACACGCCGGCATGTCCAGCGCGCCCATGCGCCTGGCCAGCTTTGACCAGGTGTTGGTATGGGTCACGGTGGCCCTGCTCGCCTGGGGCCTGGTGATGGTGTACTCGGCATCCATCGCAATGCCGGACAACCCGAAGTTCGCCCGTTATTCACATACCCATTTCATGTTGCGCCACCTGTTGTGGTTGGCGGTGTCGTTTGTGGCGGCCCTGATTGCATTCCAGATACCTGTGGCACGCTGGGAAAAGCTGGCGCCGTGGTTGTTCGTCGCCGCGCTGTTGCTGCTGATCGCGGTGCTGGTGCCACAACTGGGCAAAGGAGTCAACGGCGCGCGGCGCTGGCTGGTGCTTGGGCCTTTCAG
The DNA here is from genome assembly GCA_031416215.1 of Betaproteobacteria bacterium. Classification (GTDB taxonomy): domain Bacteria; phylum Pseudomonadota; class Gammaproteobacteria; order Burkholderiales; family Burkholderiaceae_C; genus CAISIP01. The sequence goes on from JANOTG010000660.1 coordinate 3,615, forward strand.
TTTCCAGCCCTCCGAACTCGCAAAATTTGCCGTGTTGCTGTATGCCAGCGACTACATGGTGCGCAAGATGGAAGTCAAGGAACGCTTCTTTCGCGCCGTGATGCCGATGGCCGCGGCGGTTGCCGTGGTCGGCCTGCTGCTGCTGGCCGAACCCGACATGGGCGCGTTCATGGTGATCGCCGTGATCGCCATGGGAATCTTGTTTCTGGGCGGCGTCAACGCGCGCATGTTTTTCCTGATTGCCGCCATTCTGGTCGTCGCCTTCGGCCTGATGATCGCCGCCAGCGAATGGCGGCGCGAGCGCATTTTTGCCTACCTCGACCCTTGGAGCGAAAAACACGCGCTGGGCAAAGGTTACCAGCTCTCGCATTCGCTGATCGCCATCGGCCGCGGCGAGATCTTCGGCGTCGGGCTGGGCGGAAGTGTCGAAAAGCTGCATTGGCTGCCGGAGGCACACACGGACTTCCTGCTGGCTGTCATCGGTGAAGAATTTGGCCTGCTGGGCGTGTTGTGCGTGATCGGATTGTTTCTGTGGATCACCCGCCGCATGATCCATATCGGGCGCCAGGCCATCGCCCTGGACCGCGTATTTGCCGGCCTGGTGGCGCAGGGCGTGGGCATCTGGATGGGATTCCAGGCCTTCATCAACATGGGCGTCAACCTGGGCGCCCTGCCGACCAAAGGCCTGACATTGCCCCTGATGAGTTACGGCGGATCAGCCATCCTCGTGAATCTGGTCGCCATCGCACTGGTATTGCGCATCGACATCGAAAGCCGGCAACTCATGCATGGGGGGAGATCATGAGCGCAGCGCCGGGCCGCCCCAAGCAAGCTCGCACCGCAGCCCGGCAGGGCGCAGGTACTCTGATGAGCGCAGCGCCGGGCCGCCCCAAGCAAGCTCGCACCGCAGCCCGACAGGGCGAAGGTTCTCCAGTGGGCACCGCGCCGCGCCGCGCTCTGGTGATGGCAGGGGGCACCGGCGGCCATATCTTTCCTGGCCTGGCCGTGGCGATCGCGCTGCGCGAACGCGGCTGGACCGTGGTGTGGCTGGGCGGCAAAGGCAGCCGCGGCCGGCCCAGCATGGAAAGCCGCCTGGTACCAGCCCAGGGCTTCGCCTTCGAAGTATTGGACTTCGGTGGCCTGCGAGGCAAGGGAGGGCTGACCGCGCTGCTGCTGCCGGCACGTTTGCTGCGCGCGTTCTGGCAAAGCATCCAGGTGCTGCGCCGCCACCGGCCCGATGTGGTCATTGGCCTGGGTGGTTACATCAGCTTCCCGGCCGGCATGATGGGGGTCTTGCTCGGCACGCCGCTGGTCCTGCATGAGCAGAATTCGGTCGCCGGGATGGCCAATCGCGTGTTGTCCAAGGTGGCAGACCGGGTGTTCAGCGCGTTTCCATCCGCATTGGCGCGGGCGACCTGGATCGGCAACCCCTTGCGAGCGGCATTCTGTGTGCAACCCGAGCCGGCTCAGCGCTTCGCGCAGCGCAGCGGGGCCTTGCGACTGCTGGTGGTCGGAGGCAGCCAGGGCGCACGGGTGCTCAATGACACCGTGCCGCGCGCTCTGGCCTTGTTGCCGATGATGCAACGGCCCCAGGTCCGGCACCAGGGCGGCGCGGGCCAACTGGACCCATTGCGCGCAGCCTACGCAGCCGCGGGCGTACAGGGTGAATTGACCGAGTTCATTGAAGACACCGCGCAGGCCTTTGCCGACGCCGACCTGGTGTTGTGCCGTGCCGGCGCCAGCACAGTGACCGAAGTCGCAGCAGTCGGCGCCGCTGCGGCTTTTGTGCCGCTGCCGACCGCGGTGGACGACCACCAGACCTGCAACGCACGCTTCCTGGTGGACCAGGGTGCGGCCTGGCTGTTGCCGCAAAACACATTCAATGCACAAAGTCTGGCTACTTTTCTGCTGCATACCGACCGTGCGCAATTGCTGGAACGGGCACTCAGGGCCCGCGCGGTCGCGCAAACCGGCGCCGTGGCGGCCGTTATCGCAGCCTGCGAAGAACTGGTGGGCGCATGAAACACGCCATCAAGCAGATCCACTTTGTCGGCATCGGCGGCGCAGGCATGTCCGGCATCGCCGAGATCCTGGCCAAGCTTGGTTACCGTGTTTCCGGTTCCGATCTGGCAGCCAGCGCCACCTTGGACCGCCTGGTCGGGCTCGGAATAAGCGTCCACATCGGGCACTCCGCGAGCCATGTGCAGGCGGCGGACGCCATCGTCACCTCCACTGCGGTGCAGCCCGACAACCCCGAGGTGCACGAGGCCCGGCGGCGGCGCATCCCGGTCGTCGCGCGCGCGCTGATGCTGGCCGAGCTGATGCGCCTGAAACAGGGCATCGCGATTGCCGGCACCCACGGCAAGACCACCACCACCAGTCTGGTCGCCAGCCTGCTGGCCGAGGCCGGCCTGGACCCCAGCTTCGTGATCGGCGGACGACTCAACAGCGCAGGAGCCAACGCCCGGCTCGGTAGCGGCGACTACATGGTGGTCGAAGCGGACGAGTCGGACGCGTCGTTCCTGCACCTGCTGCCGGTCATGGCCGTGGTCACCAACATCGACGCCGACCACATGGAGACCTACGGGCACGACTTCGGGCGCCTCAAGTCGGCCTTTGTCGACTTCCTGCACCGGTTGCCGTTTTACGGCACCGCCATCCTGTGCAGCGACGACCCCGGCGTACGCGATATTCTGCCGCGTGTGTCCTGCGCCGTGGTCCAGTATGGATTCGACGAAGCGGCGCAGGTGCGCGCAGTCGATGTCCGCGCGGTCGCGGGCCAGATGCACTTTCGGGTGCAGCGGAGCAACGGCGTTGGGCTGCCGGATCTGGACGTCGTACTCAACCTGGCTGGGCGACACAATGTGCTGAATGCCCTGTCGGCGGTCGCCATCGCCACCGAACTCGACATCGACGACCACGTGTTGCAGGCCGCCTTGGCCGGATTTCAGGGTGTGGCGCGACGTTTTGCGCAGCACGGACCGTTTGCCGCGCCGGACGGCGGCTGTTTCACCCTCGTCGACGATTACGGCCACCACCCGGTCGAGATCGCCGCCACACTGGCGGCGGCGCGCGGCGCCTTCCCCGATCGTCGCCTGGTGTTGGCGTTCCAGCCGCACCGCTACAGCCGCACACGTGACTGTTTTGACGACTTCGTCCAGGTGCTGGGCCAGTGTGATCTGCTGCTGCTGTGCGAGGTCTATGCGGCCGGCGAAAGCGCCATCATGGCCGCGGACGGCCGCGCCCTGGAGCGTGCCGTGCGTGCGACCGGCCGGGTGGAGACGATCTTCGTCGCCGACATGGCCGACCTGGCGCAGACCATCGTGCAGGCCAGCCGCGCGGACGACGTGGTGTTGTGCATGGGTGCCGGATCGATTGGCAACCTGCCAGGTCAGCTGACGCAGCTGTTGCGGCCAGGAGGTGCAGCATGACAGGACCCGTCGGCAACAACACAACGCACCCACCCTCGCCATCCCCGACGCCGGCAGGCGCGCGGTTTGGCAAGGTGGCCGTGCTGATGGGTGGCGCTTCCGCGGAACGCGAAATCTCGCTGATGTCGGGCAACGGCGTGCTGCAGGCGCTGCGCAACGGCGGCGTGGACGCCCATGCCTTCGATCCGGCAGAGCGCGATCTGCACTGGCTGCGCGACGAGGGCTTTTCGCGCTGCTTCATCGCCTTGCACGGCCGTTTTGGCGAGGACGGCACGGTCCAGGGAGCACTCGAGCTGCTGGGTGTGCCCTACACCGGCTCCGGTGTCATGGCGTCGGCCATCGCCATCGACAAGGTGATGACGAAACGCGTCTGGCTGGCCGAAGGGCTGCCCACACCACGCTACCAGCTACTGCGGCTCGGCAGCTTCGACCACAAGCAGGTGCTGTCGGTGCCAGACACGCTGGGGCTGCCGCTGATCGTCAAGCCGGCGCGCGAAGGTTCGTCGATCGGGGTGGTGACAGTCCAAGGATACTCGGACATGAAGGCTGCGGTGGAACAGGCGTCGCTGCTCGACGCAGACGTCCTGTGCGAGCAGTTCATCCGCGGTGATGAGGTGACCTGCCCGGTGATCGGCAGTGGTGACGATGCGCGCGCATTGCCGGTGATCCGCATCCAGGCACCGGACGGCAACTACGATTACCAGCACAAGTACTTCACCAACGACACCAAATACCTTGTGCCGTGCGGCCTGCCCGCAGGTGAGGAAGAGAACATCCAACGCCTGGTGCTCAAGGCCTATCGGGTGCTGGGATGTCGCGGCTGGGGTCGCGTCGACGTGATGATCGATGCCGTGTCGCGCCAGCCGTACCTGCTGGAGATCAATACCTCGCCCGGAATGACCAGCCACTCGCTGGTGCCGATGTCGGCGCGCGCTGCAGGCCTGGACTACGACGCCTTGTGCCTGGAATTGCTGGCGGGCGCCAGTCTGGACCAGACGCGCTCAGCCGGGGGCGCGACATGACCGATGCGCTGGCAACACCGTTTGACGTGCGGCTCATGAACCTGACCGCCAGCGCCCTGTTCGCCATCTTCGCCGCGCTGGCCATGGTGGCGTTTGCTGTGTGGGCGGCCAACCACCCGGTGTTCGCCCTGACCGCAATCACCGTGCGCGGCGACGTCGCGCACAGCAATGCGGTCACGTTGCGGGCCAACGTCCTGCCCAGACTCGGTGGCAGCTTTCTGACACTGGACCTGGCACGTGCCCGCCTGGCATTCGAATCGGCTCCCTGGGTGCGCCGCGCCATCGTGCGGCGCGAGTTTCCAAACCGGCTGCGTGTCGTGCTGCAGGAACACCAGGTGGTGGCCTATTGGGGCGGTGAGGGTGAATCGCGTCTTCTCAATTCGTTCGGTGAGGTCTTCGAGGCCAATACCGGCGAGGTCGAGCATGAGGCCCTGCCCCGCCTGGGGGGTCCGCCCGGACAGGAGCCACAGGTGCTGGCGATGTACCGCCAGCTGCAACCCCTGTTCGAGCCGCTGGACCTTTCGCTGGAGCAGCTGGAATTGTCCGGTCGCGGCAGCTGGGTGGCGCGTCTGGACACCGGTGCTCAGATCGAGCTCGGCCGCGGCAGCCCGGCGGAGGTGACAACACGCACCAACCAGTTTCTCAAGACCGTGACCCAGGTCACGTCGCGTTACCAGCGCCGGCTGGATGCCGTCGAATCGGCCGACCTGCGCCATGCCGACGGATATGCAGTGCGCATACGCGGTGTGAGCACGCTGGTCAACTTGGAGGCAAAAAAATGACACCGGAATGTCGCATGCGGCGCCACCGGTCTCGGAGCTGTCGGGCTCCTAGTTAACAGGTGGACATATGGCAAAAGAATACAAAGACCTGGTCGTAGGACTGGACATCGGCACCGCCAAAGTGATGGTGGTGGTGGCTGAGGTGCTGCCCGGTGGCGAACTCAAACTCGCCGGCCTGGGTGTGGCACCCAGCAATG
>JANOTG010000661.1:0-3014 GCA_031416215.1 Betaproteobacteria bacterium
CGCACTTCGTCAACATGCTCATCGCGGCTGTCTGAGCGTAGAGAGCGCAGCGAACGCAGCGAGTTCCGCGATGCGACCGCCGGGCGCGCACCGCAGGGCAGTCGGACACGCAGTGCCGACCGCCCCAGTGTGAGCCAGTGCTGCTGTGCGCCTGCTGCGGCGCGCGCCAGAGCACGTCAATGCAATGACAAACCAGCGATCGAAATGGGCACATAACTGCCATTCGGGCAACTATCGCGAGACCCGCTTTCAGCTTATTGCAGACGGCCATGCCCTGATGTAGTCCATCACCTTGCCAAGGGCCCCTCGCGGACGATCTCTCGTCGATGGAAAACCGGTTTGCCTCAAACACCCGCACTGCGCCCAAGCAGCAACAGCGCCGCCTCACGCGCCGACATGCCGACCCGTACCCCGCTCGCCATTGCCAACTGGTTGGCGGCGCTGATCACACCGTCCTCGAACGTGCTCATGCCGTCACCCATGCGCGCCAGGCGCGCGTCCACCGTGGCACCGGCGATGCCAGCGTCGTTGGTGATGGCCAGACCGGCCATGCCGGAATCAGCGCGACCGCGGCCGCCATCGGAGCAGACAAAACCGAACGGCCTGACATTGATGATGTGGCGTGCCCCGCTGCGCCCGGTGTGGCCGGCCGTCACCAGCACGTTGTTGTGATCCGCTTCGGTGCCGAAGATGATGGAATCCATCACGACCACCTGGCGACCCTGATGGGCTTCATGCATGACGCGCCGGTTCGTCACCTGGTAGGCGCTGGGAGCGCCCGGATCATGCGCCAGCATGAGTCGTGCCGCATCACTCGCTGACATGCCCGCGCGCACCCCGCAGTCGGCGGCAGGACGGTTCAGGTAGCTGATGCGGCCATTCTGGTAGACGTCCACACCATCGCCCAGGATCACCGTCATCACGTCTACTGCCGCGGCTGGAATATTCAAGGCCTCGAAATACCACAAGCCCGCGATATTGGCACCCAAGGGGCCGACTCCGCCGTCAAAACCGATCACTGCGCGGGGCAAGTGGTCATGCACCAGGCGTGCCGGCAACACGCCGATGTACGACGCGGTCACCAGCACATCGCGCCCGCGGTTGCGCGGCAGGATGTCGGCGGCGCTGTCCAGCGCCATGATGCTGCCGCGATCAGACTTTAGAAGCTCGGTTTGCAGGTCCTTCACGGCGCCTCCCCCATGCTGTACTCGGTAGTGTAGAAGCGCGGACCACCCGCCACAAAATGCGAGGTGTCCTGAATGACTTCTTCCATGCCGCGCGGGCTGTCGACAAAACGCTCGAAAAAATCCTGCTCCGAGCCGAAATGCATGACCGGTATGCCCCGTGTCGCCGGGCAATCGTGGCCCAGCGCGGCATCCACCCAGTTTTGCACGTAAACCGCACTGCCCACATGCACACGCGCGGCCAACGCGGCATGCAGTCCCCAGCTGCGGCGCACCGCCCCGTCCGGCATGTCGGCGTGGAACATCAGACGCCCGATCAGCTTGATGCCGGCAGATGGCCAACCACGCGTGAACCCGCCACGGTCATAAATCACGGTCGGCGTGACCGCAAAAGTATGGACTACCGATGCCGATTGCCGCAGCAACGCCTGCAACCCGCGCGCCATCTCAACGGCTGGGCGCCGGCTCCAGCTTTCGATGATCACGTCGTATTCGGGCGCCTGGCCGGCTGTCGGATCACTGGGTGGGCGGTAGGGCAGGTCGGCAAAGGATAAGCGTACGAGATTCACCACCATGGCGTCGCCTACCGGTGCGGCGGCCGCCTGTTGTTGCGCCAGACTGAGCATGTCGCGCTGAAAGACCTCCCTCGACATACGGGACACCGCGCGCAGGAAGGTCATGGTCTTGTTCATTCAATGCTCAATCCAGTGAGTCCAGCATCTGCTTGATAAAACTGCGCAGCTCGGCAGCGCGCCCAGCCTGCACCTTGTGCACCCAATCGGGGTTGGCGATCAGGGCCCTGCCAATGGCGATCAGGTCGAAGTCGCCCGCAGCCAGGGCGCGCTCCAGGTCAGGTATGTGTTCTGCAGCGGGTTGCGCATGCACCTTGCCCAGCGGTGACTTGAAGTCGTTGCCCATGGTCACCGATCCCACCGCGATCACCGGCTTGCCTGTCAGGCAACGTGTCCATGCCGCGAGACTGCGTGTTTCACCGTCAAACGCAGGCTCCCAGTAGCGCCGCGTCGAGCAATGAAAGATGTCGACACCGGCATCACCCAGCGGCTGCAAGATGCTTCCGAGTTGTTGCGGTGTGTCGGCAATGCGCGCGCTGTAGTCGAGTTGCTTCCACTGGGAGAAGCGAAACAGGATGGCGAAGCCCGGGCCGGTGCCCTGGCGGCAGGCGCGCACGAGCTCGGCGGCGAAGCGGGTGCGCGCCACATCATCGCCACCGTAGCGGTCAGTACGCTGGTTGGTCGCGCGCCACAGAAACTGGTCTGCCAAATAGCCGTGCGCGCCATGGATCTCGACACCGTCGAATCCCATCACCTGAGCCGCGCCCGCCGCATCGGCAAACTCCGCGATGGTGGCGGCGATATCGGCATCCCGCATACATCGCCCCAGCGCCTGGCCCGGGGCCGCCAGCCCGGACGGGCTGAGGCGCTCGATGCGCGTCGAGTCGGTCATGCCGATGAGTGACGGATCAAATGCCCCCACGTGCCAGAGCTGGGCGGCAATAGATGCACCCGCCGCATGCACTGCATTCACCACCGGGCGCCAGTGGTCGCGCTGGGGCCCGAAGAAATACGGCACGGTCGATCCAAATGCACCACTCGCGCTCGGCGGCGTGCCTTCTGTGATGACCAGGCCGACACCCCCGCGCGCGCGTCTGGCGTAATAGTCGACCATGGCCTGCGTCGGGTGGCCGTCGTCGGCGCACTCGCGGGTCATCGGCGCCATCACCACCCGATTGCGCAGAACCAGTGGCCCGACCTGCACTGGCGAGAACAAGGCTGACGTGTTCGGACCCATCCGGGCATGATCGACAGGCAT
>JANOTG010000662.1:0-2859 GCA_031416215.1 Betaproteobacteria bacterium
GTGCCCTTCTTCATCGACTGGATGGACAGCGAACACCCGGCAAAGACCGCCCCGCGCGGTGGCAGCCTGGCCGGTGTGGAGGTGTTCTCGCCCCAGGCAGAGCAACTGCGCGCACTCTACGCAATGCTCGGACTCGATTTCACCGTCACGCAAGCCGAGGCGGCGGGAATGTCCATCACGCTGCAAAGCCGCAGCGGGCGCCATGTGTTGCGCATGTTTGATCCGGTTCCGCGCGGCTATGTGATCTGACTTGCAGGGAGACATTTTTTGGCAAGACTGAACGGCAAACGCATCATCGTCACCGGCGGCTCGACCGGCATCGGTGCCGCTGTCGCCAGGCGTTTTCTCGACGAGGGCGCCAAGGTCTGCGTCTGGGGGCGGAATCCGGCAAACGCCGCTCGCATCCAGGTCGAGCTGCCGGCGTTGTCGGATGTCGTCTGCGTCGATGTGGCGCAGCCAGCGGAAGTGGATGCCGCTTTCCAGCGCTCGGTTGCCGCCCTGGGTGGTCTGGACACCATGGTCTGCAACGCGGGCATCTCGATCCGGCGCGGCTTTCTCGACATCGACCGCGACGATTTCGACCGCGTCATGCGGGTGAATGTGCATGGCGTGTTTTACCCAAGCCAGCTGGCCGCCCGCCACATGATGCAAGCCGATGGTGGCGCCATCCTGATCACCGCCTCCACCGCCGGAGTCGTCGGGTACCGGCACTACGCAGACTACAACGCGAGCAAGGGCGCGGTTCTGTCCCTGATGCGAACCATGGCCATCGAGCTGGCGCCCAAGATCCGGGTGAACGCGATCAACCCCGGGTACACCTCAACGCCGATGCAGGACGCCGAGTACAGCCCCGAGATGTTGCGCCGCGTGAACGACATCATTCCCATGCGCAGGCACGGCCGTCCGGAGGAAATCGCCGGTCTGTACGTCTACCGTGCGTCGGACGAGGCCGCGTATGCGACCGGCGCGGTCTTCACCTTCGATGGCGCAGAAAGCGTGGGCTCTGCCGCCACGACGCTGTGATACAAGTTCGGCAGGTCAGGCGGATCGGGCTGCTACCGGCTCAACCGAATCGGCGCAGCCGGCTCTCGACATCCTCGCGGTTGAGGTAACCGCCGCACAATCGTCGCAGTCCGGTATATGCACAGCGCCCGTGCAGGACGCGCCAGTTGTCGAGCAACAGGGCCTCGCCCGGGGCAAGAACATGGCGCCACTGCAGCGCCGGATCGTTGGCCAGCTGGTCGAACACCCGCAACGCGTCATAGAAGGCGATCATCTCGTTTTCCGGCAACAGGAACGGCGCCCGGTCGTAGTTGTTGAACGAGACCTGTACCAGCTGACCATGGTGGTCGTGGCGCAACACCGGCCGGGCCGCCATCAGATGGACACCGTCGCCGATGTACTGTCCGGCCACGGCCACCCTGGCCAGGGTGGCGAAGTGTTCGGGCCATTCGGTCTTCAACTGGTGCGCGATGGCGAACGCGTCGACCACTGTCGATTCGCCGCCCGTGCCGTTGAACTCAAGACAATGCAGCAGTTGCGCACCGGGGGCATCGTTGGAATAGGTGCCGTCGGTGTGCGGACGCAACTCCAGATTGGTATAAGCGGTATCGGCCCGGGCAAGGTCGGCGGTGAACTCCCTCATGCCGCCAAAGATGGTTTCGCGCACGTAGGCAACCCGCCGTAGCAGGGCCTCGGTGGCCTGCGCCGTGGCCGGCGTACCGACTGCCAGGCAAAAACCGAACTCGGCGGTTTTGGCGAGCCACTCGCACACACCCTCCTCGCTGTCCATCACTGCCGCACAGGCGACCGTCGGCAGGTGCTCGCGGATGAATGCAGCATTCCACCGGGTGCTCCGGGACTTTGGCGCCAGTTGCGGCCCGCCGGCAGTGCGGTATCTGGCCAGGAAGGAAACGGGCAACACCGAGTTGGCGCTGCCGTCGCTCCAGCACACATCGATGCAGCCGTCCCGGCGCACGGCGGAGGTCGCAACCAGCCCTGCCGGCAGCGCCGCCGTGAACAGCTGGCGTTGCTGTGTCACAGGGTGCATGGTGTCGTCGTCGTGTGCGTGATCACGCAGCCAGATCCACGGATAACGCGTAACGCTGGCATCGTTCCATGTGACCTCGAGCGATTTGTCGTCGAGATACAGCGACGCGATTTCTGTCATGGTGGTGGTGCAGTCAATGCCGGGCGCGCCCGTGGAGCGGCAATTTGACCATAGGCCTCATGGCCCGGTGGCAGGGAGCGCGAGCCTGTCTGCGTCAACCCAGCGCACAGACATGTCGCGCGCCGTCGCGCAGGTGGATCATCTGCTGCGGCGGAATCGGCGACCAGGCCTCGGCATCATCGCCCAGGGGCTCGGACGCCACCGCCCAGCCGCCGACCTGCGGCTTGAGGTAGAGGGTTGGCGGTGCGTCGTCGCTGGCCCATCGGAACGCCCACACCTGCTCGCCGTCGGCCAGGGCCGCGGCAAATCGCAGCGGCGCGTCAACCGCTTTCGCCTGCATCTGCTGCACCGTCTCGCGCAATACGGACATGACGGCCTCGGGCACCGGCATGCCGGCCTGAATACGCGCAACGATCAGCAAGAACAACAGCTCTGAATCGGTGCCGCCAGAGCGGTGTTCGTACAGCGCATCGGGCAGCCAGGTCTCCATGGCGCGACGTACCTGCGAAAAACCGCCGATCTGGCCGTTGTGGATGAACATGTAGGGACCGAACTGGAACGGGTGACAGTTCTGCCGCGCAATACCACCCGCCGTGGCAGCACGTACATGCGCAAAAAACAGTCGCGAGCGCACATTGGCACACAGGGCCAGCAGATTCTGATCTGACCAGGCCGGCATCACTTCATGG
>JANOTG010000663.1:0-7029 GCA_031416215.1 Betaproteobacteria bacterium
GCCGCCGCCTCATCGGCGCTTCCCAAAGACGCCGACAGGGCGGCCTGCGCCGCCTTCGCGACCGCCGGGTCGGCCACAAACTGCTCACTCATCAACAAGCACAGATCGCGTCGTTGCTGTGGCGTCGCGGCGGCATGCCAGGTAGCCATGGCCTTGGCACGCAAACCACCCTCCGCCTCGCTCACCTGCGGATCAATGATGGCCCGCAATTGGCCCAGGGCCAGGCGCAGCGCGCGCGGCGACAGTGCCTCGTCACCGCGGCGCAGTGTGGCACCCAGGCGTTCACCAAGTGACCTTTGCCCTGCCGGGCTGCGGTGCGAGCTGGTCTGGGGCGGCCCGGCGCTGCGCTCATGGGTCGAACGCGGCGGCCCCGACGGCGGCAACAAACCGGCAACGTTTTCGCTGATCCACCGAGATGCTGCCATGTCAGGACTTTCCACCAGTGGGTGCGGTCGCACTGCGGGTGCCGAACCACCACCACAACCAGGTACCAACCAGAATCATGGGCACACACAACCACTGCCCCATGCTCATACCCAGAGCCAGCAAGCCGAGATGGGTATCGGGCTCGCGGAAGAACTCCGCCACAAAACGCAACACACCGTAGCCGCCCAGGAATGCCGCCGCCACCTGTCCGCGGGCTCTGGGGCGGCGCGCGTACAGCCACAACAACACAAACAACAGCAGTCCCTCGAGCAGGAACTGGTATACCTGCGAGGGGTGCCGCGGCAGGTCACCGGCGCCGCGAAACACCATGCCCCAGGGCAAAGCCGGGTCGGCCAGCCGCCCCGGCAACTCGCCATTGATGAAGTTGCCGACCCGACCGGCCGCCAGACCGGTGGGCACACAGGGCGCGACAAAGTCTGCCACCTGCCAGAACGGCTTTTGCCGTGACCTGGCAAACCAGACCATCGACAGCACCACTCCCAGCATGCCGCCATGAAAACTCATGCCGCCCTGCCAGACGGCGAATACCTCCAGCGGATGCGCGAGGTAATAAGCTGGCTTGTAAAACAGACAGTAACCAACGCGCCCACCGGCAACCACGCCCAACACACCCAGAAACAGGATGTCTTCCACGTCCTTGCGGCTCCAGGCATGGCTACCGGTCAGGGAGGCAAACGGCTCGTGGCGCAGGCGCAGCGTGCCGAGCCAGATGAACAAGCCAAAAGCCGCCAGATAGGTCAGGCCATACCAGTGCACGGCAATCGGACCCAGTTGCAGGGCCACGGGATCAATTTGGGGATGCATCAACATGCTGGCATTGTGCACGGCCGGCGGGTGACTTTGCCGGCCACCCCTGTTTCCCTGCCGCATCGCGCTACGATGGAGGGCGGTCGGCACTACCGTTGCCGCCACCGATGTTGCCGAGGGACACCTGTACGATGATCCATCCACTTTTGCCAACTGCCCTGACGCGGCGCCGCTTCGGGGTACTTCTGGCCGGTGGCGCCACTGTCGGCCTGCCCGCCGCCCAAGCCGCGTCCGACCTGCCCCTGTTCGACGCCCATATCCATTACAGCCACGACGCATGGGAATTGGTACCGCCAAAACAGGCCGTCGACATCCTGCGCAAGGCCGGCTTGCGCGGCGCCCTGGTGTCGTCGTCGAACGACCAGGGTACCCAGCTGCTGATGGCCGAGGCACCGGATCTGATCGTGCCGGAGCTGCGCCCCTACCGCACCCGTGCCGACACCAGTGGCTGGGTGCGGGATGAGGGAATCACCCGCTACATGGAGGAGCGGCTGGCAAAGTACCGCTACGTCGGAGTTGGCGAGTTTCATTTGTTCGGTGAAGAAGCGGAGTTGCCGGTACCCAAACGCATGGTGGCGATGGCGCGTGAACACGGTCTGGTGCTGCATGCACACTCCGACGCCGATGCGCTGGAGCGGCTGTTCCGGCAGTGGCCGGCGGCACGCATCCTGTGGGCGCACTCCGGGTTCGAGCCGCCGCAGGCAGTGCGCGCAGTCTTGCGCCGCCACCCGCGGCTGTGGTGCGACCTGGCCTACCGCAGCGACCATGCCAGCGGCAGCAAGGTCGACCCGGCCTGGCGCGACGCGTTTGGCGAGTTCCCCGACCGATTCATGGTTGGCACCGACACCTTCACCCCGGAGCGCTGGCACTACATCGGCAGCCATGCCGCGAGTTCGCGCGTCTGGCTGGCTGATCTGCCCGCTGCCCTTGGGCAACGCATTGCGTGGCGCAATGCCGAGGCGCTGCTGCGGTTTGGTACCGGCAAGACATGAAGCACGGCCTCTTGCGCATCGTGCGTACCACTGTGCCTGGGCTCGGCCTGTTGTTGCTTGCCTGCCGGGTCGATGCGGCATGTGGCGACACGCTGTCAAGCCATGGCCGGCAATTTGCCGAAGGCGGCCCACTGCGCGTCGCGTTCACCCCCCGAATCTGGCCGATCCCGGTCGGCCGCCACTTTGTGATGGACATCGAGCTGTGTTCGCCACCGCCAGGAGAGACATCAGCACCGCTGCGGGTTGATGCCGACATGCCGGCACACAAACACGGCATGAACTACCGCGCCAGCGTCAAACCGGTTGCGCCGGGACGTTACGTCGCCGAGGGGCTGATGTTCCACATGCCGGGACGGTGGCGCGTGGTTTTCGACCTGCGTGGCGACGCGGCGCAAGGGTCTGCCACCAGCATCATCGACGTCTTATGACCGCAACCACCCGCCTGACCCGCTGGGGCCCGGTGGCAGCGTTGTTGTGGCTGTGTACTGCTGCCGCCTTGGCAGCGCCGCAACTGCTGGATTTTTCGCAGCGGGAGCGCAGCAGCATCCTGTCGCACGGCCCCTGGCCGCCGGCACCTGCGCGGGACCCGGGCAACGCACTATCCGCGCAGCCTGCGGCAATTGCGCTCGGACAACTGCTCTTTTTTGATCGCCGACTGTCGGCCGACGGGCGCCTGTCGTGCGCCAGTTGTCACCTGCCGGCACAGGCCTTCACCGACCGCCAGGCGCGCTCCATCGGCCGTCAGGCGCTGGAGCGCAACGCGCCGTCGTTGTGGAATGCGGGTCACCAGCGCTGGTATGGTTGGGATGGAGCGACCGACAGCCTGTGGTCACAGGCCATAGGCCCGCTGACCGACCCGCGCGAGATCGGAAGCAGCGCCGAACATGTGCAGCACCTGCTGGCCAGTGACCCGGAGTTGGCCTGCCGGGTGGCACGGTTGTCACCCTCGCCGTCGCTGCGAGACCCGCAGGCAGCCCTGGTCGTCGTGGCCAAGGCACTGGGCGCATTTGTGGCGACGTTGGTCGGAAAACCCTCCTCCTTCGACCGGTTTCGCGATGCATTGGCGCGGGCTGACCAGCGCGCTGCCGCAAATTACCCGCTGGCCGCACAACGCGGACTGCGTTTGTTTGTCGGTGCCGGCCAATGCAGCACCTGCCATGTCGGCCCCCTGTTTACCAATGGGGAATTCGCCGATATCGGCATGCCCTTTTTCGTGCGCCCTGGTGTCGTCGACCCCGGGCGCCATGGCGGCATTGCCGCACTGCAGGCCAACCGCTACAACCTGTTGTCACCCTGGAGCGATAACGGCGCGGGCGAGGTCAGCCTGAAGACGCGCCATGTCGTCGCGCAGCACCGCAATTTTGGCGAATTCAAGGTGCCCAGCCTGCGCAACGTGGCGCTGACAGCGCCCTATATGCACGACGGGCAGCTGGCAAGCCTCGACGATGTAGTGCGCCACTACGCCGAACTCAAGCTGGACCGGCTGCATGCCGACGGGGAACGCATCTTGCAACCACTGGCGCTGGACGTCGGGCAACGTGCCGATCTGGTGGCATTCTTGCGTAGCTTGTCCGAGCCAGGGGCGCGAAGCTGGACAGCGGCCAAACTGCAACGCTGTGCACCGGACAAAAAACCACCGTACCAGCCTTCAGCATGAAAATCCGTTCCGTCCAGGCGTTCCTGATTCGCAGCGACCTGATCGGGGGTCCGGCTGAAACGGCCGCACGCCGCCCATCCTGGACGGAACACGCGGAAGTGGCCAACCCGATGTCGCACTACCCGCGCTTCAAGCGGCTGCGGTCGAGCTGGCGGCCTGCCTGGCCTTCAGTCGCCTGCCTGGTGACTGCCGAGGATGGAACCTGGGGCCTGGGCATGACACGGTACGGCAGCCCGGTTGCTGCCATCATCAACGAGCATCTGGCGCCGTTGCTGGTCGGCGAACCCTGCATGGCAGTGGAATTGTTGTGGGAAATGATGCAGCGCATGACCTCACCTTATGCCGGCGGCCTGTCGTGTTACGCCGTCAGTGCCATCGACCTGGCGCTGTGGGACCTGTCCGGAAAGCTGCTGTCGCAGCCGGTGTACCAGTTGCTGGGCGGCGCGCAGCGTGAGGACATCTGCTGCTACGCAACCGGCAACGACACAGATTGGTACCTTGAGCTGGGTTTTTCGGCCACCAAACTCGCCTGTCCGTTCGGTCCGGCCGACGGCGCAGCGGGGTTGGACGCGAATGATGCCTTTGTTGCCAGGGCACGGGAGATGTGCGGTGCACGTACCGATCTGATGGTTGACTGCTGGATGGCGTTTGACATCGACTATGCGGTACGCTTTGCCGAGCGCATGCGGGGACACCGATTGCGCTGGATCGAGGACTGCCTGATGCCCGACGACCTGGACGGACTGACAGCACTCAAGCAGCGCCTGCCGCTGGACTGCCTGGCGGGTGGTGAACACTGGTACAGCCCGGCACCGTTCGCCATGGCGGCGGCGCACGCCAGTCTGGACCTGTTTCAACCTGACATCGGCTGGGCGAGCGGCATGACCGGATGCATCAAGATCGCACAGATAGCACGGGCCGCCAACATGCCCGTCATCCTGCACGCGGGCATGAACACCGCCTACGGACAACATTTCAGCCTGGCCGTCCCGAATGCACCGATGGGCGAGTACTTCGCGGGATCGGCGCCAGGCATACCGTTGCACGAAGTCCGCCTGACTCCGGGAACAGCCACACCACGCAACGGGCGGGTCAGACCCTCGGACGAACCCGGCTTCGGCTTGGGCCTGAGCCTCGAGGCGGTACACGCATTGGCCATCGAACCCAGGTAAACCCGGCGCGCACGCGCTCAGGTACAGCGGTGGCGTTCGATGTAGGCCCAATCCGGTTCACCACCAAGCCCCGCCTGTTGCGGAAGGTGCATGATGCCGTGTCTATCCACACTGGCATAAGCCTGCAGGCCAAACTGGTACGGTGCCTGTGGGAACAACACTTCGATCATCTCGACGTCGGTCGCACCACACAACACATGCAGGTTGGCCAGATTCATCAGCGCGCGGGCGCCATGGTGCGATACCACCGGCACGCCACGGGAGCGGCACAGGTCCATCGTCTTGAGGCAACCACTGACGCCGCCTTTCCAGTACACATCACACAGGACGGCCGAATAGGCCGCAGCGTTCAGGGCATTGACCATGGCGTGGTGCAGGCCGGGCAAAGTCTCTCCGCCCACCACCGGTATCGACAAGGCAGCGCGCAGGTCGGCATAACCGATCCAGTCGTGTTGCGGCAATGGCTCCTCATACCAGTGGTAGTTCAACTGCTGCAACTGCTCGCCCACACGCTGTGCGTCAGGCCGTGCATACCGCTTGGCGGCATCGAGCATCAGCCGCACAGAGGGACCAGCGGCCTGGCGCAGGGCCCGGGCCAGCTCGATGTCGCGGGTCGGGTCGTAAAACGGGTGCACCTTGTACGCGCTGAAACCCAGGGCGAGTGCCGCCAGCATGTCGTCCACGTAGGCGTCCACCGAGTCATGGTGGGTCGAACTGGCATACGCCTGCATCGACTGGCGCCGACCACCACACAATGCGGCAACCGGTAACCCCTGCAACTTGCCGGCCAGATCCCACAAAGCAACATCCACCGCGCTGATCGCGAATACGCTGACATAACCCGCTGGCTCCAATGCCACCATGTGTTCCCAGAGGGCGGCCGGGTCCAGCGCGTCACGGCCCAGCACCAGGGGCCGCAGACTGGTCTCGATCTGATTCGCAATCACGCTGGCAGACTGCCCACCGTGGGAGCGCGCCAATGAATATCCTTCCACGCCGTCGTGTGACTCGACAACCGTCAGCACCAGCTCCAGCAGCCCCGGGAAGGTCTTCGCATGGATGGGGACCATCGGCTGCGAGAAGCACAGCGTCCGGACGGCGCGGATGCCCATCACCGGCAGTGCCGTCAGTCGGCCTTGACACCCAACTTGTGGGCCAGGTCGGTCCACAACTTCAGGTCTTTGACGATGACCTCGGAAAATTCGGCCGGCGTGCTGCCCACCACGTCCTGGCTGGCTGCGGCCAAGGACTGGCGTACCGCAGGATCGGCCAGCACCTTGACCAGCTCCGCATGCAGGCGGGCGATGATGGGAGCGGGAGTTCCGGCGGGCGCCAGCAGGCCGTACCAGGCATCGAGCATGAAGCCCGGGCTCATCGCCTCCTGCATCGTGGGCACATCGGGAAACTGCGCGCTGCGCCTGAGCCCGGTGACGCCCAGGGCCCGAAGTTTGCCGGCCTTGACTTGCGGCAATGCGATTTGCAAGGCAGGGAAAGCCAGCTGTGTCTGCCCGCTCATCACCGAAGTGACCTGTTCTGCCGCGCTTTTGTACGGCACGTGCACCACATCCAGATTGCCGCCGTTGGCCTTGAACAGCTCCCCTGAATAATGCCCGATGCCGCCGTTTCCACCCGACGCATAACTCAATGCTCCCGGCTTGCTTTTCGCCAGCGCAATGAGCTCCTGGACGTTCCTGGCCGGCGAGTCCGGCGGCACCACCAGCATGGCCGACACGCGCGACACCAGCGAGATCGGCGCAAAATCCTTCACTGCGTCGTACTTCACGGCGCTGATGCCTGGATTGCCGACCAGCTGCGTCGCATTGAACAGCAGCGTGTAACCGTCCTTCGGTGCGCGGGCGACAAATTCGGTGCCGATGTTGCCCCCCGCCCCGGCACGGTTGTCGATCACGATCGGCTGACCCAGGCCGGCGGCCATTTGCGATATCACGCTGCG
>JANOTG010000664.1:0-11504 GCA_031416215.1 Betaproteobacteria bacterium
GTCGGAGATGGTGTCGGTGGCGCTGTTGCGGCCCGAGCGCATGCCGACGATCGACCTGTTTCAGTTCATGCGCCACCTGGACGCCAATGGGCAGTCTTCACAACGTTATGAAATCGAATTCTGGCGCAAGGTGTTTTATCCGCTGAGCTGCCTGGTGATGGTGGTGCTGGCATTGCCATTCGCCTATCTGCACTTTCGTACCCGCGGCATCTCCAGCTTCGTATTCATCGGGGTCATGACCGGCATCAGCTTCTTCCTGCTCAACAACCTGTTCGGGCATTTCGGCAACCTGCGCAACTGGTCGCCATGGTTGT
The DNA here is from genome assembly GCA_031416215.1 of Betaproteobacteria bacterium. Taxonomy (GTDB): domain Bacteria; phylum Pseudomonadota; class Gammaproteobacteria; order Burkholderiales; family Burkholderiaceae_C; genus CAISIP01. The sequence goes on from JANOTG010000664.1 coordinate 315, forward strand.
CAGCAGCGGCGCCAGGTCTGATTTATTCGATGGTCTCGTTGTCGGCTTTCGGCTGGCTGGTGTTGCGGCGCTGAGCATGGTTCGGCGCGCCGTCATCCTGTTCGCGCATGGCTCGCGCGACCCGTTGTGGAGCGCCCCGGTGCGGGCGGTAGCCAGCCGCATGCAACAGTTGTCGCCCGCGCTGCCCGTGGCCTGCGCCTACCTCGAATTCATGCTGCCCGACCTGGCACAGGCGAGCGACACGCTCATCAGCGCCGGGGCCAACCACCTGACTGTGGTGCCACTGTTCCTGGGCGTCGGACAACATGCGCGTCAGGACCTGCCGCAGATGGTGGCAGGCCTGCGCTTGCAATACCCGCACACCGAGTTTGACCTGCGCCCGGCGGTGGGCGAGGACCCGCGCGTCGTCGCGCTGCTGGCCGAGATCGCCAGTGAGCAGAACCCGGCCGGCAGCCCGGCTGCTGGTCTTGGACCGAATGCATAATGAACCGGGTCTCTAGCTCATATTCGATATGAACTTGCACCAGTTCCGTTTTGTCCAGGAGGCCGTACGCCGCAACCTGAACCTGACCGAGGCTGCAAAGGCCCTGCACACCTCCCAACCCGGGGTGTCAAAGGCCATCATCGAACTGGAGGAAGAACTAGGCATCGAGATCTTCGCCCGCCATGGCAAGCGGATCAAGCGCGTGACAGAGCCGGGGCAGCAGGTGCTCAAAAGCGTCGAAATCATCATGCGTGAGGTCAGCAACCTCAAACGCATCGGTGACGAATACAGTGCGCAGGATAGCGGCACCCTGTCCATTGCCACCACCCACACCCAGGCCCGCTACGTGCTGCCCGAGCCGGTTGCCCGGCTGCGCCAGGCCTATCCCAAGGTCAATATCAGCCTGCACCAGGGGGCGCCCGACCAGGTGGCGCAGATGTTGATCAACGAGGTGGCCGAAGTCGGTATCGCCACGGAGAGCCTGGCCTCCTACAGCGAATTGGTGACGCTGCCGTGTTACGAATGGCAGCACATGCTGGTGCTGCCGGTTGACCATGCCTTGTGCCAGAAGGACCGAATAACGCTGGAGGACCTGGCGCTGGAACCACTCATCACCTACCACCCGGCATTTACCGGCCGCACCAAGATCGATCAGGCGTTTGCCACGCGCAACCTGCAGCCGCGCATTGCGCTCGAAGCGATCGATTCGGACGTCATCACCACCTATGTCCGTCTCGGCATGGGAGTGGGTATCGTGGCCGAAATGGCGGTTCGCGACCTCGGCGCCGACGGCGCCAAGGCCGCGCTGGCGGTGCGACCCGCCGGCCAGCTGTTTGGCCAGAACGTGACGCGGATCGCGTTCAAGCGCGGCGCCTACCTGCGCAACTTTGTCTACAAGTTTGCCGAGTTGCTGAGCGACCGGCTCGACCGGGAGCTGGTGGCGCGCGCCATGACCGGCCATATCAACGACTATGAACTCTGACACCACCGTGAACACCCGTACCCCCGAACTGACCAGCAAGTTGCCCGCTGTCGGCACCACCATATTCACCGTCATGTCCAACCTGGCGGCCGAACGCGGCGCCGTCAACCTCGGCCAGGGCTTTCCGGACTTCGACTGTGACCCTGCCCTGGTCCAGTCGGTCAGCGACGCCATGGTGCGCGGCCTGAACCAATACCCCCCGATGACCGGTGTGCCGGTGCTGCGCGCGGCAATCGCCGACAAGCTGCGCAACTGGCATGGGCCACATGGTGGGCGCAATTACGACGCCAACACCGAAATCACCATCACGGCCGGTGCTACCCAGGCCATCATCACGGCGGTGCTGGCCGTGGTCAGACCGGGCGACGAGGTGATCGTTCTCGACCCCTGTTACGACAGCTACGTGCCCAATATCGAGCTGGCCGGAGGTCGCGCGATCCGGGTGCCATTGACACCGGGAAGTTTTCGCCCGGACTTCGCCCGCATCCAGGCCGCATTGTCACAACGCACCCGGGCCATCATCGTCAACACGCCGCACAACCCCAGTGCAACGGTGTGGAGCGATGCCGACATGCGGGCACTGCAGGAATTGCTGGCGCCGACCGAGGTTCTGCTGATCAGTGACGAGGTTTATGAACATATGGTGTTCGACTCACGGGAACACCACAGTGCGGCGCGTTATCCGGGGCTGGCGGCGCGCGCGTTCATCGTCTCGAGCTTTGGCAAGACCTACCATGTGACGGGCTGGAAGATAGGCTTCATTGCCGCGCCGGCCTCGCTCTGCGCCGAGTTTCGCAAGGTGCACCAGTTCAACGTGTTTACCGTCAACACGCCCGTGCAGTACGGACTGGCGCAATACATGGCCGACGCCCGCCCCTACCTGGAACTGCCCGCCTTCTACCAACACAAGCGCGACCTGTTTCGCGCCGGCCTCGCACGGACCCGCTTCCGCCTGCTGCCGTGCGAAGGCAGTTATTTCCAGTGTGTCGACATCTCCGAATTGGCCGTGCCGGAACGCCAACTGGGCGAGGCCCAATTTTGCAAGTGGCTGACCTCCGAAATCGGGGTCGCCGCGATCCCGCTCAGTGCCTTCTACGGCGATGGTTTCGACCAGAACGTGATCCGGTTCTGCTTCGCCAAGAAAGACGATACGCTGACCAGCGCCCTGGGTCGGTTGGCGTCTTTGTAGCGCCAGGCGGGGCCAGCCGGATCAGCTGCGGCGACCACGCGCCTCGCGGTGGGCGATCCACAGTGTCGCTCCACAGATCACGCAGCCACCGATCAGGGTGTTGCGACTCGGTGTTTCGCTGAACACCAGCCAGCCCAGCGCCGATGCCCACACCAGATCGAGGAACTTGACCGACTGCGTGGACGAGATGTCGGCCACCGCAAAACCGCGCGTCACGCAATAGTGCGAGGCCACACCAAAAATCCCGGCAAGCAAAAAACCCAGCCATTGCCCGGCACCCAGCGGTGCCCAGAACCACCATGCCAACGGCAGGCTGAACAGCGACACGCTGATGGCCTGCCACAACACGATGACCTCGGCCCGATCGGTTCGTGTCAACGCCTTGGTCATCAGAAAGGACGCGGCGAAGACCGGGCTCGATGCCAACATCAGCAGGCTGTAGCCACTCCCGCTACCCGACAGGCCGGGGGCGACCACCACCACCACACCAGAAAAGCCGATCAACGCCGCAAGCCAACGGTCCCAGCGCATCTTTTCCCGGAAGAACAGAAACGCGCCGAGCATGATGAATATCGGCCCGGTGAATCCAATGGCGGTCGTGTCGGCCAGGGGAATCTGCGGTAACGCAGTGAACCACAGCGTCAATCCGAAGCAGTGCATCGCACCCCGCGCAAACTGGCCGGAAGCGCGATGCGGCATGTAGGCCGCCATCCCGGCACGCGCCACCAGCGGCAGCATCACTATCACCGAACTGATGTATCGCAAGAACTGCGCCTGCATCGGATGCATCTGCAGCGTCAGCCCGCGAATGATGGTGTTCAACACCACGAACAGGAAACCGGACAGGCCAACCCACAGCAGACCCTTGATGGTCGGGTCGAGGCGGCGCATGCGGCGCGCCAGCAGAGCAAGGCGTAACGCCAAGCTCGGGCGACGCGGTCGGGTGGAACGGTTGGTGGACATCCGGCTTCAAAGCACCAGGGTTGTCCAGGCCTTGTCGAGCCGCTTCACGCTGACCGGTTGCGGCGTGCGCAGCTCCTGGGCGAACAGGCTGACCCGCAATTCTTCCAGCAACCAGCGAAACTCCTGCATGCGGTCGTCGACCACCCCACGGCGCTCCGCTACCAGCCGCCAGTAACGCTGCTCGAGCGGCCGCAACTGCGCCAGCTGCTGCGCATCACGGGCCGGGTCATTGCGGTATTTGTCGAGGCGCAACACGATGGCCTTGAGATAACGCGACAGATGCTGCAACTGGCTCCATGGTGTGCCGCGCAAGAAGTCTTTAGCCAGCAGCCGGGCCAATTGTTGAGCCACATCGTCTGCCGCGCCCAATGCATGTTTGTTGTCGCGCAGCTTGCGCACGACCGCTGCATAGTCAGTCAGTATGGCGGCACCCAGGCGTGCCACCTCATTGGCTATCAAGGTCAGCCGCGCGCGACCCTCCTGCAGGCGGCGATCGAAGTCGGCTGCATTGGTGGGCAGGGGCTGCTGCAAAAAGGCGCGATCCAGCGCAATCTCGATGATCTGGCTGCGCAGCTCTTCCAGGGAACCCAGCGGCATGTAGGCGGCCGCCATTTTTTGCAGCTCGGGCGTATTTTTCTCCAGGTACTTCAAGGCGTCGCGCAACTGCAATGCAAACAGCCGCCGCAAGCCAGAGCGATGGCGGTGGGCCGCAACCTGGGGCTCGTCGAACACCTCGATCGTTACGGCATCCTGACCATCGACCAACGCCGGGAACCCGATCAGGGTCTGACCGCCCTTGCGAATTTCGAGCAATTCGGGCAACTCGCCGAACGACCAGGCGGTGTGACGCACTGCAGCAGTCCCGCCCGGCGTGGCTGCTGGGGCTGGCGGCGCAGCACTACGCTGGACTGTTGTCGCCTGCCTCGCCGTTGCAGCCGTCGGCGGCGTAGCAGCCGGCACCGCGATCTTCAGTGCCGCCAGGGCCTGGAATGCGCCTCGGGCCTGCGACCCCAGCGCGGCCTTGAGTGCGCCCAGGTTGCGTCCTGCCGCTAGTTGGCGGCCATGTTCATCGACCACCCGCAAGTGCATGAAATGGTGCGGGCCCAAGCCATCCAGCTTGAAGTCGGCACGTTGCACATCGAGCGAGGTTTCGTCGCGCACCTGCTTGAGAAGCACATCGACCAGACCGCCGCGACCGGTACTGGCCGAGGCCAGAAAGTGTTGTGACAGGCGCGTGGCGCTGTCAGGCAGCGGTACAAATCGCGATCGCGGCTTCTGCGGCAGGCTCTTCAGCAATGCCAGTATCTTGTCGCGCAACATGCCGGGAACCAGCCACTCGCAGGCTTCGTCGTTGACCTGGTTCAGTACAAACAAGGGCACCGTGACGGTGATGCCGTCCCGGGCGTCGCCGGGCTCATGAAGGTAGTCGGCCTGGCAATCCACCCCGCCCAGGCGAACGGTGCGTGGAAACGCATTGGTCGTGATGCCGGCGGCCTCGTGGCGCATCAACTCGGCACGTGTCAGAACCAGCAGGTTCGGCTGCTTCTGCACCTCGGCCCGGTACCAGCGTTCACAGCTGTGCCCGCTGCAAACCTCGCGCGGCAGCTGCTGGTCGTAGAAGGCGTAGATCAACTCGTCGTCGACCAGTACGTCCTGGCGGCGCGATTTGTGCTCCAGCTCCTGCACCTGGGTCACCAGCCGGTGGTTGGCGCGCAGGAACGGCAGCGTCGTCTCCCACTGGCCACCCACCAGCGCCTCCCGAATGAAGATGTCGCGCGCCGCTTGCGGATCGACCCGCGAGAAGTTGACACGCCGGCCGCTGTAGACCACCACGCCATACAGCGTGGCGCGCTCCATCGCAACGACCTCGGCACCCTTTTTTTCCCAATGCGGATCGAGCACCTGCTTTTTCAGCAGGTGGACACCGACCTGCTCGATCCACTGCGGTTCAATGGCTGCAATGCCGCGGCCGAACAAGCGGGTTGTCTCCACCAACTCGGCCGCCAGGATCCAGCGGCCGGGCTTCTTCGACAGGTGGGCGCCGGGGTGGCGGTGGAACTTGATGGCGCGCGCACCCAGATAGACATCCTCGTCGTCAATCTTGCATCCGATGTTGCCCAGCAACCCGGACAACATCGACAGGTGAATCTGCTCGTAGGAAGCCGGTGCCGTGTTCAGCGGCCACTTGTGCTCGGCCACCACGGTGAGCAACTGCGAGTGAATGTCTTTCCACTCGCGCAGACGGCGCACGCTGACAAAATTCTGCCGCAACAGTTGTTCGTACTGGCGGTTCGACAAGCGGTGCTCGGCGCTGCCCTTTTCGCCTCGGGCATGCGCAATCCAGCGCCACAATTTCAGGTAACCCGTGAACTCGCTCTTGTCGTCATCAAACTTGACCTGTGCTGCATCCGCTGCCGCCTGGGCATCGATCGGTCGCTCGCGCACATCCTGCACGCTCAGTGCGCTGGCAATGACCAGCACCTCGTCGAGTGCCTGCCGCGAACGGGCCTCCAGGATCATGCGCCCGACCCGCGGATCAAGCGGCAGGCGTGCCAGTTCCTCGCCCACCGGCGTCAGTTCACGGTCGTCGTCGACTGCGCCCAGCTCCGCCAGCAACTGATAACCGTCGGCAATGGCGCGCGCCTGCGGCCGTTCGAGAAACGGGAAATCCTCCACCACGCCCAAACGCAGTGATTTCATGCGCAGAATGACGCCAGCCAGCGAACTACGCAGGATTTCAGGGTCGGTAAAGCGAGCACGCTGCTCGAAATCCTGCGCCTCATAGAGCCGGATACAAATGCCGTCCGCCACCCGGCCACAACGCCCGGCCCGCTGGTTGGCCGACGACTGGCTCACCGGCTCGACCAGCAATTGCTCGACCTTGCTGCGAAAGCTGTAACGCTTCATGCGTGCCGTGCCGGCGTCGATGACATAACGCGTACCGGGCACCGTCAGGGAGGTTTCCGCCACATTGGTGGCCAGCACGATGCGCCGGTGGCCATGGGTCTCGAAGATGCGCTCCTGTTCCGCCTGGCCGAGCCGCGCGAACAAGGGCAGGACCTCGGCCTGACGCAATATCGGCTGGTGACTGAGATGCCGGCGCAAATGGTCGGCCGCCTCCCGGATCTCGCGTTCTCCGGGCAGGAACACCAGGATATCGCCCTGGCCCGCGGAGCCGCTGCCCCAAAGTTCATCGACTGCATCGGCAATCGCGTCGTTGAGGTCGTGTTCGCGTGACTCCTCGAACGGACGGTAGCGGATTTCCACCGGGAACATGCGCCCCGACACCATGATCACCGGTGCCGGCCCCTGCGCCGAGGCGAAATGCGCCGCAAAACGCTCGGCATCGATGGTGGCCGATGTCACCACCACCTTCAAATCAGGGCGTCTTGGCAGTATCTGGCGCAGGTACCCGAGCAGGAAATCGATGTTCAGGCTGCGCTCGTGGGCCTCGTCGATGATCAGCGTGTCATAGGCCCGCAGCAACGGATCATTCTGGGTCTCGGCCAGCAGGATGCCGTCGGTCATCAGCTTTACCGACGCGTCCCGTGACAGCCGATCCTGGAAACGCACCTTGAATCCGACCACCTCGCCCAGTGGCGTTTGCAGTTCCTCGGCAATGCGCCGGGCGACCGAGCTGGCAGCAATGCGCCGTGGCTGGGTGTGGCCGATCAGGCGCCCCTGGCCGGGCGGCGCGTTGCATCTGCCCCGCCCCAGTGCCAGTGCAATCTTGGGCAGTTGGGTGGTTTTACCCGAACCGGTCTCGCCACACACGATGATCACCTGGTGGCGCTGCATCGCCGCCATGATTTCATCGCGTCTCTGGCTGACCGGCAACGTCTCGGGGAAGCTGATACGAAGCGGTTGGACGGGCGGGGCGACGGTCTCGGGCACGCCAGATTATCCCAGCAGCGGCCAGTCCTTCGCCCATAATCGGCTTTTGCCTGCTGACACCACTCCTGCGACCATGTCTGCCGTATTCAATTTCACCTTCGTACCCTGGTTTCGCTCCGTTGCGCCCTATATCCACAAGTTTCGCAACCAGACCTTTGTGGTGGGCGTGTGCGGCGAGGCGATTGCCGCCGGCAAGCTGCAGCATCTGGCACAGGACCTGGCCATGGTGCAGAGCATGGGCGTGAAGATCGTGCTGGTGCATGGCTTTCGCCCGCAGGTCAACGAGCAGCTCCAGGCAAAAGGCCATACGGCGCGTTATTCACACGGCATGCGCATCACCGACGGGGTGGCGCTGGACTGTGCCCAGGAGGCCGCCGGCCAGCTGCGCTACGAAATCGAGGCGGCATTCAGCCAGGGCTTGCCGAATACGCCCATGGCCGGCTCGACGGTGCGTGTGTTGTCGGGCAATTTCATCACCGCGCGCCCGGTCGGCATTCTGGACGGTGTCGATTTCCAGCACTCGGGCCTGGTGCGCAAGGTTGATGTGGCAGGAATCAGGCGCACCCTGGACATGGGTGCCATGGTGTTGTTGTCCCCGTTTGGCTTTTCGCCCACCGGCGAAGCCTTCAACCTCAGCATGGAAGAAGTCGCGACCAGTGTGGCGATCGCGCTGCAGGCGGACAAGCTGATCTTCGTCACTGAAATACCGGGCATCCGGGTGCGCCCGGATGAACCGGAGGGCGAGGACAATCCGATCGATACCGAGCTGCCGCTGGCAGCGGCAGAAAAACTGCTGGCCAGCCTGCCGGGGGCGCAGCAGCCCAGCGATACCGGTTTTTACCTGCAGCACTGTGTCAAGGCCTGCAAGGCGGGTGTTGAACGCAGCCATATCGTGCCGTTTGCCCTCGACGGCGCGTTGTTGCTGGAAATCTATGTGCATGACGGCATCGGCACCATGGTCATCGACGAAAAGCTGGAAAGTCTGCGCGAAGCCACACCGGATGACGTCGGTGGCATCCTGCAGTTGATCGAGCCGTTCGAGCGTGACGGTACCCTGGTCAAGCGCAGCCGTACCGAGATTGAACGCGACGTCGGCAACTACACGATCCTGGAGCACGACGGCGTCATTTTTGCCTGCGCCGCCCTGTACCCCTACCCGGAGTCACGCACCGCCGAGATGGCGGCCCTGACGGTGTCGCCGGAATCCCAAGGACAGGGAGATGGAGAACGGGTGCTCAAACGCGTCGAGCAGCGCGCCAAGGCGATGGGCCTGGAGAGTATCTTTGTGCTCACCACCCGGACCATGCACTGGTTCCAGAAGCGCGGCTTTGTCCAGACCGACCCCGACCATCTGCCCGAAGCACGGCGACGCATCTACAACTGGGATCGCAAGAGCCAGGTGCTGGTCAAAAAGATCCTCTAGCGTGGCGTTGGACGCCCGCGGCAAACACCACTACTTCGGAGAAACCATCCATGCGATCACTCAACTTCATTGGCGGCGAAAAGGGCGGGGTCGGAAAGTCGGTGGCCGCCCGGGCGCTGGCGCAATACTTCATCGACAAGGGCCGTCCCTTTGTCGGTTTTGATACCGACCGCTCCCATACCTCGTTCACGCGTTTTTACGCCGGCTACGCCGCGCCGGTGATTGTCGACAGCTACGAAGGGCTGGACCAGATTGCCGCCGTGTTTGATGATGGTGCCACCGGTGGCATGGGCCGCAGCGCCATCGTCGACCTGGCGGCACAGACCGCGGCTCCGCTGTCGCGCTGGGTGCGCGAGTCCGACCTGTTGTCGCTGCTGGCCGAATTGGGTGTCACGGTGAATTTTTGGCATTTGAGCGACGGCGGGCGGGATTCTGTCGACCTGCTGGATCGCCTGCTCAACGCCTACGGTGTGGGGCCGAACTACATCGTGGTGCGAAACCTCGGCCGCGGTTCCGATTTTTCGCTGCTCGACGAATCGTCCGCGTTGAAAAAAGCGCTGGCCATCGGCGCCCAGGTGGTCACGCTGGGGCAACTGCATGAAAGCAGCATGCGCAAGATCGACCAGCAAAACTCCAGCTTCTGGGCCGCCATCCACAACACGGAGGAGCCAGGGGCACTGGGCATGCTGGAGCGCCAGCGCATCAAGACCTGGCTGAAGACGACCTACGCCACTTTCGACGCGCTTCCGCTCTAGAAAAGCGTGCGCAGCCTCGGCATCAAGCCTTGTTGGCGGCGCGTTGTGCCTCCAGCATGCGTTGCACGTCGGCCTTGCGGTCCTCGTTGACCTTCTGCACCGCCGGACGCGTGCCGCACAACTTCATGTAGTCCTTGATCGGCAGTGCGGCCAACAGATCTTCGCCGTAGATGACCTTGCTGGCACCCGACACCACGGGCAGGTGGATAACCGCCGCGCAATCGGCCAGCGTGAACTGATCACCTGCCACATAGGGCGCAAAACGCGCGAGTCGTGCAAAAGCCGCGGCACCGCGCAGCAACAGGGGGCGGGCCCGCTCTTTCACGGCGTCGCTGACCTTGCCGCCAAAAAAAGCCTCCTTGTACAACTCGCGCGCCACCAGTTCCAGGTGCAATTCGAGGTACACCACCAGCTCTCGCACCTTGGCAGCCGCAAACGCGTCCGTCGGCAAAAGCGCATGTTGAGGATAGGCCGCCTCGATATATTCCGCACAGGCGATGGATTCGGAGATACAACCATGTGGCGTGTCCAGAAACGGCACCTTGCCCATCGGCGAACGCGCCAGAACCGTGTCGGACGTCGAGCCCGTCATCACCGCTTCCTCCTCAAGAACAATCCGCTTCTCCAGCAGCTGCAGTTTGGTCTGGTTGTAGTAATTGCTGGCTGAAAAACCACATAGCTTGAGTGTCACGGAGGTCTCCTTGTGTCGACGATGGCTGCCGGTTGAGGCCCGAATTATGCGTAGCCAGGGTGTTCCCGATGAGTCACTGGCGCGACTGCGGCGCAGGCCCGCGTTGGCCTGCATAGAATGGGTGCCAGTTCAACACTGGAGAGAAGCACCATGATCCCATCTACATCGCGTCGGCGCCTTCTCGTCGCGTCCGCCGGTGCCGCTGCATTGGCCACAATGCCCGCGCTGGTCCACGCACAAAACTTTCCATCGCGCCCGATCAAATACATCTGTCCATGGCCGGCAGGCGGCTCGACCGATGCGGTCATGCGCACCCTGGCCGAAAGTGCGGGGAAGATACTGGGCCAAAACATCATCATCGAAAACAAGCCGGGGGCCGGTGGCATGCTGGGTGCCAATGAACTGGTGAACGCCAAGCCCGACGGCTACACGTTGGCACAATTGCCACACGGCGTATTCCGAATTCCTCACATGCAAAAGGTGCAGTTCGACACATTGAAGGATTTCACCTGGATCGCCTGCCTGACCGGATACACGTTCGGCCTGGTGGTGCCGACCGATTCGCCGATCAAGAGCATCAAGGATCTGATTGCGTTTGCCAAAGCGAATCCCGAAAAGCTGACCTACGGCTCGACCGGCAATGGCACCAGCCCGCATCTGGCGGTGGAGGAGTTCGCCCAGCGCGCCGGCATCAAGCTGACCCATGTGCCATTCAAGGGCAATGCCGAGAACATGCAGGCCATCCTGGGCGGGCACATCATGGCAGCCAGTGACGCGACCGGCTGGGGTCCGCATGTCGAGTCCGGCAA
>JANOTG010000665.1:0-3220 GCA_031416215.1 Betaproteobacteria bacterium
GGCCCGGGCGGTTTGACCCGTGAACGGGCCGGCTTCGAGGTGCGCGACGTACACGTCACGCACTATGGCCGCGTATGCCCGATCGAAACTCCGGAAGGTCCGAACATCGGCCTGATCAACTCCCTGGCCCTGTATGCCCGGCTGAATGAATACGGTTTTATCGAAACCCCCTAACGCCGGGTGGTGGATGGCAAGGTCACGATGCAGATCGATTACCTGTCTGCCATCGAAGAGGGCAAATACGTCATCGCCCAGGCCAACGCCTTGCTCGACAAGGATGGCAAACTGACCGGCGACCTGGTTTCCGCCCGCGAAAAAGGCGAATCGATCCTGGTAGGCGCTGAGCGTGTGCAGTACATGGACGTATCGCCGGCACAGATTGTCTCGGTGGCGGCGTCGCTGGTGCCATTTCTGGAGCACGATGACGCGAACCGCGCCCTGATGGGTGCCAACATGCAGCGCCAGGCGGTGCCGGTGCTGCGCCCCGAAAAAGCCTTCGTCGGCACCGGTATCGAGCGCGTGTCTGCGATCGACTCCGGCACCGTGGTGGTGGCCACCCGTGGTGGTCTGGTGGACTACGTCGACGCGACCCGCGTCGTGATCCGCGTCAATGACGCGGAAGCGCAGGCGGGTGAGGTCGGGGTGGACATCTACAACCTGATCAAATACCAGCGCTCCAACCAGAACACCAATATCCACCAGCGCCCGATCGTCAAGAAGGGCGACCGGCTGGCCAAAGGCGACGTGATCGCCGACGGCGCCTCCACCGACCTGGGCGAACTGGCTCTGGGCCAGAACATGCTGGTCGCCTTCATGCCCTGGAACGGCTACAACTTCGAGGACTCGATCCTGATCAGCGAACGCGTCGTCGCCGATGACCGCTACACCTCGATCCATATCGAAGAGCTGGTGGTCATGGCGCGCGACACCAAGCTGGGTGCCGAGGAAATCACCCGCGACATCCCCAACCTGAGTGAGCAGCAGCTCAACCGGCTCGACGAGTCCGGCATCATCTATGTCGGCGCCGAAGTCATGCCGGGCGACACCCTGGTGGGCAAGGTCACGCCGAAGGGCGAGACCACGCTGACTCCGGAAGAGAAACTGCTGCGTGCGATCTTCGGCGAGAAGGCCAGCGATGTGAAGGACACCTCGCTGCGCGTGGACCAGGGCTCGCAGGGAACCGTGATCGACGTGCAGGTCTTCACCCGCGAAGGCATCGTGCGGGACCGCCGCGCGCAGCAGATCATCGACGACGAACTCAAGCGTTTCCGGCTGGACCTCAACGACCAGTTGCGCATCGTCGAAGCCGATGCGTTCGACCGTATCGAAAAATTGCTGAGCGGCAAGACCGCCAACGGCGGCCCGCAAAAACTCGCCAAGGGCGCGAAGATCGACAAGGCCTATCTGACATCGGTGGAGAAATTCCACTGGTTTGATATCCGGCCGGCCGATGACGAGACGGCATCGCAATTGGAAAGCAACAAGAACTCGCTGGAGCAGACGCGCCACAGTTTCGACCTGCAATTCGAAGAAAAGCGCAAGAAGCTGACGCAGGGCGACGAGTTGCCCGCCGGCGTGCTGAAGATGGTCAAGGTCTACCTCGCCGTCAAACGCCGCCTGCAACCGGGTGACAAGATGGCCGGTCGCCATGGCAACAAGGGCGTGGTGTCCAAGATCGTGCCGGTCGAAGACATGCCGTACATGGCAGATGGCACACCCTGCGACATCGTGCTCAACCCGCTGGGCGTGCCATCGCGCATGAACGTCGGGCAGGTGCTCGAAGTGCACCTGGGCTGGGCCGCCAAGGGCCTGGGTCTGCGGATCGGCGACATGCTGCAGGCCGAGGCCAAGGTGGCTGAACTGCGGGCCTTCATGGACACGCTGTACAACGGCTCCGGGCGCAAGGAAGACCTGTCCAAGCTTGGCGACGACGACGTGCTGGAGATGGCGGCCAACCTGGCCCGGGGCGCGACCTTTGCCACCCCGGTGTTTGATGGCGCATCCGAAGAAGAGATCCGCGGCATGCTGAAACTGGCCTACCCGGATGACATCGCGAAGGCCAAGGGCCTGACCGCCACGCGTACCCAGGCCAATCTGTTCGACGGCCGCAGCGGAGAGGCGTTCGAGCGCCCGACCACGGTGGGTTACATGCACGTGCTCAAGCTGCACCACCTGGTGGACGACAAGATGCACGCCCGCTCGACCGGCCCCTACAGCCTGGTCACGCAGCAGCCGCTGGGCGGCAAGGCACAGTTCGGCGGACAACGCTTCGGCGAGATGGAGGTCTGGGCGCTGGAGGCCTATGGCGCCTCCTACACCCTGCAGGAAATGCTGACCGTGAAGTCAGACGACGTGCAGGGCCGCACCAAGGTCTACGAAAACATCGTCAAGGGCGAGCACGCCATCGAAGCCGGCATGCCGGAGTCGTTCAACGTGCTGGTGAAGGAGATCCGCTCACTCGGGATCGACATCGAACTCGAGCGCGGCTAAGCAAGAAACTGGAGCGACACATGAAATCATTACTCGACCTGTTCAAGCAATTCACCCCCGATGAGCATTTCGATGCCATCCGCATCGGGATGGCCTCACCCGAAAAGATCCGTTCCTGGTCGTTCGGCGAGGTCAAGAAACCCGAGACCATCAACTACCGCACCTTCAAGCCGGAGCGTGACGGCCTGTTCTGCGCCAAGATATTCGGGCCCATCAAGGACTACGAATGCCTGTGCGGCAAATACAAGCGTCTCAAACACCGCGGCGTGATCTGCGAGAAGTGCGGCGTCGAAGTCACGCAGACCAAGGTGCGCCGTGAACGCATGGGTCACATCGACCTGGCCGCGCCCTGCGCGCACATCTGGTTCCTCAAATCCCTGCCCAGCCGTCTGGGCCTGGTGCTGGACATGACGCTGCGCGACATTGAACGCGTGTTGTATTTCGAAGCCTACGTGGTCACCGACCCCGGCATGACACCGCTCAAGAAGATGAGCATCATGACCGAGGACGACTTCGACGCCAAATTCAAGGAATACGGCGACGAGTTCCAGGCCAAGATGGGCGCCGAAGGCATCAAGGACCTGCTGCAAAGCATCGACATCGACGGCTCGATCGAGAAGCTGCGCAACGACCTCACCGGCTCCGAGCTGAAGATCAAGAAAAACGCCAAGCGCCTCAAGGTGCTGGAGGCCTTCCGCAAGTCGGGCATCAAGCCCGAGTGGATGGTGCT
>JANOTG010000666.1:0-12856 GCA_031416215.1 Betaproteobacteria bacterium
TGCAAATGCCTGCGCCCGTTCATGGGCACGAAAATCCTGCGGCACACCACTGTCGACATAGGCCAGGTCGCGGTAGCCGCGCTGCAGCAGATGCTGGGCCATCATGGCTCCCACCGCCGGGTGGCTGAAGCCGACCTGCACAAAGCCTGCGTCGGCAGGGTCGTGGTCCCACATTTCCAGCACCGGCAAACCGGCGTCCCGCGCCTGCTGCAGCAAGGCCAGTGCGGTGGCCGTGTGGCGTCGGCCCGTCACCACCAGGCCGGAGGGTGACCAGCCGAGCACGGCGCGAATCTGCTCTTCTTCACGCTGCAACGCGTAATTGGTGGACGCCAACAGCAACTCCATGCCTCGCCCTTGCAGGATGTCGCTCAGGCCCTGCACGGTGTCGGCAAAAATCGCACTGGCCATGCTCGGGATGATGGCGGCCACCATGTTGGAGCGGCCGCTGGCCAGCATGCCGGCGTGTTTGTTGCGCGTGTAGCCGGTCAAGGCCAGCGCCTGCGCAATGCGTTCGGCGGTGGCTGGCGCCACACGCGCGGGCTCCCGCAGATAACGCGACACCGTCATGGTCGTCACGCCGGCATGCTGCGCCACCGTGGCCTGGGTGGCGCGGCCGTGGCCCCGACCGCGGGCAAGTGATATAGATGACTTGTTAGGGTTTGCCACAATGACAGGCGCCTTTCAGACTGTTAATGTTAGCGCTAACAGAATTGCTACGCCATCCGTGAAAACACCGATCAAAACTCTGGAGCAGTTGCGCTCGAGGCGCTGGTTCGCCGACCAGGGCATGCGCGGCTTCGCGCATCGCCAGCGCATGCAGCAGCAAGGTGTGCGTCGCGAGGATCTGATGGAGCGGCCCATGGTGGCCATCATCAACACCTGGAGCGACCTGTCGCCCTGCCACGCCCATCTGCGTGAACGGGCAGAAGCGGTCAAACGCGGCATCCTGCTGGCCGGCGGCACGCCGGTGGAGTTGCCGGCCATGAGCCTGGGCGAAGTGATGGTCAAGCCCACCACCATGCTGTACCGAAATTTCCTGGCGATGGAGGTGGAAGAACTGCTGCGCAGCCTGCCCTGTGATGGCGCCGTGTTGCTGGCCGGCTGCGACAAGACCACGCCGGGCACGGTGATGGGCGCCATCAGCATGGACATTCCCACCCTGTTCTGCCCGGCCGGCCCGATGCTCAACGACCGCGTGGTCAAAAACGGCGTGGCGCGCACCGTCGGTGCCGGCACCCATACCCGGGTCTACTGGGACGAGTACCAGGCCGGCCATGTGAGCGCGGCGGAAATCCGTCATCTTGAGTCGCGCATGACACGCGCGCCCGGCACCTGCAACACCATGGGCACGGCATCCACCATGACCGCCATCGTCGAGGCCCTGGGCCTGACGCTGCCGGGCGCGAGTTCGATTCCAGCCATGGATTCGGCCCATACCCGCATGGCCACCGATTGCGGCGAACGCATCGTCGGCATGGTGTGGGAAGACCTGAAGCCCTCCAGACTGTTGACGCGTGAGAGTTTTTTCAACGCCATTGCCGTGCAGATGGCGCTCGGCGGCTCGACCAATGCGGCGGTACACATCATCGCGATGGCACGGCGCATGGGTGTGCAGCTGACCATCGACGACCTGGACGCGGTGGCGCGGCGGGTGCCGGTGCTTGCCAATCTGTTCCCGAGCGGTGACCGCCTGATGGAGGATTTCTACTACGCCGGCGGACTGCCCGCGCTGATGCACACCATCCGTGCCGAGTTGTCGACGACACAACGCACCGCCAACGGCAAGACACTGGGCGAAAACCTGCAATTTGCCGAGGTGCTGGACCCGCAGGTGATACGACCGCTGTCCAATCCGGTCAGCAGCGCCGGTGCGCTGGCAGCCTTGCACGGCAACCTGGCGCCGCACGGCGCCGTCATCAAGCCCAGTGCGGCAACGCCGGCGCTGATGCAGCACACGGGCCGCGCGCTGGTGTTCGACAGCCAGCCCGAGATGCTGACGGCGATGGCCGACCCAGACCTGGACTGCGACCAGAACACCGTGCTGGTATTGCGCAACGCCGGCCCTGTCGGGGCACCCGGCATGCCCGAATGGGGCAACCTGCCCATCCCCAAGAAGTTGCTCAAGGCGGGCGTGCGCGACATGCTGCGCCTGAGCGACGCACGCATGAGCGGCACCCACTACGGCACCTGCGTCTTGCACATCTCGCCCGAGAGCGCGGTCGGCGGGCCATTGGCGCTGGTGCAGACCGGCGACACCATCGAGCTCGATGTGGCGAATCGCCGGCTGCACCTGCACGTCAGCGACGCCGAGTTGGCGCAGCGGCGCACCGTATGGAAGGCACCGGTGCAGCCATTCCAGCGCGGCTACACCAAGCTGTACCAGGAACACGTGACGCAGGCCCATGAGGGCTGTGACTTCGACTTCCTGCAGGGTACGCAGGCAACGCCGGAACCGGTCATTTACTGAGCACCACACGCTATGAACAACCCTTTCTCCACCCTGCTGCAGCGCAAAGACCTGGGCGCTGGCTACCCGGTTGGCAGCTTTGTGATGGCTGCTTCGCCACTGGTCGCCGAAGCCATGGGCCATGCCGGTTTTGACTTCGGCGTGGTCGACATGGAGCACACGCCGCTGGATCTGGCCGACCTGGTGCACCTGCTGCAGGCGATCGCCGGTACACCGATGCTGCCCGTCACGCGCGTGCCCTGGAACGACACCGTGTTGGTCAAGCGGGTGCTGGACGCCGGCGCGCAGACGCTGATGTTCCCCTTTGTGCAGACGGCGGATGAGGCCCGCAAGGCGGTCGCGGCCTGCAAGTACCCGCCGCAGGGTGTGCGTGGCATGGCGGCCATGAGCCGTGGCTCGCGTTTTGGCACGGTGAAGGACTATTTCAAGGTCGCCAACCAGGGCGTCAGTGTGCTGGTGCAGATCGAAACGCCCGAGGCCATGTCGCGTATCGACGAAATCGTCGCGGTGCCCGGTGTGGACTCGATCTTCATGGGGCCGGGCGACCTGAGTGGCGCCATGGGCCACACCGGCAACCCCATGCACGACGAGGTGGTGGCCTTGATGGCGGCCGGCGTCAAACGCTGTCATGCGGCGGGCAAGCCGGTGGGTACCGTAGGTGGCACGGCCGAAGCGGTGGCCACCTACCGCGCGGCCGGTTTCGACTACATCGGCTGCGCCTCCGACCTCGGGCTGATGATGCGCCAGTGCGCCGCGGTGTTGTCGAGTATCCGCGCGCAAGACATCCGGGTCGATACATCGGGCTACTGACATGCACCAACTCCCATCGAAACAATCCTGCAGCGCAGCAAGTTTGGTCTTGCCACGCACGGTGGCACGACGCACGGCCCTGGTGGCATGGGCAACTCTGACACTTGCCGCCTTGTTCGCCGCAGGCGATGCCCACGCCCAGGCCTGGCCGGCCAAACCGATCAAACTGATCGTCGGCTTTCCGCCCGGCGGCGGCATCGACATCGTCGCGCGCAACCTGCAGCCCGGTTTGCAGGAGGCCTTGGGCCAGCCGGTGATCGTCGAATACAAGCCGGGTGCGGGCGGCGTGCTGGCTGCCACCGACCTGGCGCGCGCCGCGCCGGATGGCTACACCCTGCTGGTCGCCAACCTGGGACCGTTTGTACTGGCAC
The DNA here is from genome assembly GCA_031416215.1 of Betaproteobacteria bacterium. GTDB lineage: Bacteria > Pseudomonadota > Gammaproteobacteria > Burkholderiales > Burkholderiaceae_C > CAISIP01. The sequence goes on from JANOTG010000666.1 coordinate 3,649, forward strand.
CCAACATGATGGCCAAACGCCCATTCGACGCCGTCAAGGACTTCAGTTGGATTGCGCAGACCTCGGGCGCCGGTTTTGTGGCCGCCATACCCGCCACACATCCGGCCAACAACCTGCAGGAGTTCGTGGCCTGGGCACGCACCAACGCCGACAAGGCCAACTATGCATCGGGCGGCAGCGGCTCCATCACCCATCTGAACGGCGAGCTGCTGAACCAGGCGGCCGGATTGAAACTCGTGCACGTGCCGTACAAGGGCTCCGCGCCAGCCGTACAGGATCTGATCGGTGGGCAAACCCATCTGCTGGTGGACGTGGCATCGGTGCTGCTACCGCACGTGCAGAGCGGCAAACTCAAGGCGATCTACGTGACCGACCCGCAACGCGTGCCGCTACTGCCAGCTGTGGCCACTGCACGCGAAGCCGGTTTCCCGGCTCTGGAAACGTCCGGCTGGCAGGGTATCGTCGGGCCGGCCGGCATGCCGCGCGACGTCGTCAACAAGATCGCCCGGGCGGTGCGCGACACCTTGGCGAAAGCCGACGTGCGGCAAAAGTTCACCCAGACCGGCTCGTCGGTCGTAGAACGCGGGCCGGAAGAGTTCAGCGCCTTCGCTGCCGCCGAGGTGGCGCGCTGGGTACCGGTCATCCGCGCCTCGGGCGCCACTTTGGAGTAAGCCATGGCCAGTGTGCAACTGCAACAGGTCCGCAAATCCTACGACGGCAAGACCACAGTCATCCACGGCATCGACCTGGAAATCGCCCATGGCGAGTTCGTGGTCTTCGTCGGCCCCTCGGGCTGCGGCAAAAGCACACTGCTGCGCATGATCGCCGGGCTCGAGAGCATCAGCGGCGGCGATGTGCTGATCGACGGCAAACGGGTCAACGACGAGCCCCCGCGCAACCGCGACATCGCCATGGTGTTCCAGGACTATGCGCTGTACCCGCACAAGAGCCTGTATGACAACATGGCGTTCGGCCTGCGCCTGCGCAAGACGCCGGAAGACGAGATCAAGAGGCGCGTCATGGACGCCGCCAAACTGCTGCGCATCGATCACATGCTGGAGCGCAAACCCGCGGCATTGTCAGGCGGGCAGCGACAGCGGGTGGCTATCGGCCGCGCCATCGTGCGCCAGCCCAAGGTGTTTTTATTCGACGAGCCGCTGTCCAACCTGGATGCGCAGCTGCGCGGCGAGATGCGCACCGAGATCAAGAAGCTGCACCAGCGGCTGGGCGCCACCATCATTTATGTGACGCACGACCAGGTCGAGGCCATGACCCTGGCAGACCGCATCGCCGTGCTGCAGGCCGGTCACAAGATGCAATACGCCTCGCCGAGCGACATCTACAACACACCCACGGCGCTGTTTGTAGCCGGCTTTACCGGCTCTCCACCCATGAACCTGGTGCCGTGCACGGTGCAGGGCGGCCAGGTTGATCTGGGTGGCGTCCGTTTTGACGCGCAGTCCGCGCTGACCAACAAGATCAACGGCGCAGCGAAACTGACGTTCGGTATCCGGCCCGAAAACATCTCGCTGTCGCCCCTGCAAGGAAGCGTGCAGGCGCTGGCAAGTGTCGTGCTGACCGAGCCGCTGGGAGCTGAGACGCTGGTGACCTTCAAGCTGGGCGACTGTGAAATGGTGGCGCGCTGCCCGGCCAGCTTTCGCGAGGCCGCGGGCGCTGAGCTGCCTGTGTATCTGACCCAGCACCACATGCACCTGTTTGACGCCACCAGCGGAAACGCACTGCGGTGAGCGCCGCGCAGAATCCCGCAATTTTTATTCCTGTTCACTTAACCCCAAGGAGACGAGCACCATGAAACGACGCACCCTTTCCACCCTGATGGCATTCGCTCTCGGGGCTACGCTGGCGGTTTCTGCCCATGCCCAGCAGACCACGCTGCGTGTGTTCTCGGGCGGACAAAACCAACGCCCCGACCTGATGCGCAAACTGTTTGACGAGTACCAGAAGGCCAATCCCGGAGTCAAGATCGACATCGAAACCGGTGGCGCCACGTCGGAATTGCAGCGCCAGTACCTCAGCACCGTACTCAACGCCAAGGACTCGGCGATCGACATCTACCTGATTGACATCGTCAACCCAGCGCAGTACTACAGCGCGGGCTGGCTCGAGCCGCTCGATGCCTATGTGGGTGGCCCAGCCGCCATGCGGCCCTACCTGCCCGTGTACAGCCAGGCCAATATCGTCAACGGCAAGGTGGCGGCGATGCCCGCCTTTGCCGACGCGATGTTCATGTATTACCGCAAGGACCTGCTCGACAAATACGGCATCAAGGAACCCAAGACCTGGGACGAGCTGGGTGCCGCCGCCAAAAAAGTCCAGGATGGTGAGAAAAACCCCAATTTGCAGGGCCTGTCGATCCAGGGCGCGCCGATTGAAGGCGCGGTGTGCACCTTCTTGCTGCCTTACTGGAGCCAGGGCAAGGCGTTCAACGACGCCGCCGGCAAGATGACGCTGGACAAGGAAGCTGCGGTCAAGGGCATGGACATGTGGCTCCGACTGGTGGACCAGGGCGTGATGAAGAAGAACATCGCCGAAGTCACCACCCCTGCAACCGTGAACGAGTTCAAGGCCGGTCAGGTGACCTTTGCCATCAACTGGGGTTTTGCCTGGGACCGCTTCAAGGACGACGCCGACAGCCAGGTGAAGGGCAAGGTGGGTGTGATGCCCCTGCCGTCGATGGCTGGTGGCAAGAGCGCGACCTGCGTCGGCGGCTGGCAATGGGCTGTGAGCGCCTTCAGCAAGTCCAAGGCCGAGTCGGCCAAGCTGGTGCAGTTTTTGGCATCGGCCAATTCCAGCAAATTCCTGGCGGCTGAAGGCTCGCTGTTGCCCACCATCCAGAGCGTCTACACCGATGCCGACGTCGTTCGCAATGTGCCCTGGTTCAAGGACGCTGCCAATGTGGTCATGGCCGGGCAGGCACGCCCGATCAGCGCACAGTATGGGCAGGTGAGTGACGCCATCCGCACCACCACCAGCGCCATCCTGGCCCGCACCAAGACCCCGGTCGAAGGTGTGGCCGAGATCGAAGGCCGTCTGACACGCGTGATGCGCTGACTGGAGCACCGGGATGAGCGCACTGTCAAGCAAACTCCGCGACCCGTCTGAAAAAGCCCTGGGCTTCATGCTGCTGGCTCCAGCGTTTTTGCTGCTTGCGCTCATCGTTGTGTATCCCATCGGCAAGCTCATTGCCAACAGCTTCTTTGACCTGCGACTGTCTGGGGGCAGCGGGGTCACAAAGTTTGTAGGCATGGAGAACTACGCCGAAGTCTGGAAGGACAAGGATTTCTGGAACGCCGCCAGGAACACCATCCTCATCACCCTGATCACGGTGCCGGGAGCCTTGGTGGTGGGGATGGGCTTGGCCATGCTGGCCAATTTGCCATTCAAGCGCAAGTGGCCTGTGCGGCTGTCGCTGTTATTGCCGTGGGCCTTGCCGCTGTCCTTTGCCGGGCTGATTTTTGCCTGGTTCTTTCATACCGAATACGGTGTGGTCAACGACGTGATGCGCCGCGTCGGAGGCAGCGAGCCCACGATGTGGCTGCTGAGCCCGAATTGGGCCTTCACTGCCATCTGTCTGACCATCATCTGGAAAACCAGTTCCTTCATGGCACTGATCCTGCTTGCCGGATTGCAGATGATCCCGAAGTCGCTCTACGAAGCGGCCGAGGTGGACGGCGCCAGCAAACTTCAACAGTTCTGGCAGATCACCATCCCCATGCTCATGCCCAGCATCATCGTGGCGCTCATCTTTCGCACCATCACCGCGCTACAGACCTTCGACATCCCCTACACCATGACCAAGGGTGGTCCAGGCAACAGCACCGAGACCCTGGCAATGCTGATTCACAAGACCACCATCGAATACCTCGACGTGGGCTACGGCTCGACGCTGGCGGTATGCATGTTCGTGTTGTCCATGTGCGTGACGGCCTTCTATCTGAAACGCATCGGGAGTGCGGCATGAATGAAGGAATCTGGTCGTCGCCACGGCTGCGTTTTGCCGCCGCCGCCATCGTCGTCATCAACGGTTTCTTTCCGGCAGTCTGGATTCTGTTCACCTCGCTCAAAAGCGAAGTCGAGCTGGTGCAAAAACCCATCACCTGGTGGCCACACACACCAACCCTGCTGAACTATGTGCAGGCCTTTACCGACCAACCCTTGCTCAAGTACCTGGGCAACAGCCTGGTGGTGGCGTTGACGGCGACCGTGTTCTCGCTGCTGGTGTCGGCCTGTGCCGCCTATGCCATTGCACGCCTGAACCTCAAGCACCGCCAACTCATCCTGACTGCGATCGTTGCGTCCAGCATGTTCCCGCTCGTCACCCTGCTGGTGCCGATCTTCGAGACCATGCGCAGCCTGGGACTGCTCAACACCTACACGGCGCTGGTCCTGCCCTACATCGTGCTGAACCTGCCGGTGTGCACGCTGGTGCTGGTGAGTTTCTTCCAGAGCATCCCCAAGGACCTGGAAAACGCCGCCATGATCGACGGCTGTACACGCATCGGCACGCTCTGGCGCGTGGTGATCCCGCTCGCAGCGCCGGGTGTGTTCACGGCCGGCATCCTGGCTTTCGTCAACTCCTGGGATGAGTTCCTGCTGGCCCTGTCGCTCAACTCCAACCCGGCCATGCGCACCTTGCCGGTGGGCATCACGCTCTACCAGGGCGAGTTCAGTTTTCCATGGCCGATCATTTCCGCCGCGCTGATCGTCGCCATTGTTCCGATTGCCATTCTGATCGCGATCTTTCAGGAGCGGGTGGTCGGCGGATTGACACAGGGTGGACTGAAGGGTTGAAGTGATGCAAAAGATTCGTTACGCCTTGATTGGCTGCGGCAGCATGGGCCGCGAGCATATCGAGAACATCAAGGCCATCGATGGCACGGAGGTAACCGCCATTGCCGACACCCATGCCGAGAGCCGGTCTGCGGCGTTGGCGCTGCTGCCCGGGGCGCCGCAGGTGTTCGACAACCACCAGGATCTGCTGGCCGAAGCGCGCTTCGATGCGCTGGTGATCTCGACGCCGAACCACACCCACGTGGAGGTGTTGCGCGACGCATTGAATAGCGACGCCCACATCCTGATCGAAAAGCCATTGTGTACCAGGGTCGAGGACTGCCTGGAACTGGTGCAGCAGGCACGTGGCCGGCGCGCCATGGTCTGGGTGGCGCAGGAATACCGCTACATGCCACCGGTGGCCGAGATGCTGCGCATGGCGCATGCCGGCGCCGTAGGGCGCATCCACCAGGTGGCCATCCGCGAACACCGCGAACCGTTCTATCCCAAGGTAAATGACTGGAACCGCTTCAGCGCCAACACCGGCGGCACCCTGGTCGAGAAGTGCTGCCATTATTTCAACCTGATGGATCTGGTTCTGGGGGAAAACCCGGTTTCGGTGTTTGCCTCGGGCGGGCAGCGCGTGAACCATCTGGACGAGTCCTACGGCGGGCGCAAACCCGACATCCTGGACAGTGCTTATGTGGTGGTGGAGTACCCCAGCGGTGCCCGCGCCTTGCTCGACCTGTGCATGTTTGCCGAGAACTCGGTCGACAACGAACAGATCATCATCGTGGGCGACGAAGGCAAGCTGGAGTCGCTGCTGCCGTCCATGACCTTGCGTTACGGCAAACGTGCCGACTGGGGCAAACGCGAGGTCTGGGGTCAGACCGCGAGCAGCGGCAACGGAGTTTCGGTGCGACGCATATGGGACACCAGCATCAAGTACATGGGCAACCATTTCGGCGCCTCGTACGTCGAGCACCAGCGTTTTGCCAACGCCATCCGCAACGGGCTGGCGCCCGAGGTGACGCTGGAAGAAGGCTTGCGCGCAGTGGCGACCGGTCTTGCTGCGCACCGCAGCATCGACACCCACAGCGTGGTGGCGCTGGCGGATGTCCTGCCCGCCGGCTGGTAAACCTGCCCTCATCATCCATGACCTATACCCCATACCCCTCGCTGCGTGGCCGCACAGTATTCATTTCGGGCGGCTCGTCGGGCATTGGCGCAGAACTGGTGCGGGCGTTTGCAGCCCAGGGGAGCCAGGTTGCCTTTTGCGGCACCAAGCCCGCTGGCGGTGACGCCTTGATTGCCGAACTGACCGCCTTGGGGCATGCGCCGCCCTACTACGAAGCCTGCGACGTTAGGGACATCCCGGCCCTGCAAGCCTTGCTGGATCGTGTCGGCGACAAGTTCGGCGCGATCCGTGTGCTGGTCAACAACGCCGGGCGCGACGACCGCCATGCGCTGGATGACCTGACGCCCGAATACTGGGACAACTGCCTGAACATCAATTTGCGCCACCAGGTGTTCGCCACCCAGTCCGTGGCGCGCCAACTCAAGGCGGCTGGTGTCGGTGGCAGCATCATCAACATGGGCTCGATCAGCTGGATGCGCGGGCGCCCGAACCTGATCGGGTACACCGCCAGCAAAGCCGCCATCTCTGGCATGACCCGTACGCTGGCGCGCGAACTGGGGGATGCCGGCATTCGCGTCAACGCCCTGGTGCCCGGCGCCATCGTCACCGAGCGCCAGACCCAACTTTGGCGCAACCCGGAAGAAGACCAGAAATTTATCGACCTGCAGTGCCTGAAGTTCCGGCTGGATTCAACCCATGTGGCACGCTCGACGCTGTTCCTGGCCAGCGACGACAGCGACGGCATCACCGGGCAGAATCTGATTGTGGACGCCGGACTGGCGCAGGTGTCGGTTGCCGGGTGACTGCCGGCCGCGTATTGCGCGATTTCCTCCTACGCGCTGACGCGTGTTTTCCTGATCAGAACTTCACCGGGTAAACCCTATAGTTGTGATAGGATCCGTGTTTTAGCACTCTATCTAAGAGAGTGCTAATATGCTGCCTGTTTTACAAGGAGTTCTGGTATGACTGTTCAAACTGGAGTTTCCGCTTCGGCGCTGACGCTGGCCAATCCGTGGGCCATGGTGCCGGCTTTGGGCAACCTAGACGCCTATATCTCCGCGGCCAACCGATTGCCCATGCTGACCTTGGAGCAGGAGCAGGAGTTCGCCCGAAAGTTGCGCGATAACAACGATCTGGAGGCCGCTGGTAAGTTAGTGCTATCTCACTTGCGGCTGGTCGTTTCGGTGTCTCGCCAGTATCTGGGCTACGGCCTGCCGCATGGCGACCTGATTCAGGAAGGTAATGTGGGCCTGATGAAGGCAGTCAAGCGTTTTGACCCAGACCAGGGTGTGCGCCTGGTGAGTTACGCCTTGCACTGGATCAAGGCCGAGATTCACGAGTACATCCTGAAAAACTGGCGCATGGTGAAACTGGCGACGACCAAGGCGCAGCGCAAGTTGTTCTTCAACCTGCGCTCGATGAAGCAGCGCTTCAAGTCGGACGACCCCGCAGCCAACAGCGGCACGCACCGCGACACCCTCAATGCGGACCAGATCGACGCCATGGCCAGCGAGCTGAACGTCAAGCGCGAAGAAGTGATCGAGATGGAGATGCGCCTGTCTGGCGGCGATGTGGTGCTGGACCCGACGCCGACAGACGACGGTGACGAGGCGTACGGCCCGATCACCTACCTGACGGACTCGAGCCAGGAACCTACGGCCCTGATCGAATCGCGTCGCCGCGACTGGTTGTCCAGTGACGGCATCGCCACAGCGCTCGATAGCCTGGACGCGCGCAGCCGGCGCATTGTGGAAGAGCGCTGGCTGAAGGTCAACGACGACAGCTCCGGCGGCATGACGCTGCACGACCTTGCCGATGAGTACGGCATCAGCGCCGAGCGCATCCGCCAGATCGAGGTGGCGGCGATGAAGAAGATGAAAAAGACGCTGGCTGCCTACGCCTGATTCGTCACGCTTGGCCGGTCTACCGGGCCTGCTTGAGCAACACCCGAATGTCGGCCGCCAGGGCCGGTGCGCCGGTTCCGTAGCGCGTGAACAAGCGCAGCCGTCCCTGCGTGTCGTAGACATAACTTCCAGCCGAATGGTCCATCGTGTAGCTGGTTTCGGTGCGACCTTCCACCCGTTTGTAGTAGACCTTGAAGTCGCGGGCCATGGCGGCGAGTTGCTCCGCTGATGCGGGGCGCAGGGCGAGGAATGCGGGGTCGAAGTTTGCCATGTAGGCTTTCAACACTTGGGGTGTGTCGCGCTGCGGATCGACCGTGACAAACAAGCCCTGCAGCCGGGCACCATCGGGCCCGAGCAACTTGCGCACTTCTGCCAGTTCGACCATTGCGGTCGGGCACACGTCGGGGCATTGGGTAAATCCGAAAAACACGACAACGATCTTTCCCGGAAAATCCTTCATGTTGCGCAACTGCCCGTTGTGGTCTGGCAGAGAGAAATCACGCGCGTAGTCGGCGCCAGTGATGTCGATCGCAGCAAACGAGGGCTTGTTGTCAAAACAGGCCGCGAGCAGACCAGCCACGGCGGGCACCAGGGCCAGCCGCGCGAAAGACGTCAGGATGATTCGTCGGGTCATGGTGGCAAGACGCTCACGCGTTCACATCAGGTAGTGGTCCAGCAGCAGGGCCGCAAACAGCAGGCTCAGATGCCACAGGGAAAAGCGGAAGGTGCGCCGAGCCAGTGCGTCTGAATAGTCACGCCACAACCAGAAACCATGCAGGCAAAAGCCGGCGCTCAACACCACGGCAGCCGCCAGGTAAAGCCACGAACTCATGCCATAGACAAACGGCAACAGGCTGGCGGCAAACAAGACCACGGTGTAGAGCAGGATCTGCAGGCGCGTGAACTCGCTGCCGTGCGTGACTGGCAACATGGGCAGACCGGACTTGCGATAGTCTTCCACGCGGTACAGCGCCAGAGCCCAGAAGTGGGGTGGTGTCCACAGGAATATGATGAGAAATAGGATCAGCGCCTGGGGGCCCACATCCCCGGTCATTGCAGCCCAGCCCAGCACCGGCGGCATGGCGCCGGAAGCGCCACCAATGACGATGTTTTGCGGCGTCAATGGCTTGAGTATCACGGTATAAATGATGGCATAACCGACAAAGGTGGCAAAGGTCAGCCACATCGTGAGCGGGTTCACCAACAGGTAAAGGATTGCCGACCCGGCGACACACAGCGCCGCAGAAAACAACAGCTGCAAACAGGTACAGCCAGGAGCTCATGCCGTAGACAAACGGCAATAGGCAAGCGGCAAACAGCACCCAGGTGTAGAGCAGTATCTGCAGTCGCGTGAATGCACTGCCGTGGGTCACCG
>JANOTG010000667.1:0-7581 GCA_031416215.1 Betaproteobacteria bacterium
AAAAGGTCAACCCGGTGATCGACCGCTGGTATTTCACCAATCTGCCGACCGCCCGCGCCCAGACTGCCGAAGCCCTGCGCGACCAATGGGCGGCCTTGAACCAGCGTCAGGATACAGCCGCCAGCACCCATGCCGACCCGATGGCGGCGCTGGCCGCGGCGGTGTCTGCGGCCAAGCCCGCTGATAGAATCGTGGTCTTTGGATCGTTCTTCACCGTGGGTGGCGTGTTGAAAAATGGCGTACCGCGCCTGGGCGCCAAACACATGAATCTGTAGGTCCTTTGCCATGGCTTTTTTCCAGTTTCGCAAGGGTCGCGACGAACCACCGGCGGCGCCCGCGCCAGCGCAAACGGTGGAGCAAATGCGTCGGCGCGCCATGCACCGCCTGATCGGCGCGGCTTTGCTGGTTTTGGCGGGTGTCATCGGTTTTCCGTTGTTGTTTGACAACCAGCCCCGTCCGATCCCGGTCGATTTGCCCATCCTCATTCCCGACAAGAACAAGCTGGCACCGCTGGCAGTTGGTTCTGCGCCCCTGAAAGCCGCAGCACCCGCTGTGGCCGCCGCTTCAGCGACGACGCCACTGCCGCGCGCTGCAGAAAAAGCCGATGTTGTGGTGCCGGCGGCGGCACCTGCAGCGCCGCTGCAGACTGCTGTGCCGGCTTCGTCGCCGGCGGTGACCAAGGCGGCGCCGGTTGTGGCACCGGTTGCTCCGGGACCCGCCCAGACGGCGGAGGCGAGCAAGGCGCAGGCGCTGCTCGAAGGCAAAGACCCGAGTGCAAAAGCTGCTGCTTCTGAGGGCCGTTTTATTGTCCAGGTGGGTGCGTTCGCCGAGGCCGACAAGGTGCGCGAGGTGCGCCAGAAGGTGGAGGCGAGTGGCCTCAAAACCTATACCCAGGTGGTGGAGACCAAGGAGGGCAGCCGTACCCGGGTGCGGGTCGGGCCGTTTGTGGACCGTGCCGAAGCCACACGCGCTGCCGACAAGATCAGGAAACTGGACCTTCCGGTGGCCATTCTGGCGCTGTAGTCGCCAGGGGCACGATGGCGACTCTGGACTGGATTTTTCTCGGGGTCGTGCTGGTGTCCATGCTGATGGGTGCGTGGCGCGGCCTGGTGGTTGAGGTGTTGTCGCTGCTGAACTGGGGTCTGGCATTTGTCGCCGCTCAATGGCTGGCGCCCGATGTCGCGCCGCATCTTCCGATGGCCGGCGCGTCGGACGCGATCCGGTACGCAGCGGCCTTTGTGCTGGTGTTTGTGCCGGCGGTCTTTGCCGGGTCCATGTTGGTGTGGTTGGCGGGCAAGTTTTTCTCCCTGGCCGCCCTCCGACCGGCGGACCGTGCGCTGGGCGCCGTATTCGGCCTGATGCGCGGCGTGGTGATTTTGCTGGCGCTTGCCGTGGTGGTGGGCATGTCGCCCTTGAAGTCCGAGCCCTGGTGGCTGCAAGCCCATGGCGCACGTTGGGCAGCTGCCACCGTGAAAGGGCTCAAGCCGGTATTGCCACAGGAATTTGCCAAATTCCTGCCCTGAGGCAGGTGTGCAAGATGGCCCCAGGGCCAGGAACTGGAACAAGTTATGTGCGGAATTGTCGGCGTTGTCAGCAACGCCCCGGTGAACCAGCTGATCTATGACGCATTGCTGCTTTTGCAACATCGCGGGCAGGATGCTGCGGGCATCGTGACACAGCAGGAGCGCAAGTTTTTCATGCACAAGGCCAAGGGCCTGGTGCGCGACGTTTTTCGCACCCGCAACATGCGGGCGCTGCCGGGCAACTGTGGCCTGGGGCAGGTGCGTTACCCGACCGCCGGCAATGCCTACAGCGAGGAGGAGGCGCAGCCCTTTTATGTCAATGCACCCTTTGGCATCGTGCTGGTACACAACGGCAATCTGACCAACACCCAGGCGCTTCGGTCCGAATTGTTTTCCACCGACCACCGGCATATCAATACCGAGAGCGACTCGGAGGTCCTGCTCAATGTGCTGGCGCACGAGATCGAGAAGACGACCCGTGGCCTGCCGCTGCAACCGGCCGATGTATTTGCAGCGGTGCGCAATGTGCACCGGCGCGTGCGCGGTTCCTATGCCGTGATTGCCCTCATTGCCGGACACGGCGTGTTGGCGTTTCGCGACCCCTATGGCATCCGGCCCCTGTGTATCGGGCGCGGGCCGGGTACCACGGTGCTGGCCAGTGAATCGGTCGCGCTCGAGGGCACCTCGCACCAGTTCGTGCGCGATGTGGCGCCGGGCGAGGCGGTATTCATTGACATCGGCGGCACCGTCTTCAGCGAACAGTGCGCCAGTACCAGTGTCTCCATGCCCTGCATCTTCGAGTTTGTCTATCTGGCCCGGCCCGACTCCACCATGGATGGCATCTCGGTCTACCAGGCGCGGCTGAACCTGGGTGAAAGCCTGGCCAAGCGGGTCGTGTCCACCGTGCCGCCGAACGAGATCGACGTGGTGATCCCGATTCCCGAATCGAGCCGCCCCAGCGCGGCGCAGTTGGCCCAGCTACTGGGTCTGCCGTACCGCGAAGGTTTTGTGAAAAACCGCTATGTCGGCCGCACCTTCATCATGCCGGGGCAGGCCGTGCGCAAGAAGTCCGTGCGGCAAAAGCTCAACGTCATCGCCAGCGAGTTCAAGGGGCGCAACGTGCTGCTGGTGGACGACTCGATCGTGCGCGGCACCACCAGCCGGGAGATCGTGCAGATGGCCCGCGATGCCGGTGCGCGCAAGGTCTACCTGGCCAGCGCCGCGCCGCCGGTGCGGTACCCCAACGTCTACGGCATCGACATGCCGACCAGCGATGAACTGGTGGCGCATGGTCGCACCGTGGCAGAGATACAGAAGATCATCGGCTGCGACGCGCTCATCTACCAGGAGGTCGATGGCATGAAGAAGGCCATCGGTAGTCTGAATCCGCGGCTGGACGGATTTGATGCATCGTGTTTCGACGGCGTGTACGTCACTGGCGACATCTCCCACGCCGATATCCAGCGCATGCAGGCCAGCCGTGTGGTGGCCGACGACGTCGATGAAGACACGTCGCGCCTTTCGCTGCCCAACCACGCAGAATCCTGACCATGACAGACCCGCAAATGCCTGACCCACTGCACCGCGATACCTTGGCGGTACGAACGGCGGTGGAACGCAGCCAGTATGGTGAAAACTCCGAGGCCTTGTATCTGACCAGCGGTTATGTGCAGCCTTCGGCAGAAACTTCGGCGAGCCGCTTCTCGGGCGACGAGGAGGGGTTCACCTATGGGCGTTATGGCAACCCGACGGTGAGCAGTTTCGAGCAGCGCCTGGCCGCGATGGAAGGCACCGAGGCCTGCATCGGCACGTCCAGTGGCATGTCTGCCATCCTGATGATGTGTCTGGCCTTGCTCAAGGCGGGTGACCATGTCGTATGTTCGCAATCGATGTTCGGCTCCACCATCAAGCTGATCGGCACCGACCTGGCGCGTTTTGGCGTGCAGTCGAGTTTCGTGGCGCAGACCGATCTGTCTGCGTGGCGGGCTGCCCTGCGCCCTGATACGCGATTGCTGTTTGCGGAAACACCCACCAACCCCCTGACCGAGGTCTGTGATATTGCCGCACTGGCTGCCATCGCACACGGCGCGGGTGCGCTGCTGGCGGTGGACAACTGCTTCGCCTCGCCGGCGCTGCAGCGGCCGGCCAGCCTCGGCGCCGACATCGTCATGCACTCGGGTACCAAATACCTCGACGGCCAGGGACGCGTCATGGCCGGGGCCTTGTGCGCTACCCAGCAAATGGTGACCGAGAAATTCCTGCCGATCCTCAAAAGTGGCGGCATGACCTTGGCGCCGTTTAATGCCTGGGTGGTGCTCAAGGGCCTGGAGACGCTGGATATCCGCATGCGCGCTCAGTCCGAGCGTACGCTGGCGCTGGCGCACTGGCTGGAGACGCATCCCGGAGTGCAGCGTGTGTATTACCCCGGCCTGCCCAGCCACCCGCAGCATGTGCTGGCGATGGCCCAGCAGTCGGGCATTGGTGGTGCTGTGTTGTCGTTCGAGGTGAAGGCGGCGGGTGCCGGGCAGGCGCGCCAACGCGCCTTCCATGTACTTGACAATATGCGTGTGCTGTCGCTCTGCACCAACCTGGGCGACACCAAGACGCTGGTGGCGCACCCGGCCAGCACGTCGCACGGGCGCCTGAGCGAGGCGCAGCGCCAGGCGGCGGGTATCGGGCAGGGCTTGCTGCGGGTGGCGGTCGGGCTGGAACATGTGGGTGACATTCAAGCGGATCTGGCGCGGGGGCTGGACCACCTGCCAGCGGAGCTTGGGCCATGAGCAGGCGTGTTCGCACCCGCATCGCGCCGTCGCCCACCGGCTTTCTGCACCTCGGCACGGCGCGCACGGCGCTGTTTTCCTGGGCCTTTGCGCGCCATTTTGGCGGCGACTTCATCCTGCGCATAGAAGACACCGACGTTGCACGCTCGACACAGGAGGCGGTAGACCAGATCATTGCCGCCATGCAGTGGTTGCGCCTGGAGTATGACGAGGGCCCGTTCTACCAGATGCAGCGTCTGGAGCGTTACCGGGCGGTGATCAGCGGCATGCTTTCTGCCGGTACCGCCTACCACTGTTATTGCCAGCCGGCCGAGCTCGAGGCCATGCGCGAGGCGCAGCGTGCACGCGGTGACAAACCACGATACGACGGCCGCTGGCGCCCGGAGCCCGGCAAGGCACTGCCCGCCGCGCCCGACGGGTTGCGCCCCGTGGTGCGGTTTCGCAACCCGGTGGACGGTGAAGTGACCTGGAACGACCTCGTCAAGGGGCCCATCACCATTGCCAACCGCGAACTCGACGACCTGATCATCGCCCGGCCCGACGGCACACCGACCTACAACTTCTGTGTCGTGGTGGACGACTGGGACATGCAGATCAGCCACGTGCTGCGTGGCGATGACCATGTGAACAACACGCCGCGCCAGATCAACATCCTGCGCGCGCTGGGTGCCGAGCTGCCCCTGTATGGCCATGTGCCCATGATCCTCGGGCCGGACGGCGACAAGTTGTCCAAGCGCCACGGCGCCGTCAGTGTGATGCAATACGAAGAGGCCGGTTATCTGCCCGAAGCCATGGTCAACTACCTGGCGCGGCTGGGCTGGAGTCACGGCGATGACGAGCTGTTTGACCGGGCGCAGTTGGTGCAATGGTTCGATGGCGAACATCTGGCGAAAAGTGCAGCCCAGTGGGACGCCGCCAAGCTGAACTGGGTGAATGCGCAGTATCTCAAGGCCATGCCCGACGAAGCACTGGTACCACTGGTGACGAGGCAACTGGCCCGGCTCGGCGTGTTGACGACCGACGATCGGCTCGGCGGTATCTGTGGTTTGTTCAAAGACCGCTGCGAGACCACGGTGGCGCTGGCCCAATGGGCGGCGGCGTTTTATACCGACGTCACGCCCGTGCCGGCGGAAATCGAGCGCCATGTCACCGCGCTGGTGATGCCGGCCTTGCAGGCTTTGCAGCAACGTCTGTCCAGCTGTGAATGGACCCGTACGGCCATTGCCGCAGCCATCAAGGAGGTGCTGGCGCAGACCGGCCTGAAGATGCCGCAGCTCGCCATGGCGGTGCGGGTTTTGGTGCTGGGCACCAGCCAGACGCCGTCACTCGACGCGGTGCTCGCGTTGTGCCGGCGCGAAACGGTGCTGAAGCGACTCGGGACCGGCTTGTTATAAGGCTATAATTCGAGGCTCGGAAATTGACGGTGCCGCAACCCAGGTAACCCAGGTAACCCAGGTAACCCAGGTTGAAGGCACTGCAGTGCGGGGGTATAGCTCAGCTGGGAGAGCGCTTGCATGGCATGCAAGAGGTCAGCAGTTCGATCCTGCTTACCTCCACCACCAATTTCTGCGCGGGCCTGTCAAAAGGTTCGCAGTGGGCTTGTAACGGAGTTTGCAAAGAGTTCGTAACGGAGTTCCAAGGCTTTGACCCCATCGTCTAGAGGCCTAGGACACTACCCTTTCACGGTAGGTACCGGGGTTCGAATCCCCGTGGGGTCGCCAGACACACCGCAAGGTGGACAAGGCACAAGTTGTTGACGGCCAGCCCGCTAAACCGGGACGGTGACTTGGTCCGCAAGGGCAAACGTCAGCTACCAGGAGTGGTAGTTCAGTTGGTTAGAATACCGGCCTGTCACGCCGGGGGTCGCGGGTTCGAGTCCCGTCCACTCCGCCACTAATGCTAGTGTTCATGCGGGTTGCCAGTCCTTTTGGGTTCGCAACCCGTATTTCTACCCACGCTTTGAAATGCGTTGCGTTACTGCAGTGAAATGCATAGCAACGCATTTCCTTGGATGTGGCACTGATGACGCCGACATCAGATTGACCCAGCCTGCCGATTTCCGATGACCCAGCGAGATGCCCTTGAAGTCGTTGCTGGGCGCGTGATCGGAGGGCATTGTGGCGGGTCAGTCCAAAGTCGGTACCAGGGTCAAATTCGCGCCGGCGCC
This sequence comes from Betaproteobacteria bacterium, assembly GCA_031416215.1. Taxonomy (GTDB): domain Bacteria; phylum Pseudomonadota; class Gammaproteobacteria; order Burkholderiales; family Burkholderiaceae_C; genus CAISIP01. The sequence goes on from JANOTG010000667.1 coordinate 6,471, forward strand.
AAAATCCAATGACTTCTTGGGCGTCGTGCTGTCGGCAGCACCCGACCAGGAGCCGTCCGTGGCGAATGGCCGGTTTGGAGAAGTCGAAAAGATCGAGCAGGCACAGGTCTTTTACCGAACGCCGGAGCGATCATGGCCTGCAGGCAGTTAGAAGTAAAGGGAAAGAGTTGAACCCAATCATCCATGTTTCCGGCCTCGCTCCAAGGTCCCATCCGCTGATCTCCGAAGTCGCGACGATAGTCGCCTGAAATCAGTATTCTGCCGCTATCGATGCACGCCTACTCGACGTCAAATTTCACGCCCTGGGCCAGCGGCAGTGAGCTGCCGTAGTTGACCGTATTCGCCGCCCGCCGCATATAGGCGCGCCAGGCGTCCGACCCCGATTCCCGTCCACCGCCGGTCTCTTTCTCGCCGCCGAAGGCACCGCCGATCTCGGCGCCGCTCGTGCCGATATTGACATTGGCGATGCCGCAATCGGTGAATGGCACTTTCACGTGGACCGGCAGGCCTGTCGCTTTGTTTGGCTTAGGCGATTCTGCAAGACGGATAGGCTGTTAATGCGATTGTTGGTGGACGGTGATTTCACGATTCTTGACTAGCCTGTGTCACGCTCGGTCGAGTTCGGCGCGTTTTGCTGGAGGCATGCTGACCCAGAAGGGCAAAGTCACTGAATGGTATTGCGGCGCCTGGATTTTGCCTACCATTTTTGCCTTTCCCTGGCCCTTGCCCTTGAGCAGGAACTCGGCCACAAATGCGCCCATGACATCCTCCAGGAAGTTTGTCGTCTTGGTCAGCAATTCGATCATCTCGTTGATGAGCGGAACGACGCCTTCCTTCGGCACCATCCCCTTCTTTTGACTGAACATCCAATGCTTCACTATCGCGTCAGAACCATCGTAAAAGGTGTTTCCCGAGCCCGGCCCCAAGTAGACGGAATCGTCCACCCAGTCGTCGGCAGGCGTCACGAAGTCTTTCCACCGCTCCATGGTGGGGAAGTCCCCCCGCGTCACAATAGTTGTCGCCTTCATAGGACCAAGAACCCTGGGGGCGGCGATGAAGGAAATCAGTGGCTCGATATGGACAGACATTCAAGGACCGTGCGGTTGCCCGG
>JANOTG010000668.1:0-2927 GCA_031416215.1 Betaproteobacteria bacterium
GATTTTGTGCTGGTGCCATTTGGGGGCGCCGGCTCGATGCATGGAACACCGGTGGCGCGAGACCTGGGATTGAAGCGCCTGCTGATTCCACCAAACCCCGGCATCCTGTGTGCGTTTGGCCTGCTGGTGTCCGACCTGCGCCACGACCTTCTGGAGACGTATATTCGGCCACTGGCCAATCTGTCTTATGACGAAGTGCAACCCATCTTCAACCGGCTGCGAGATGCCGCCAGATCATTGCTTGACAGGGATGGGGTGCTGCCGGCAAAGCAACAGGTCGAGTTACGCGCCGACCTGTGTTATATCGGGCAGAGTTTTGAGCTGACGATTCCGCTGGGTCAGGCATCACCGGAGGATTGGCGGGTTATCGGCAGCAGTTTTCACGCGGCGCACCTGACCCGGTTCGGGCATTGCAATGAACAGGCGTCGCTGGAAATCGTCTCGTTTTCGGTGGTGGGGCTGGGCGCCGTCGATCGGCCCAAGCTGACGCCGGTTGCCGCTGGCGCTGCCAGCGCAGCCGCTGCGCCATTGGCCATGCGGGCGGTGTTCTTCGAAACCGACACCATGAGCGCCGTTGGCGGGTGGCACCAAAGCAAGGTCTTCAACCGCGCCTCGTTGTGCTCGGGCCATGTCATCACTGGCCCAGCCATCATCGATGAGGTCTCGGCGACTACGGTGCTCTACCCAGGGGATACCTGCACCGTGCATGAGAACGGCAGCCTGATGGTGCAGGTGGGGTCATGACCAGTATGCAATTCGATCCGGCAACGCTCGAAGTGTTGCGCAACGCACTGGACGCCACCGCACACGAAATGGGTGCTGTGTTGCGCCGCACAGCGTTTTCTCCGAACATCAAGGAGCGCATGGATGCGTCCTGTGCGATCTTTGATCCTCAGGCACAGTTGGTTGCCCAGGCCGAACACGTGCCGGTGCACCTGGGCTCCATGTTGACCGCGCTGGGTCCGACGCTGGCGTCGATTGCGCCACTTGGCCCCGGTGATGTGGTCGTGGTCAACGACCCGTTCCTTGCCGGCGCCCATCTGCCGGACATTCTTCTCGTGAATGGAGTCTTCGTTGCTGGTCAGTTGTTGGCCTATGTGGCGACGCGGGCGCACCATTCGGACGTTGGCGGCATGGAGCCCGGCTCCATGCCAGGCAGCTCTCGCGAGATTTTCCAGGAGGGCTTGGTTATTCCACCCGTGCTGCTGTATCGCGCGGGAGTGCTGCAGACCGATATCGAACGCCTGATCCTGGCCAATGTCAGAACGCCGGTGGAGCGGCGTGGGGACTTGCATGCCCAGCTGGCCTGCCTTCGGGTCGGTGAGCGCCGGTTGATCGAACTGGCGCAGAAGTACGGGACCGACACGCTGGTGCAGGGTTTCGACGCCTTGCTCGACTACGCCGAACGCCGCATGCGCCATTGCATTGCCCGGTTTCGGCCCGGTGTGTATCGCGCCTCGGATGCGCTCGATGACGATGGAGTCAGCGCCGAGTCTGTGCCAATTTCCGTGACCGTGACGATTGACGGCAGCAGCATGTTGCTGGATTTTGACGGAACGTCGCCGCAACGCGCGGGCAACGTCAATGCAGTTGCCCCGATGACGCATTCGGCCGTGTTTTTTGCACTCAAGGTTGTCACCGATGCGGGTATACCGGCCAATGCCGGGGCCTTTCGACCGGTGGAGATTCGGATTCCTCGTGGCAGTGTCCTCAACGCCGTGTCGCCCGCCGCAGTGTGTGCCGGCAATACGGAGACAACCCAGCGGGTCGCTGATGTGGTGTTGCTGGCTATGGCGCAGTGCGTGCCTGATCGTGTGCCTGCTGCCAGCCAGGGAACCATGAACCTGATCGGTGTCGGGGGGATAGACCCGCGTTCCGGCAAACACTACACCTATATAGAGACCATTGGCGGTGGACAAGGCGGGCGGCCGATGGGCCCGGGGCAGGACGGCCTGCAATGCAACATGACCAATACGATGAACACCCCGGTCGAGGCATTGGAGATCGCTTATCCGCTGCGTGTCGAGCGGTATGAGTTGCGTGATGGCTCGGGCGGCGACGGCCTGCATCCGGGCGGTCGAGGGGTGGTGCGGGTGCTCCGCGTTCTGGGCCACGATGCCCGTGTTTCATTGCAATCTGACCGGCGGCGCGTGCCACCGTATGGCTTGCATGGCGCGCAGGCTGGTGCGACCGGTCGCAATAGCGTGGTGGATTCGGCCGGGCGCACCGTCGAGCGACCTGGCAAACTCAGTTTCACCCTGCATTCGGGTGATTGTGTGGTGGTTGAAACGCCAGGGGGTGGCGGCTGGAACGATCCTCGCGGATACTGACGGCGATTTTTCCCATCCGTTCATCGGCAAGTTGTCACACCATTGGGGCCTCATGGAACAAGCAAACGCGCCGGATCTGCGACCATACAACGGCTACGCCTTGAGAAGTGTTCCGGGGCCAGATATGGAACTTACCCGCGTCGGGCCCGGAACCCCGTGTGGCGAGTGGCTGCGACTGTCATGGCAGCCTGTGGCCATGGCCAGCGAAGTACGCGACCTGCCGGTGCCGGTTCGAATTCTCGGTGAGGACCTGGTCCTGTTCCGTGATCTGCGCGGCCGCTACGGCCTGTTGCACCGGCATTGCTCGCATCGCGGCGCAAGCCTGGAATACGGCATCATCCAGGAGTCGGGCATTGCCTGTTGTTACCATGGATGGCACTACGATATCGATGGCCGCATTCTGGCCACGCCTGCCGAACCGAACGACCGTGTACGCAACCGCCTGGTGCACGGCGCCTATCCGGTACAGGAGGTAGACGGTATCCTGTTTGCCTACTTCGGGCCGGTCGATTTGATGCCCGACATACCCAAATTCGACACTCAGATTATCGGTGAAACCGATGCGGTACCGTTCTCGCTGCTCACGCCATGCAACTG
>JANOTG010000669.1:0-3290 GCA_031416215.1 Betaproteobacteria bacterium
GCGACATCACGCAGTGCTTCATACAGGGCGACGATGCCAGGCGCCTGGTAACCGTCGTCGTTGGAAATCAGGATTTTCATGCAAGCGGCCAGAGTTGCGTGATTGTAGGTGGCCGACCACGACGTCGGTCGCAGCAGAGACAATTTGCGATGCCGGTCGCCGATATCATCGATGCAATTCCCAGGAGACTTTTATGCATGCATGGCTTTGTGAAAACCCGGTCGGGGTTCAGGCACTTGAGTGGAAGGAATTGCCGACGCCGACGCCCAGTACCGGTGAGGTGCTGGTGCAGATCAAGGCTGCCAGCCTGAATTTTCCGGACCTGCTGATCGTGCAGAACAAGTACCAGATGAAACCGGCCCTGCCCTTCGTTCCCGGCTCCGAGTACGCGGGCGTGGTGCAGGCAGTTGGCTCGGCGGTCCAGAATCTGGCGGTGGGCCAACATGTGGCATGCCTGTCCGGTACCGGCGGTTTTGCCACACACGCGCTGGCGCCAGCCAAACTGTGCATGCCGCTTCCGGATGGCTTCTCGTTTGTGGATGCGGCCGCGTTCATCATGATTTATGCCACATCCCACCATGCGCTGGTCGACCGGGCGCAACTGCGCGCCGGCGAAACCGTCCTGGTGCTGGGTGCCGCAGGCGGAGTTGGAACGTCCGCCATCCAGATCGCGAAGACCATGGGCGCGCGCGTGATTGCGGCGGCTTCAACCGATGAAAAATGCGCCCTGTGCAAGGCCGAAGGCGCCGATGACACGATCAACTACAGCACGGGCAACCTGCGCGAGGCCATCAAGACCCTGACCCAGGGTAAAGGCCCCGATGTAATCTACGACCCGGTGGGCGGCGACTTCGCCGAGGCCGCCTTTCGCAGCATCGCGTGGCGAGGCCGTTATCTGGTCGTGGGTTTTGCCGCCGGGCCGATCCCATCGCTGCCACTCAACCTGGCGCTGCTCAAAGGCGCCTCGATTGTGGGTGTATTCTGGGGCGACTTTGCTCGCCGTGAACCACAGGCCAATGCCGCCATGATGGGTGAATTGGCGCAGTGGTACGCCAGCGGCAAGATCAAGCCGGTGATTGACCGTACGATGCCGATGGGCGACTTGAAGGCGGCCTACGAACGCATGGGCTCACGCCAGGTCAAAGGCAAGCTGGTCATGGTCAACTAGGCTACTGCACTTGGCGCTGCGGGCCCTGCATCGCGCTCAGGCGTCGTCCGGCTCCTTGGGCAACTCCGGCAGACCCAGGAATAACGTGGCGGGCTGGGTATCGGCATCTTTCGCCGCCGGCTGCTTCAATGCGTCCGACCACATGGCCCAGACCGAATCGCTGTCTTTTTCAATGACCTCTGGCAAGGGAATCGAATCGCCAAAATCATACGGCCGTGCCGCCGGTGCCGGCCGAACTTCATCGCCCCGCTGTTTCTCCAATGGAGCAGGTCTCGTCGGGTGCTTGTTTCGTGAAGCCATCACGTCCTCGTTGTTGAAATTGGGCAACAGTCGCAAAACCGGACCAATTGGTCACGGCACTCTAAGTTGCTAGTTTTACACAAACCGGTAAAAGCTGCCAGTCCCCCCGCGCACCTGGCGCGCATTTGACTGTGCGCTACACCACAGACACACAGGTCCGCCTGGTGCACATTGGACTGGAATCATTCATCCATCGCATCAGGAGAAACCCATGACAAGTACCACCACCCATCGTCACCTCGGCATCGTTGCCTTGTGCGCCTCTGCCTTGCTGGTCAGCGGTTGCGGCAACATGTCCGAGACGCAGCGCAACTCTGCCATCGGAGGCGGCTTGGGCGCATTGGCAGGGGCCGCCATCGGCGACAGCAAGGGCGCCGCAGTGGTCGGCGCTGGTGTTGGCGCGCTGGGTGGGTATATCTGGACCACCCAGATGGCCAAGAAGAAGGTGGCCATGGAACAGGCCACGGCTGGCACGGGAGTCGAAGTGACACAAACAGCAGACAACCAGCTCAAACTGAACATCCCGAGCGACATTTCGTTTGACACCGGGCAATCCACCATCAAGACGAACCTGCGGCCGGTGCTGGACCAGTTCGCGCAAGGACTGAATGCCGAGCCCAACGCGGAGATCCGCATCATCGGGCATACCGACACGACAGGTTCGGATGCCGTCAATAACCCGCTGTCTGTCAACCGTGCGGCCAGCGCGCGCAACTACCTTGCGCAACGCGGCGTGGACGGGCGACGCATACAGATTGACGGTCGCGGTTCGTACGAGCCGGTGGCCGAGAACAACTCCGATGCGGGGCGGTCCAGGAATCGCCGCATCGAAATTTACCTGGCCGAACGTGCAGCGCGTTGAATGCAACCCGTGGCGCCATCGAATCCTGGCTGACATGACAACTGGCGGCTCGGGACATGATTGAACAGGCCAGCGTCTATACCGATATCAACCCGGAGGATGCTTCTTCTGCCTCCGAGCGCGAATTGGTCGTGTCGCGCATTGTGGGCGCACCGGCTGCATTGGCTTTCAACGCCTGGATCGAGCCCACGCAGGTCGAACAATGGTGGGGCCCGCCCGGTTGCGAGACCCATGTCCACGAGATGACAGTCAAACCTGATGGCAAGGCACGACTCGTCATGCGTGGCCCGGATGGTTTCGAGTCTGCGACGACACTGATTTACTCCAGCATCGAAGCTGCGCACTCGCTGACGTATATGCAGAGCGATGGCGGCGACCCGGACAATGACGCGGCCACCTTCGGCGTGGCAGTTCGGTTCGAAGAAGACGGCCTGGAGTCGACCCGCATAACCATGAACATGATGTTCAAGACTGCGGCAGTTCGCGACCGTGCAGCGAGTGAGAGCGAGTCCGGTGGCGGCGCCAACGGCCAGTTGGGGCGGCTGGACCGGTTCCTTGCCGCATTCTTGCCTTGACGGACGCGTATCGAAAAACACGCTGTCACCGACCATCGTCCATCGACTCCATGCCGTGTCAGTCGATGCCTGCATCTGGCAAACGTGCCAACCGTACTTGCCGAAAATGCCAGGGGCGGCTACCACTCCTGCGGCGCCACGTCCGACATGACCCCGCGCGATTGGCCGATGCCCTGTCACCCCCTGCACCACTAGCATGGTTTCATAGGTCGGACCGTCCGGTCTGTCCCCACTCATAAGCACGAAGGAGATGCTATGGATGCCTCCCTGCCTACGGGCAAGGAAACTGGAGCGCTGAGATGAACAGCCGTTTATCAGGAAGAGAAGTCCCGAGCACTCGGGGTGGATCCTCTGATGGATACGGCATCAAAGTGCCCAAAGCGTG
>JANOTG010000670.1:0-2075 GCA_031416215.1 Betaproteobacteria bacterium
CCGTGAAAGGTGCCGATCCACATGCCACGTACGTTGACCGGCAACATCGCAGTGAGGCGCGTCATCATCTCCTTGGCGGCCTTGTTCGTAAAAGTGACGGCCATGACACCGGCCGGCGACACCTGTCCGGTCTGCAGCAGCCAGGCGATACGGGTCGTCAGCACACGTGTCTTGCCCGAGCCGGCACCGGCCAGGATCAGCGCGTGTTCGTTGGGCAGGGTAACGGCGGCACGTTGCTCTGGATTGAGGTGTTGCAGCAAGGGGCTTTTGCTGCCGGTGGTCGGGCTGGCTGCCATGTCGAAAGATGCGGGCATGGCTGGATTGTAGGAAGCCGACGCTGCTAAACTCAGTCACCGGGCCCAAGCATTTGAGTCCCGGTTCCCGACCGGGCCCCATTCCCAAGCGCCCACCTGTTTGCAACAGCCTTCCGTCGCTTGGAGCCGCCATGGAAATATTCGACTACGACAACATCCTGCTGCTGCCGCGCAAATGCCGCGTGGACAGCCGCTCGGAGTGTGACGCCAGCACCGAGCTTGGCAGCCGGCGCTTCCGCATCCCGGTGGTTCCGGCGAACATGAAGACGGTGGTCGACGAGTCGATCTGCACCTGGCTGGCGCAGAACGGCTATTTCTACGTGATGCACCGGTTCGACCTGGACAACCTGCAGTTTGTGCAGACCATGAAGGCCCGCGGCCTGTACGCCTCGATTTCCCTCGGCGTCAAGAAACCCGACTACGAGACGGTGGACCGCATGGTGGCGCTGGGCCTGGCGCCGGACTACATCACCATCGACATCGCGCACGGCCACGCCGACAGCGTGAAGAACATGATCGCCTGCCTGAAGGACAAACTGCCCGCGTCGTTCGTGATTGCCGGCAACGTGGGTACACCCGAGGCGGTGATCGACCTGGAGAACTGGGGCGCCGATGCCACCAAGGTGGGCATCGGACCGGGCAAGGTCTGTATCACCAAGCTCAAGACCGGTTTTGGCACCGGTGGCTGGCAGTTGTCTGCGCTCAAGTGGTGCGCCCGTGTGGCGACCAAACCCATCATCGCCGATGGCGGTATTCGCGAACATGGCGACATCGCCAAGAGCGTCCGTTTTGGTGCCACGATGGTCATGATCGGCTCGATGCTCGCTGGCCACGAGGAAAGCCCGGGCCAGACGGTGGAGGTGGACGGCCGCCTGTACAAGGAGTATTACGGCTCGGCGAGTGACTTCAACAAGGGCGAATACAAACACGTCGAGGGCAAACGTATCCTGGAGCCGATCAAGGGCAAGTTGTCGGAAACCATGGTCGAGATGGAGCAGGACATCCAGAGCTCCATCAGTTACTCTGGCGGCAGGAAATTGATGGACATCCGCAAGGTCAACTACGTCACCCTGGGTGGCGACAATGCTGGCGAACATCTGCTGATGTAGGCCCTGGAACTCGTCCCTTAGTGATCCCCAAATCAGCCAGATTGCTGACAAGTTCCTAACAGAGGCCGAGCAGATCCAGCGCCAACAGGTGCAGCCGGCATTGCGGGTCCGCCAGCGATTCCAGCACGCTGAAGTGGTTCAAGCCCGGCAGCGCCTCGCACACTGGCACCCTCGTACGGCCCCAGGCGGTGCGCATCAGCTGGTTCTGGCGCAGGAATTCGGCACTTTCGAGTGCTCCGGCAACGGTCAACAACTCTCCGTGCTCGGGCGGCGCGAAGCCTGCCGGGCTGGCCAGGCGCACCTGATCCGGGGTCAGTCGCAAGTCTGCCTGCAGGAACGGCGTGCAGCGAATCGGCTCCAGATCGTACAAGCCGGAAATCGCCAGGGCGTTGTGCACCACGTTGGCCGGCAAATCCGCCGCGTGCCGTTGCCATAAGCAGGCCAGCAGCATCGCCGCCAGGTGGCCGCCTGCGGAATGCCCGACGACCGTGATGCGTTGCGGATCACCGCCAAACCTGCCGATATGGCGCCAGGTCCACGCCACCGCGTGCACCATCTGCATGGTGATCGTCAGCAAAGTCACCGCTTGCCCGGGCGGGCCGGGGCACAGGGAATAGTTGGGAACCACCACCACGGCACCAGCACGCGTGAA
>JANOTG010000671.1:0-2467 GCA_031416215.1 Betaproteobacteria bacterium
GAACAGGACCTGGCGCCAGAGCCCGCTGCCATCCGTGGTCAGCGCCAGCAGCAGCAATAGCACCCAGTAACTGCCATGCAACGCCCACTGCGGATGGCGCCGGATGATGGCCGGCAGGTGCGAAAAATGCCGCGCCGACTGGAACACCAGGTACAGCAACACGAACTGCGCCAGCACCACCATGGACAGGCCCACGCCACCGTGTGGCACCGGCAATGCCTTGTAACGCGCCATGGTCTGCAGGGTAGTGCCCACACCCACCGCCACGGCCGCGAAGGCCAATACGGCGCGACGACGCGTCGGCGGCGTCCACCACACCAGGGCGCGACCCCACAGCCGCTCCCACCAGGCAATCACCGCCGCATTTTCGTGAAACTGCATCAGGCCCTGCATCACGCCGCCGTCGAACCTGGTGCTGCCCGCAGTGGTGACTTACACGCCGGCTGGACGGCCGGTTAGCCGCTCGAACGCTTCACGGTACTTGGCGGCGGTTTTTTCGATCACGTCCTGCGGCAGGGCAGGTGCGGGTGGCGTCTTGTCCCAGACGCGGCCGTTGACATGCGCCTGCTCCAGCCAGTCGCGCACAAACTGCTTGTCGTAGCTCGGCGGGTTGCTGCCCTCCGCATAACTCTCCACCGGCCAGAAGCGCGAAGAATCGGGCGTCAGCACCTCGTCCATCAGCACCAGCCGGCTCTGCGCATCCAGGCCAAACTCGAATTTGGTATCGGCGATGATGATGCCGCGCTCACGCGCGATGGCGGCGCCCGCCTGATACAGCGCAATGCTGGTTTCGCGGATTTTGGTCGCCAGGTCAACGCCCAGCAACTCCACCGTACGCTCGAACGTGATGTTTTCGTCGTGCTCCCCGGCCGCCGCTTTGGCAGCGGGCGTGTAGATCGGCGCAGGCAGACGCGAGGCATTCTTCAGCCCCGAGGGCAGCGGCACACCACACACCGTGTTGTCGTGCTGGTATTCCTTCCAGCCGCTGCCAGCCAGGTAACCACGCACCACCGCCTCGACGGGAATTGGCCGCAGCCGTTGCACCAGCATCGACCGGCCACTGACCTGGGAGCGTTCGGCCGGGGTCACGACCGATTCCGGCGCCTCGCCGGTCAGGTGGTTCGGGCACAGCTGACCCAGTTTGTCGAACCAGAACAAGGCCATCTGCGTCAGCAAGGCGCCCTTGCCGGGAATCGGCTCACCCATCACCACGTCAAACGCGCTCAAACGGTCACTCGCCAGCATCAGGATACGGTCGTCGCCCACGGCGTAGTTGTCGCGCACCTTGCCGCGGGCCAGCAAGGGCAGGCTGTGGAGCGAACTGGTGTGCAGCGCAGCCGCGGTATGGGGGGACTGGTTCATGGCAAAACGGGAAAGTGTGGGCTGAAGCCAGAAAGCAACGGCAGTGCGGCCAGCAATGGTAAACCCTGGACCGTGCTGCAGGCGACAAGGGGCTGCAGGCCAGGGCCGTGGCACTGTTCAACTCTCCCCAAACGACGAGAAACCGAATCCCGATCGCGTCGCTGCGGGATCGGGCCGACGACGTACTCGGCTGCGCGGCTGTCCTGCGCGCTGCGGGCTCCCCCTTTATGCCGCTGCGCCGAGCATACCGCCAACCCGATCTTGCAGCGCACTTGCGGTGTGGCGCGCCAAGCTCTAACGCTTCCGAGGGAGTTGATCGGGTGTCGCAGCGAGGTAAAGGAGGAGCCCGCAGGGCGGGGGACACGAGCAGCGGCACCCGGTCAGCTCCCTCGGCTCGCCGACCACTGCCTCCAGTCCTTGACTTGCAAAAGCAACAGGTTCCGCAGATCGCATCACAACGCGTCTGAGCCCCGCCGCCACGACCGGCTTACGCTGCAACCGCCACGAAATTGAGCGCCACACCGTTGTTGCAATAACGCTTGCCGCTGGGTTTCGGGCCGTCGCCGAACACATGGCCCTGGTGGCCTGCGCAGCGTGCGCAGTGGTATTCGGTACGCGGAAAAATCAGCGCGTAGTCGGTTTTGGTCAAAACGGCACCCGGCAGGGCGGCAAAAAAACTCGGCCAGCCGGTGCCACTGTCGTATTTGCTGTCCGACCCGAACAGCGGCAGGGCACAGCCGGCGCAGTGGTAGATGCCGGAGCGTTTTTCATGGTTCAGCGGACTGGTATGGGCGGCTTCCGTACCCTCCTTGCGCAACACCCGGTACTGAAACGGGGTCAGGCGCTTCTGCCACTCGGCGTCACTCAGGCGCAACGGCGTGATGGTGGGCACAGCCGCCGCGCCACCTGCGGCAAAGACATGCCGGGCGAAAAAACCCAATCCCAGAACTGCAAACAATTGACGACGCCGCATGGCAATCTCCTTGGTGGTGACTGCGGTTAGGTCGTGGCGCAGTGCAAGTTCTTTCACCGGGTTGATGTCCGACTGCGCGGGCCGTTCGTATTTGCCAACCCGGCCGCTGCATGGCGCGCCTGGTTGCAGGCG
>JANOTG010000672.1:0-5465 GCA_031416215.1 Betaproteobacteria bacterium
GTCGAACACGCTGTTGATCATGCCGTTGTAGCGCAGCAGCATTTCGTCCAGGATGAACTTGCGCACCGGCACCACCTCGTCCCGGTAGTGCCGCGCCAGGTCATAGGCCGTTCGGTAGCCGTGATAGGCTTCGCGTGCCTCGCTGCGTGAGCGAATGCCCACTTCTTGTACCTTGGCCACGGCCTGAAGATAAACCGCCCGGGAACGCGCGTTGCCCGCCTGGCCCCAGTCGAAGATCGGCAAGGGCAACTCCAGCTCCCAACCGCGCAGTTTCTCCTTGTCACCCGTGGCGCGGTCGAATGTGGTGTTGCGGCTGATCGACAGGTCCAGCGCGTTGATGAACCCGCTGGCCCTTACCAGGCCCAGCGAGTCGGCAACAAAACCTGCCTCGGTCGTGGCGCTGCGCACATCGAGCCGCTGCGAAATGGCCTGCGCTTCGACGTCCGCGATGTCGCGCGCATTGGCCGGCAAGTCAGGCAAGCGCGCCGGCAAACGGTAGTTGGTCTGGCTGCCCCACAGGCCCATCAGGCGTGTGAGCTGCTCGCGGCTGGCAAACGCGGTTTGTTCCGCGCGGGCCAGTTGTGCCGTTGCCTCGGCCAACAGGCTTTGCTCGCGTGCCTGGTTCAGGCGCGTCCAGTTGCCGACTTTGGCCAGGCGCCGCGCCAGCTCGGCCCCGGCCTCGGTCGCCTCCTTGACGTCTCGCAGATAACTTGCGCTCTGTTGCGCGGCGACGGCCACGATCCAGGCCTTGCGGGTTTGCGCCGCGAGTTGCACCACCTCCTGCGCCGCCGCGAGTTTGGCCAGTTCGGTCTGTTGTCCGGCCCATTTGGCGCGCCAGGGCAAGGACAATAACCCCAACACGTCAAAACCCAGCACGCGCTCGATTTCCAGCTTGTCGCCTTCGACGAAGCGGCCAAGCGAGAAATGCGGGTTCTTCATGCTGCCGGCCTGCACCCGGTCGGCGTCGCTGATGCCCAGCACCGCCATGGCGCCATGCAAGCCCGGGTTGTTAAGCAGGGCAATGTGCACGGCGGCGGCCTCGTCCAGAGGCTGCGCCAGCAGTTGCGCCACCCGTTCGCGCGACTGCGCAGTGGGCTCGCGCACCAGAGCGGCCTGCACACCAGCGGTCTTGCCCTGGGTCAGTGCCTGGATGTCGGCAACGCCACCATCGGGCGACAGGCTGGCACAGCCCGCCAGCAACACTATCGCTGCCACCGCACTGCAAGTCAGGCGGGTGCGGGGCATCATGGCTTCGCTCCGTGCTGATGGCCGCTGGCTGGCGCGGGTTGTGCAGCACCGGACGGCATGGCCTTGCGTCGTGCCGCCTGTTCCTCCTCCCATTTGAGAACATCGACATGGCCGCGCCTGAACTGGCCGACGTCGGCGTTGGCACGTTTCCAGTCCAGGGTTTCAGTCTCGACGCCGGTGGGGGTGTCGACGAAAACCGAACGGTACAACACAGGCGGAACAAAAACAGCGGGGTTGGTCACCTCCTCGGCCTTGGCCTTGGCCATTGGCTGCGCGATGACCGTGGCAGCCGACGCCACCAGCAAGGACGCACAAAGCGCCCCGGGAACAAAAAAATACACCATGCAAGAACTCCAGCGATTGAAAGAACATCGCCACGCTGACCCGTTCGGCCAACAGCGGACGCACTTCGGGCTTGGGAGTCAGGAAATGGGCGGCTTGAAGCCGCGCGCAGTGTCTGCGCTGATAAAGCTGGGTGATTGAAAGGTGGCCGGCTGCTGGGGCAACTGCAGCACGACCCTGCCCAGGTCGGGCAACAAGACCGCGACCGAGAAGCACAGCTGACAAAAACTGCAGGTGTTGCAATGGCCGGCGCCGGGCGCGGCGTCTGCCACCGCTTCCTCGGCATTGGCAGTTTGCGCATGGCCCATGCAGTCCGCGTGTTCCGAAGCGCCGCCTGCGGGCGCCACTGTGGCGGCAGAAGCAGCCACCGCCGCTTGCTGTGCCGGCATACCCTGGTTTGTCGCCATGCGGATCGCCATCATGTCACCCGCCCAACCACGCACGGCCAGGGTCAGCAGCAGGACGGCGAGCAACAGGGAGCGCATGACAGGATGGTATGACAAGTCAGGAAAACGCGCCTCAGGACGCCGGGTAACCCGCGTCTGCCAAGGCTTGGGCAATCGCTTCGCGCGGCTGGATTGACTCTACGACCACTTTTTTCGAGGTCAGTTCCACCTGCACCCGTGCCTGCGGGTCGAGCTGCTGCACGGTTTTGGTGATCACGCTGCCGCAGTGGCCGCACGACATGTCTTCGATGGTGAATTCCATGAGCCTGACCTTTTCGAACTGTTGATTGTCAAAGTCTAAACCTTGCCACCGTGGCAAAGTCAAGCCGGAAGATTTGTTGACCCCTGCCCGATCAAGGTCTTGTTCGACCGGTGATTGACCTTACCATGATGGGAAGCTTGACACTGCGGCCCTGACATTCGCAACCATCCAAGCAACAACAGGGCCCTACCATGACCGCCATCACTGTCCCCCTTACCGCAGCGCCTGCTGAAACCGCCTGGAACCTGGCAGTCGGTGGCATGACCTGCGCGTCCTGTGCCGGCAGGGTGGAAAAAGCCCTGCGCAAGGTACCCGGCGTGTTGTCGGCCGAGGTCAACCTCGCGACCGAAAAAGCCCAGGTGCGGGTAGACCCGGCGGATGGCCAGGCAGCGGCCTTGGTGGCCGCCGTGGAGAAAGCCGGCTACAGCGCCCAGTTGCTGCCCCCGGAAGCGGCGGACGTCAATGCGACGGCCGACGCGCCTGCCGATCACAGCTGGCGCGCCGTGGCGCTGGCGATCGTGTTGTCGCTGCCGCTGGTGGTGCCGATGCTGGTGGCCCCGTTCGGGCTCGACTGGATGCTGCCGGGCTGGCTGCAGTTTGCCCTGGCGACACCAGTGCAGTTCTGGCTCGGGGCACGCTTTTACCGCGCCGGCTGGCACGCCTTGCGCGCCGGTTCCGGCAATATGGACCTGCTGGTGGCACTCGGCACCTCGGCGGCCTGGGGTTTGAGTGTCTACCAATGGCTGGTGCATGGATCACACGCGGGCATGGCGCACCTGTATTTCGAGGCCTCGTCGGTCGTTGTGTCGCTGGTGTTGCTGGGCAAGTGGCTTGAAACACGGGCCAAGCACCAGACCACGCAGGCGATACGCGCGCTGCAGGCCCTGCGGCCCGACACCGCACGTATCCGGCGCAGCGCGGGTGACATCGAGGTGCCGATCCGCCAGGTGGTGCTGGGCGACCTGGTGGTCATTCGCCCGGGCGAGCGGATTCCCGTCGATGGCGTGGTGGTGGAGGGCGCCAGCCAGGTGGACGAGTCGCTGATCACCGGCGAGAGCCTGCCCGTCGCGAAACACGTGGACGACCGCGTCACCGGCGGTGCTGTCAACGCCGACGGCTTGCTGGTGGTGCGCACCAACGCCATTGGTGCCGAGACCACGCTGGCACGCATCGTACGCAGGGTGGAGTCGGCACAGTCCAAAAAAGCGCCGATCCAGCGCCTGGTGGACCGCGTCAGCGAAATCTTTGTGCCGGTGGTGCTGGTCATCGCGCTGCTGACGCTGCTGGCCTGGGGCCTGGGCAACGGCGACTGGCAGGCCGCGATCCTCAACGCCGTGGCGGTGCTGGTGATCGCCTGCCCCTGCGCGCTGGGTCTGGCGACCCCGACCGCCATCATGGCCGGCACCGGCGTGGCAGCGCGCCACGGCATCCTGATCAAGGACGCGCTGGCGCTCGAGATCGCCCACACCGTGCGTACGGTGGCCTTTGACAAAACCGGCACCCTGACCGAGGGCCGGCCCGAACTGGTGTCGGCCGTGGCGGTGGACGGTGATCGCCCGTCTTTGCTGGCGCTGTGCGCGGCCATCCAGCGTGGCAGCGAACACCCGCTGGCCCGCGCCGTGTTGTTGGCGGCCACAGCGGACGGCGGCGTTGCCGCCACTGCGGCCGATGTACGCGCCCTGCCCGGCCGCGGCATGGCGGCTACCGTGAACGGCCGCGACCTGCGCCTGGGCAGCAGTCGGCTGATGCAGGAGCTGTCGATCGACTTCGGGGCGCTGGCGACACACGCGGACGAACTGCAAAGCCAGGGGCGCACCGTGTCATGGCTGGCGGAATTGGGCGGCACGCCGCGCCTGCTCGGCCTGCTGGCCTTCGGCGACACGCTCAAACCCAGCGCGGCACGCGCCATCGCGACGCTGCAGCAGCACGGCGTGCGCACGGTGCTGCTCAGCGGTGACAACCGCGGCAGCGCCGGCCTGGTGGGAGGCCAGCTGGGCATCGACGAAGTACGCGCCGAAGTGCTGCCACAGGACAAGGCGACGGTGGTGCAGGAGCTCAGGGCCGGCGGTAACGTCGTCGCCATGGTCGGTGACGGCATCAACGACGCCCCGGCGCTGGCGGCGGCCGACGTGGGTATCGCCATGTCCACCGGTACCGACGTGGCCATGCACGCCGCCGGCATCACGCTGATGCGCGGTGACCCGGCGCTGGTGTGGGACGCGATCGACATCTCGCGCCGCACCCACGCCAAAATCCGGCAGAACCTGTTCTGGGCCTTTGTCTACAACCTGATCGGCATTCCGCTGGCGGCGCTGGGCCTGCTCAACCCGATGATCGCCGGGGCCGCCATGGCGCTGAGCAGCGTCAGCGTGGTCAGCAATGCCTTGTTGTTGCGGCGCTGGAAGGGGAGCCCGAAATGACCGATGCCGTGCTGCAGATAGGTCAGGCCGCACAACGGGCCGGTGTCTCGGCGAAGATGGTGCGTCACTACGAGTCCCTCGGGCTGTTGCCGGCGGTGCAACGCACAGAAGCCGGTTACCGCCTCTATTCCGAGCGTGATATCCACACCCTGCGTTTCATCAAGCGGGGCCGCAGCCTGGGTTTTGGCATGACCGAGATCGCCGACCTGCTGGCCCTGTGGCAGGACAAGGCACGCTCAAGCGAAAACGTCAAACGCATCGCCGCCGCCCACGTGGACGATCTGGCGCAACGCATCAGCGAACTGACCGCCATGCGTCGCACATTGCAAAAACTGGTCGACTGCTGCCATGGTGACCATCTGCCGGACTGCCCGATTTTGGATGAGCTGGGGCACGATGCGGCTTGACGTTGCGTTGGTTAGTTGATCTGCCGTTTTTCCAGACGCTTTGCTCGCGGCATCTGGTCGGTGCGGCACTCGACTCCGCGGCTGTCCCTCCGGCCTGCGGCCTCCTTCCTTTATGCCGCTGCGCCGAGCGCCGCGCCAACCAGATATCAAAGTGTGGTTGAACCACGGTGTGCCCACAAGCTGCGCAGCCGAGGGTGCTGACCGGGCGTCACAGCGAGGTAAAGGAGGAGCCCGCAGGGCGGGGGACACGAGTGGCGGCAAGTGGTCAGTCCTCTCGGCTCGCCAACGGCGGATCCCGGCAATCCCAATCCGAACCAGAACGCACCAGACAGCACCAGTA
>JANOTG010000673.1:0-2830 GCA_031416215.1 Betaproteobacteria bacterium
CTGGGCGGCGACGACGGCAAACACGGCATGCTGGAATTCACCCAGACGCGGCTGGTGGTGATGGCCTGGTGACCGGACTGGCAGCCCGGATTTCGCTGCATTGCAACACGCCAGAGGTGGTAGATTTGCACCATGACTACCCCGAGAACTGCGCCCGCCCGGGCGTCAGAATTTCTCGACCAGTTCCAGCGCGTCGACAGCTACGCTGAAATCGACGAGATGCTGCGCTCGTCTGCCTTTGCGCAGGGCTCGCATTTCGAAAGCCGGCCGGTGTACGGCGGCTCACTGGTCACGGTGGACGGCCCGGAGCATCGAGAGCGCCGCAAGATGCTGATGGGCTTGTTCACCCACGCCGCCTTGCGCCGCAACGAGACGGACATCCTCGCACCGGCGATCCGCCAGGCATTCGACGCTCTGCGCGGGGCGCGCAGCGCGGACGGCCTGGTGCGGTTGGATCTGGTGGCGTTGTTACGCAGTCTCACCATCGCCATCTCGGCCCATGTCACCGGGGTGGACAACGCCGACGAGCCGCAACGCCGTGCCCAATTGCAGTCGCTGGTCGGCAGGCTGGAAGCCGCTTCGGGCGTGGAATGGTCGACCCGCGACAAGACCGAGGTAATGGCCGAGGGCATCGCGGCGCGACGCGAGCTGATCCGCGATTTCCTGCAGCCGGCGCTGCAGCGCCGCACCAGCCTTGTGCAAGCGATCAAACTCGGCCAGTCACCAGACTCGGCGCTGCCGATGGACCTGCTCAGCCTGTTGGCCCGGCATGGCGAAGATGGACGCCCGGACGAGCAGGCCAGAATCTGGCGCGAGTGTGCGCTGTTCCTGGTCGCCGGCACACAAACCACCTCGCATGCGCTGCCGCACATCCTGTGGCACCTCGACCGATGGTGGACTGCGCACCCGCAGCACCGCGGGCGCTCGGAGGACATTGAATTTCTGCGCGGAGCTGCCAATGAGTCGCTGCGCCTGCACCAACCGGTGCCGGCCTTGCTGCGTGTCGCGACCCGGGACATCGTGCTGGAGTCCAGCGGTCGGTCGTTTCGCAACGGAGAGCGTATTGCCCTGTTTTTCTCGAACGCCAACCGCGACCCTGCATTGTTCGGCGATGACGTCGAGAGCTTCAACCCCATGCGAGCGTCCGGCCGCAAGCCTCCGCCCTGGGGGCTGAGCTTCGGATCGGGCGCGCACACCTGCATCGGGCGCGCCCTGGTGACCGGGCTGTCACAGCGCTACGATGACACCAACCCGACCCTGGGCAGCATCGTTGGAGTGTTGCAAGCGCTGTACCAGGCTGGCGTCGCGCTCGACCCCGAACACGCACCACAACGCAACACCACCAGTTACCACGACGCCTTTGCCATCATGCCCATCGTGCTGCACCACCTCTGACACGACACCCCACGCCATGAAAAAACTCATCATCGAAGCGCGCATCAACGAATACATGCTGCGCGAGCAGGGCAACCCCCATGTCCCGTATTCACCGGCCGAAATCGCCGCCGATGCAGCCGCATGCCGTGACGCGGGCGCGGCGATCGTGCATTTCCATGCGCGCAAACCCGATGGCAGCCCGGAGCACAGCGCGGACGCGTACACGGACACCATGCGCCGCGTGCGCAGCGCATCGGACATCCTGGTGCACCCGACGCTGGGCTACAACACGGTGGACGACCACAGCGGCGAAGCACGCCTGCGGCATATCCTGGAACTGGCCAAGGACCAGTCAACGGCGCCGCATTTTGTGCCGCTGGACATGGGTTCGCTCAACGTGGACCGCTACAACCCGCACGACAAGCGCTTCGAAACCACGACGCAGATCTACACCAACCCGACCGGAGACCTGATGTACTTCGCCAAGCAGGTGCGGGCCGCAGGCCTCAAGCCCTACCTGACCTGTCAGAACATCGGTTTCCTGCGCTACGCCAATGCATTTGCCGACATGGGGCTGCTCGATGAGCCGCTGTACATGTGCCTGGTGATGACCGACAACGTCTATCTGGGCGGCCATCCCCCCACGCTCAAGGGCCTGCAGGCGCATCTCGACTTTCTGCCACCCGGGAAAAAAGTGGAGTGGACCGCCATGAGCTACGGCGGCAACCTGTTCGGGCTGGTCGCGGCCATCGTTTCACAGGGCGGCCATGTCTCGATCGGCCTGGGCGACCATCCCTACTCCGAATTGGGTGCCCCGACCAACGCCGACCTGATACGCCGCGTAGTGGCAATTGCCCTTGAATGCGGGCGCGAGATCGCAACGCCGGCGCAGGCCTGGCAGATGCTCAATCCCGCCTGATGTCAGGGCGCGGGCTGCCCGGTGCCGTCCTGGGCCGGCGCCGTGCCAGCCTGCAGCTTCTTCCAGGCCAGGAAACCGCCGGCGACCGACAGTGCCTTCGGATAACCCAGCGAGCGCAGGAGAGATGCCGCGGTCAGGCTGCGCCGGCCACTGTTGCAGATGCATAACAGCAGGTTGTCGCGCGCGTGGTGCAGTTTGTTGATCATGGTGAAAAAGGTCTTGGCGTCCATGTCCTTGGGTTGACCGGCGTCCAGCATGTCCTGCTCGTCCTCGGTCAGGCTGTCACCCAGCATGCGCTTGACCTCGAACATCGGTATATGCACGGTATCGGTGATGGCGCCTTTCATCTCGATCTCGAACGACTGGCGGATGTCGATCATGGTTGCCAGGCCAAGCCGGCACAGCTCCATCGCGCTCGGCAAGGTGATCTCGAGCGCGGCACGCTCTTCGGCAGTCATGGTTTCTTCGGTTTTCATGCAAGGGCTCCGGGGCAGGGCGGCCAGCAGACGCGGCGCCACCCGGCATTGTCCCACC
>JANOTG010000674.1:0-2214 GCA_031416215.1 Betaproteobacteria bacterium
CGACAACGTGTTCGACTTTGATGCCGAGCTGGTGACGCGCCTGCGCCGCGCCGGTTTTGTGATCGCCGGCCGCACCAATGCGCCCGAATTCGGCATGAACGTGTCGACCGAGCCGGCGTTCAAAGGGCCGACCCGCAACCCCTGGAGCCTGGAACACAGCGCCGGCGGCTCCAGTGGCGGCGCGGCAGCGGCGGTGGCCAGCGGCATCCTGCCCGCCACCCACGCCACCGACAGTGGCGGCTCGATCCGCATACCGGCCTCCTGCAACGGGCTGATCGGCCTCAAACCGACGCGGGCCCTGCTGCCCTATGGCCCGCACCGGGGCGACGCGGCCCACGGCATCAGCCACGAACATGCGGTAACCCGCAGCGTGCGCGACTGCGCGGCGATTCTGGACGCCAGCGCCGGGCCGGACGTGGGAGCGCCGTATTTCACGCCGCGCCCGGCCCTCGCTTACCTGGACAGCATCACCCGGCCACCGACCACGCTGCGTATCGCCTTCACCACCCACGACTTCGCCGGCAACGCAGTACACGACGAATGTCGCACTGCAGTGGAACGCACCGCCATGCTGCTGGTCGGTCTGGGCCACACGGTAGAGCACCGTGCGCCGGAGTTCGACCATGCGGCCCTGCTCGACGCGGTGATGACCATCATGTTGACCGGACTGGCAGCCAACGTGGCAGCCCGCGAACAGCAGCTTGGCCGCAAAGCCCGTGCCGACGAGTTGGAGCCCGTCACCCACGCTGCCATTGCCCATGGCCAGAGCATCACCGGCATGCGGTATGCGGCGCAGTTCGCACGCATCAACCGCGAGGTACGGCGTATCGGCCAGTTCTTCGAAACCGTCGATCTGCTACTGACGCCCACCATGGCCGCGCCACCACCCCGGCTGGGCGTGTTGCGCACCGACGGCAGCGACCTCGACCAGTTCATGGCCCATACCTTCGGCCTGGCGCCGTTCACCCCCAGCTTCAATGCCACCGGTCAGCCCGCCATCAGCCTGCCGCTGCATTGGTCGGCCGATGGTTTGCCGATCGGCGTGCAACTGGTTGGTCGTTTTGGTGCCGATGCGCAGCTGCTGGCGTTGGCAGCGCAACTGGAGCAGGCGCAACCCTGGTTTCACCGCGTGCCCACCTTGTAACGCAAGCCTGCTCGATTCGCGGAAACCTGCCATACTGCCAGCCCCTCGGGTGCTTGACCGCCAAGACTCCAAGGCCCGACGCCTTGGATAGTTGCAAACCCGTACTGCCACCCCAGATAAACAAATATGCTGAAGTTCACTTGTTGCGACGCTGCGTCGCAGTTTTCGGGCCGTGTTCAGGCCCAGGTGCTCCGTGGCATCCGGCGCGGATATGAAAAAGAATGCCTGCGGGTGGACGACGCCGGGCATCTGGCGCAAACCCCACACCCGGCCGCGCTGGGCTCCAAACTCACCCACCCCTGGATCACCACCGACTACTCGGAGGCGTTGCTCGAATTCATCACCCCGCCAAGCCTTGACCCGGCCGAGCCGCTGCAGGTGCTGCGCGATATCCACCGCTACACGGCGCAAAAGCTGGGTGCCGAAACCATGTGGGCCAGCTCCATGCCATGCCTGCTGGGCGACGACAGCCTGATCCCGCTGGCCGACTACGGCAGCTCGAACAAGGCGAAATTCAAATACGTGTATCGCGAAGGGCTGGGCCTGCGTTATGGCCGCCAGATGCAGACCATTGCCGGCGTGCACTACAACTGGTCGCTGCCAGACGACTTCTGGAGCGCACTGCACAGCGCCTGCGCCAGCCAGGACACCTTGCAGGATTTCACCAGCACCCGTTATTTCGGCCTGATACGCAACTTCCTGCGCTATGGCTGGCTGGTGCCCTACTTGTTTGGGGCCTCGCCGGCCATCTGCCAGTCGTTCCTGCGCGGACGCAAGGCCGATCTGCAGGAGCTGGTGCCCGGCACGCTGTATGGCCCACATGCCACCAGCCTGCGCATGAGTGACCTGGGTTACCAGAACAGCGCCCAGAGCAACCTGCATGTCAACTTCAACTCGCTGCCCGAATACACCGATGCGCTGGAAGCCGCCATCCGCACACCCGACCCGTATTACCAGCAGATCGGCGTGCACGATGGCGAGCACTGGAAACAACTCAGCGCCAACCTGCTGCAGATCGAGAACGAGTTTTACGCTGCCATGCGCCCGAAACGCGTGGGCCGCGACCGCCC
>JANOTG010000675.1:0-3887 GCA_031416215.1 Betaproteobacteria bacterium
TGCTGGACGTGCTGGACTTTGTCCGCCAGGCCGGTTATTGGCCGATTGCCCCCAGCCGCGCCCAGGAGGGCATGTGGGCCGGGCCGATCTCGGCCGACGGCATGCTGCTGGCCGCGCAAGACCCGGCACAATCCGCCGCCAATCTCACACTGACGATGGCGATGCAGGCCACGTTGGGCGCCTACGATGACGCTCAGAGTGGCCGCGAGGGCCTGCTCACCATGCCGCAAGCACGGTATTGGCACCCGAAGATGATGTGGTATGGCCCCAGCGGTATCGGCACCACGCGCACGCTGCAAGGGTTTGTCGACTACCACCAACTGCCGTTTCGGATCGCGTTTCCACGCCAACCGAGTCAGCCGCAGCCACCGGGCATGGGAAAACACGGAGGCAGCCATTACGTGCGGATCGGTGACGGGCGTTTCTCGGCCACAGGTGGCTGGCCCAGCCGGCACATGATGCATCTGGGCGCTGGTTTTCTCGGCCTGCCCGCCACGAACCGGCCAATCACCATGCGGGTGATGGATTTTTATCTGGCCGACGAAGGTCTGATCCGCGAGAACTGGGTGCCAATCGACATCATCGACGTGTTGATGCAGCTGGACGTCGACGTGCTGGCACGGGTACGTCAGATGGTCGGCAACCGGCAACTCTGAGCCCTTGCTGCGGTGCCGGCGGGCGCTGGTTGCAACGAAGGGCATCAGGGAAACTACCTAGCCACAAGTGCTGGTTCTTTGCTACATTGCATACGTATGCAATTCCGCCGCAGTATCTGCGGCTTTCCAAAACCGGGTATGTGCCAACCATGATTCGATACCTCAAGCGGGGCAAGGATGCCCAGGGCCGTGCCGACGACGATGCGCAGGTGCGCACCACGGTCGAGGGCATTTTGAAAGACATCGAGCAGCGTGGTGACGAGGCCGTGCGGGCCTACAGCCGCAAGTTCGACAACTGGGACCCGGCCAGTTTTACCTTGTCGCAAGCCGCCATCGAGACGGCGATCAAGAAACTGTCGCCGCGCGAGGTGGAAGACATCCGGTTTGCCCAGAAGCAGATCCGCAACTTCGCCCAGATCCAGCGCGACAGCATGCAGGACGTCGAGGTCCAGACCATGCCGGGCGTCGTGCTGGGTCACCGCCACATCCCGGTCAACGCAGCTGGCTGTTATGTGCCTGGTGGCAAATACCCGCTGATCGCCTCGGCCCACATGAGCGTGTTGACGGCCAAGGTGGCGGGTGTCAAGCGTGTCGTCTCGACCGCGCCGCCGTTCGAGGGTGCACCGCACCCGGCGATCGTCGCCGCCATGCATTTCGCCGGCGCCGACCAGATTCTGGTACTTGGCGGGGTGCAGGCGGTGGCCGCCATGGCCATCGGTACCCAGTCGGTGGCGGCGGTGGACATGCTGGTCGGCCCGGGCAACATGTTTGTGGCCGAGGCCAAGCGCCAGTTGTACGGACGGGTGGGCATCGACCTGTTCGCCGGGCCGACTGAGACCCTGGTGATCGCCGACGAGACGGTGGACGGCGAGATGTGCGCCGTCGACCTGCTCGGCCAGGCCGAACACGGCCCCACGTCGCCAGCAGTGTTGCTGACCAACTCGGAAAAACTCGCGCGCGACACCATGACCGAGGTGGAGCGGCAACTCAAGATATTGCCCACCGCCGGCATCGCCGCCAAGGCCTGGGAGGTGTATGGCGAGGTGATCGTCTGCGACAGCTACGAGGAAATGCTGTCCAAGGCCGACGAGATTGCCTCCGAGCATGTGCAGGTGATGACACGCGACCCGGACTACTTTCTGAACGGCATGACCAACTACGGTGCGCTGTTTTTGGGGCCGCGCACCAATGTGAGTTTCGGCGACAAGGTGATCGGCACCAACCACACCCTGCCGACCAACAAGAACGCGCGCTATACCGGCGGCTTGTGGGTCGGCAAATTTCTCAAGACCTGCACCTACCAGAAGGTTTTGACCGATCAGGCGTCGGCGCTGGTGGGCGAGTATTGTTCGCGGCTGTGCCACATGGAGAACTTTGCCGGTCACGGCGAGCAGGCGAACCTGCGGGTGCGGCGATATGGCGATCGTGCGTCGGTGCCGTGGTACGAGCCGGTGCCGGCACTGGCTGATTCACGCTGATGGGGATGCCAATGAAACATTCCCGACCAGAGCAGGCTGTGCTGACCAAGCACAACGACCTGACCAAGACAGACGCCACCCGCAAGCTGGTTGAGGGCATGGTGGATGGATTGAACGATCACGTCATCGACGGCATTGGCGCCTTCTTCGCGCCGGATTTCCGCTGGATGGGCAATGCCGGTTGTGGCACCAAGAACGGATTGCGCGAGTTCCAGGACAACTGGCAGCGTCCGTTCCAGGCGGCATTTTCCGACAAGGTCTGCGTCGACGAGGCGCGGCTGGCGCAGGGCGAGTGGATGGCTGCATTCGGACGTCAGGAGGCTACCCACTCGGGCGAATTCATGGGCATCGCGCCGACCGGCAAACGGGTCGAGATCCGTTATATGGATTTCTGGAAAGTGGTCGACGGCAAGATCGTCGACAACTGGGTGATGGTCGATTTCCCGCATGTGATGCGCCAGCTCGACGTGGACCCGTTCAATGGCCATGGCTGGGAGGCGTTTGATCGCGGTGAACGTGCGCCTCCCCGGCCGGCGGCCAAGACACCATGACAGCCGCCGCGCCAGCGCCAAGCCTGCGCACACCGTCGTTTCGGCTCGATGGCCGTCGCGCACTGGTGACCGGCGCCGGGCGCGGTATCGGGCTGGCTGCGGCGTGTGCGCTGGCACAGGCGGGCGCGCAGGTTGTGCTGGTGGCACGTACCGGCGCCGAGGTGGAGGCCGCGCGCGATCGCATCCGGTCAGAGGGTGGCCAGGCCGAGGCGGCGGCATTGGACGTCACCGACTCTTCGGCGGTGGCGCAATACGTTTCGCAGCACGGGCCGTTCGGCATTTTGGTCAACAACGCAGGTACCAATCGGCCGTCCCTGATCACCGAGATGGCCGATGCCGACTACGACGCCGTGATGGATCTCAATGTCCGCGCCACCATGTTCGTCACGCGCGAGGTGGCGCGCGGCATGGTCGCTGCCGGCAAGGGCGGCTCCATCATTACCGTGTCGAGCCAGATGGGCCATGTGGGAGGGCCGAAACGCAGCCTCTACTGCGCCACCAAACACGCAGTCGAAGGCATGACCAAGGCCCTGGCCTGGGAGCTCGGACCGCACCGTATCCGTGTCAATACGGTTTGCCCGACCTATATCGAGACTGCAATGACCGCGCCCATGCTGGCCGACCCGGTCTTTCGCAGCTTTGCCGAAACCGGCACGGCATTGGGCCGCGTCGGCCAGCTCGACGAGGTGATGGGTGCCATGGTGTTTCTGGCCAGTGACGCGTCCACCCTGGTGACCGGCTCTGCGCTGATGGTGGATGGCGGCTGGACGGCCCACTGACAGCATTCACACCATGACCGCAGTCACCTCCCTCGATGTCGCGCGCCTGGCCCAGGTGTCGCAGTCGGCCGTGAGCCGGGCTTTCACGCCGGGTGCCAGCGTGTCGGAGGTGACCCGCGCCAAGGTGGAGGAGGCGGCACGCAAGCTTGGTTACCGGCCCAACGCCATCGCGCGCAGCCTGATCACCCGACGCAGCCGCATGATCGGCGTGGTGATGTCCTACCTGGAGAACCAGTTCTACCCGGTGGTGCTGGAGCGGATCTCGCAGCGCCTGCAGCGCGACGGTTACCACGTGCTGCTGTTTATCGCCGATTCGCGCGATGCCGACGCGGTGTTGACCGAAATCCTGCAGTACCAGATCGATGGACTGGTGATGGCGTCCACCTCGCTGTCCAACGCGCTGGCGCTGCGCTGCTCCGACGC
>JANOTG010000676.1:0-10176 GCA_031416215.1 Betaproteobacteria bacterium
GGGATTTCATCGTCCTTCAGATGGCCCCTGAGCTCGGCGTAGTCGGGAACCACGCTGGCAACGGTCTCCCAGAACTGCGGGCCATGGTTCATGACTCGCAAGTGACTCAGTTCATGTGCCACCACATAATCGATCACGTCCAGCCGGAAGTGCACCAGCCTCCAGTGCAGGCGAATCGACCCGTCCGAGCGGGCACTGCCCCAGCGGGTGCCGGCGTTGCTCAATGCCAGCCGACACCACTGCACTTGAAGGCGCGGCGCAAAATGGTCCAGGCGCTCGGTGAAAATGCGCCTCGCCTGCCGCATCAGCCAGGCCTGCACGGCGTCGCGGATCTGCTCTGGCGCGGCATGTTGCGACAACGCCAGGTACAGAGCCGAACAGGCCAGCGATTTGTCGGCATCATCCGGCGGCACCCGCAACTCGGCTCCGGCGGCACCGAAGGCGTGTGACGGGTCGAGCACCAGCTTGACCGGACGCCCAAGAAACGCGAACTCTGCGCCGTCCTTCCAGTCGATGCGGCAAGCCTCCTGGCGCTGCTGTCGATCCCGGGTCTCCCCCAGTTTGGACAGAATCCAGCCCGATTTCTCCAGCACGGCGTCGCGTACCTGGCCCAGCGTAACCCAGCGCGGGGCGCTGACCACCAGTCCGTCGGCACCGATCACGAACCCGATGGTGCGTCGCTTGCCGCGACGCAACACATAGGCTACCAGGGCATTGCCGAGCAAGATCTCGCGATCGGCCTGGGGGTGGCGAAATTCAACCGGCATCTGGCGTGGTGATGGCGGCAACAGGCCAGTCGCGACCACGCCGGCGCCCTGCCGGTCCGGGCCGAACAGATCCAGCGTCAATTGAAGCAGGTTATGCACCGGCTCAGCGGTACGCCTCCGGGTCAAGACGCCGCATTTCCGCCTCGATCCAGGTTTGCACCTCCTGCATGAGTTCGTCCGGCTGGCGTCCGCTGCTGGGAATCGCCTTGCCGATCGACACGTCCACAATACCCGGCCTTTTGATGTAGGCCTTGCGTGGCCAGCACTTCGCACTGCTGACAGCGATGGGAATGACCGGCGCGCCGGTTTCGATGGCCAGGCGGGCGCCGCCGGATTTGTATTGACCGCTTTGTCCTCGCTCGATACGTGTGCCCTCTGGAAACATGATGATCCAGATGCCCTGGGCCAACAGCAACTTGCCCTGTGCAACCACCTTGTTGAAGGCCTGGGCGCGCTGCTTGCGGTCGATGTGGATCATGTCCAGGCGCCCCATGGCCCAGCCGAAGAACGGCACGGCCAGCAACTCCTTCTTGAACACATAAGCCAAGGGGTGCGGCATCAAGGTGGGCAACAAAAAGGTTTCCAGCGTCGACTGGTGCTTGACCAGCAGGATCGCCGGACTTGTCGTGCCCACCGGCAGATTTTCCTTGCCCGTGACACGCACCTGTATGCCCAACAACACCCGCGCGCTGTCGATGACCCAGCCCAGCCAGCGTACCGCCATCCACCAGAGTGCCGTGCCACGTAACCGAAGCGACGCCAGCAACATGATGATGCCCCACGGCACAACCGTGACCAGCATCCACGCCATGTGGATCGTTGAGCGCAGGAACAACATGGTGCGGTGTTTTTGTCAGTGCGCCGCCTGCCGTGGCGCCACTGGCACAGCTGGCCTGGTGACCAGATAGTGGGCAAATGCCGCCAGGTCGTCGTGCACCATGGTGGCCGCCGGAAACGTTGTGGCCAGCGGCTCGCCGGGCACGGGCCGGGTCCGCCCTGTCAATACCAGGTGCGACTCGCACCCAGCGGACGCGCTGGCGAGCATGTCATCGAGCGAGTCGCCTACCACCGGTATGCCGGTGAGTTCGACTGCGAATCGTTCACCGATCTGCTCCAGCAGGCCCGGCTCCGGCTTGCGGCAACGGCACCCGTCTTCGGGGGCGTGCGGACAATAAAAAACAGCGTCCACCCGTCCTCCAACCGCCGCCAGCATGCGGTGCATGCGCGCATGGATGGCGTTCAATGCGGCAACCTCAAACAATCCGCGCCCCAATCCGTCCTGGTTCGATGCCACCACCACATGCCAGCCGGCATGGTTGAGTCTGGCAATCGCCTCGAGCGCCCCAGGCAGCGGTTTCCAGGCATCCGCCGAATCGACGATATCGGCGCCCCGCTCATTGACTGTGCCGTCACGCCCCAGAATGACCAGTTTCATCGGACTACCTCTGCACCTGCCAGACGGGAAAGATCGGCCACGCGATTCATCGCCAGGTGCAGGCCGCGCAGCAAGCCGAGCCGGTTCAAGCGCAGGTCCGTCTCCGGGGCATTGACCATCACGCTGTCAAAAAAGGCATCGACCGGTTCCCGCAATGCCGCGAGCGTCTGCAAGGAAACCGTGTAGTCACCCGCCTCGAACTGCCGATCAGCCTCTGGCGACACCCGCTGCATGGCCCGGTACAGGTCGATCTCGGCCGGGGCCCCCAGCAGGAGTTCACTCACATGCGGGTCCGCCTCCTGCGTCTTTTTGAGGATATTGGCGATGCGCTTGTTTGCGGCGGCAAGGGCGCTGGCCTGAGGCAATGCCGAAAACGCGCGCACTGCAGCCAGACGCTTGGGAATCTCACCCAGGTGTTGCGGGTGCAAGGCGAGCACAGCGTCCACTTCCTGCGCCCGATAGCCCTGATCACGCAAGCTGCCCCCAAGCCGATCGTAGATAAAGTCGCGCAGAGCAAATTCGTCATCGGCATGTTTGGCATCACCGCCGAAGTGCAGCTTGACTGCCCGCCATTGCCCGGGCTGTACCGCGCTGAGCCCAACCGCGGCGTCCATCTCCGCAGCGCTGGCCAGCCCTCGGACCACCTGCGCATGTAACACCGCAACGGCGGTTGCCAGCACGGCGTCGAGGCTCAGCGCCAGCTCCCGCTCGGACAATATCCGGATCACCCCCAGCGCGTGCCGGCGCAAGGCGAAGGGATCCTTGTCGCCTGTCGGCAGGCTGCCAATGGCGAACATTCCGACCAGGGTTTCGATTTTGTCTGCCAGCGCCACCACCAGACCGGTCGGATTGCGGGGCAAGGTATCGCCGGCAAAACGAGGCTTGTAGTGATCTTCGATGGCCATCGCAATGTCGTCGGATTCTCCGTCGTGACGCGCGTAATAAGCGCCCATGACACCCTGCAACTCTGGAAACTCACCCACCATGTCGGTCAACAAATCGGCCTTGGCAAGCGTCGCAGCACTGTACGCGGCTTCGGCCAGGGCAGCTCCGCCCAGCTGGGTTCCGATGGCTTGGGCGATGGCGCGTACCCGCTCCATGCGTTCAGCCTGGGAGCCAAGCTTGTTGTGGTAGACCACCTTGCCGAGGCCGGGCAGGCGCGAGCGCAGGCTGGCACGACGATCCTGCGCGTAGAAAAACTGCGCGTCGGCAAGCCGTGGGCGCACCACCCGCTCGTTACCCCGCACAACAAGGCTCGCGTCCGCCGGACTGATATTGCTGACCACCAGGAATTTGTTCGTCAGGCGACCGGCCGAATCAAAGAGGGGAAAGTACTTCTGGTTCGCCTTCATGGTGAGGATCAGGCATTCCTGCGGCACATCCAGGAACCCGGCATCGAATTCGCACAACAGCACGTTGGGCCGCTCGACCAGGGCGGTCACTTCTTCCAGCAAGGCGTCATCGATGTCGCCATCCATGTCAGGCAAGGGAAAATGACCGGCAGGCGCGCGCTCTACGAGCTGCTGGCGGATCAGCTGTTTTCGGGTCTCGAAATCCGCCACCACTGCACCATCGCGCTCAAGCGCGCTGGCATACCTGTCCGCGTCGTCAATCAACACCGCCGGCAGCGGAGCTTCAAACCGATGCCCGAGGGTGGTGTTTCCGGCACGCAGTCCGAGTACACGCACGTCCACCACCGCCGAGCCGTGTACTGCGACAAGTCCGTGCGCCGGACGTACAAAACTCACGCTGCTCCAGCCCGGCAATTCGCAGTCCCGCTCCGGCTGGTAGGTCATTTGCTTGGGGATGGGTAGTTTTGCCAACGCCTCTTCAAGCGCCTTCTGCAGTCCCGCTTTCAAGGAGGCGCCGGCAACCACGCTGTGATGGAACAAAACTTCGGACTTTCCATCGGCGCCGCGTGTCAGTCCACCGACCGCAGACGCATCGGCGCCCAGCGCCAACAGCCGTTTCAGAAGCGCCGGCGTCGGGTTTCCCGCCGCATCCAGACCGACCGAGACCGGCATCAGCTTGTGCGCGACGCTGCGGTCCGCCGCCCGCTCAGCGACAGCGCCGATATGTGCGGCCAGGCGCCGCGGCGACGCGAAATTGCCAACCGCCGCGTCTGGTGCGCAAAGGCCCTGCGCCTGCAGCGATTCGGCTATCAGGCGGGCAAAGCTGTGCCCGAGTTTTCGCAGCGCCTTGGGCGGCAACTCCTCCACCAGCAATTCAACGAGCAAGTTCTTGTTTGGCATGGTTGTGCTCGTTGACATCAGGCTTTGGCCGTCTTCTTGACCATCTGCTCGACCCACTGCCGGGGAGCCAAAGGAAACCCGAGCCGCTCACGGCTCTCAAGGTAACTCTGCGCGACGGCACGTGCGAGGTTGCGAATCTTTCCCATATAAGCCGCCCGTTCGGTGACGCTGATGGCACCACGGGCGTCCAGCAGATTGAAGTTGTGTGCCGCTTTGAGCACCTGTTCGTAGGCAGGCAAGGCGAGTTGCTCGGCAATCAGGGCGCTGGCCTGCCTTTCGTGGGCGGCAAATGCGGTAAACAGAAAATCGACATCGCTGTGCTGAAAGTTGTAGGCCGACTGCTCCTTTTCATTCTGCAAGTAGACATCCCCGTAACTCATGCCCGCTGTCCATTGAAGCTTGTAGACGTTGTCCACGTCCTGAAGATACATCGCCAGCCGTTCCAGCCCATACGTGATCTCACCGGTGACTGGCCGGCAATCGATGCCTCCGACCTGCTGGAAATACGTGAACTGCGTGACTTCCATGCCGTTGAGCCAGACCTCCCAGCCCAGACCCCATGCGCCCAGAGTCGGGTTTTCCCAGTCATCTTCGACAAAGCGGATATCGTTCTTTTGCAGATCAAGGCCAAGTGCGCGCAATGAGCCCAAATACAGTTCGAGAATGTTGGCTGGCGCCGGCTTCATCACGACCTGGTACTGGTAGTAGTGCTGCAGGCGATTCGGGTTCTCGCCATAACGGCCGTCCTTCGGCCTGCGACTGGGCTGCACATATGCAGCCCGCCACGGTTCAGGGCCGATAGCGCGCAGGAACGTTGCGGTGTGCGATGTGCCGGCGCCGACCTCCATGTCGTAAGGTTGCAGCAACACACAACCCTGTGCATCCCAGTAAGACTGCAACGTGAGAATGATTTGTTGGAAGGTCAGCATGGGCAAGGGATGGTGATCGAGGCGGCAGACAAAACGACGCGGCCCGGCACTGCCTGCGCAGCTGCAAAGAATGGGACCACAAACCGCTTGGCGCGATTTTACCGGCCATCAGGTGGCAGCGACGGTTGCATCGGGTGGTGCTCGGTTTGTCGCAGCCGAAGCACGGTTGCGAATGCCACAACGGCCACCCCCAAAATCCACAAAGGCCACAAGCCAAAGCGGCCAGACCACCAGGCGTATACCGTCAGCCCTTCGCGCCCCTGGACCTGGGCCAGCAAGACACCGCGCGTGTGGCGTGCCAGCGCATGCGTCACGCGGCCAGTGTGGTCAATGACCGCCGTGTCGCCGGTATTGGTGGCCCGCACAAAGGGGCGCTCAAACTCCAGCGCACGCATGCGTGAGATGCTCAGATGCTGGTCGATCGCGATTGTGTCGCCAAACCATCCGATGTTGCTCACATTGACGAAGATCGTGGGTGCCGTCGCCGCGTCGGCAAAGCGGGCCGCCAGCTCCTCCCCGAACAGGTCTTCATAACAAATATTGGGCGCCAGGCGCTCCCCGCGCCAAGCAAAAGACGGTTGGCCAACCGCCCCACGGGAGAAGTCGCCCAGGGGTATGGACATCATTTCGGTAAACCACTTGAAGTAGGGGGGTATGAACTCACCGAAAGGCACCAGATGGTGCTTGTCGTAGCGATAGGGCGACTCGGGAGCCGGCAGTCCCGTCCCCGGTCGGAATCCAACTACCGAATTGGTGTAGCCATCCACAAGATTACCCATCGGCACACCAACCAGTGCAGCCTGCGCACCACTTCGGTAGCGCTGTTGCAACGCCTCCCAATAGGCCGGCGGCAACTGTTGAGGCAGCAGTGGAATCGCGGTTTCAGGTGCAACTACCAGTGTTGCACCCGCGCCAGCCAATTGCTCTGCATACCAGCGCAACGCATCCGCGACGCCGGTTCCAGGCTGAAACTTTTCATCTTGGGGGATGTTTCCCTGCAACAGCGCGACGTCAAGTGTCGATGTCGGGCGCGTGTTCTCACGTGGCGACCAGACCATCAATACGACGATGAGACAGGACACGCCGACAAAGCGGACGCGGCGAGCCAAACCATTGGCATGAACCGACGCGGCGACAAGGTAGGCAATAAAGGCCACTGATGCCGCGAGGCCATACGCTCCAATGTATTGGACGCTCACGGCCAGTCCGTCTACATGCGCATACGCACTGCCGCCCCAACCAAACCCGGTAAACCAAACACCACGAGCCAATTCGGCCAACAACCAGAGTGCGGCAAACAAGGCCGCGCCCAGCCAGCGGTTGGCCGGCGCCAAAACCGCATAGGCGGCGCTCGCTACAGCGTAGTACACGGCCAGCGTTGCCGCCAATGCCACGACGGCGAGCGCTGCCAGCGGTGCCGGCAACCCGCCATAGGTGTGCATGGCGACGAACAGCCACCAGAATGTTCCGGCCAGCCAACCCGTGGCGAACAGCCAACCCGCCATCGCCGCCTGCCGCGGCTCCGTCAGCTGCAGGAGTTGCAGTATGAAAGTCGACAGGGCAACAATTTGCAGCCAGCCGACAGGCTGTCCGCTCCAGGGATTGGCGATGGAAGCGGCGTGCAACACGCCCGCCGCCACCACCAACGTCGCGCGACCCGTCTGCACCGGGTTCTCAGGTCGCCACCGGCGACACCTTGAACCATTTCACTGCTCCGCCCTTGGTGTGCAGCACGACAAAATTCAGGCCGCCGCGGGAGTGGCGCTCGCCGCGTTTGGGCACGTGTCCCATGTCGTGCGCGATCAGCCCTCCGATGGTGTCGAACTCACGGTCGTGTTCGGATTCCACCATCGACACACCAAAAGCTTCTTCCACGCGCTCAATGGGTGTATCGCCGCTGACGCGATAGGTTCTGTCAGCGAGCCCGAAAATGCTGCCGTCATCTTCGGCAATGTCAAACTCGTCCTCGATCTCTCCAACGATTTGCTCCAAAACATCTTCGATGGTTATCAGGCCGGCTACACGGCCGAACTCATCAATGACAATGGCGAGATGATTCCGGTTGCCACGGAACTCACGCAGAAGGTCGTTCAGACCCTTGCTTTCAGGCACGAATACGGCGGGCCGTAGCAATGCGCGAACCTTGAATTCTGGCGAACGCTGCAACTTGAGCAGGTCCTTGGCCATCAGGATGCCAATGATGTTTTCGCGCTCGGTCTCGTACACGGGAAAACGCGAGTGTGCCGTGTCGATCACCACCTGCAGCAGTTCATCGGGCGGCGCATCGATATTGACCAGGTCCATGCGCGTCGCCGGCACCATGACGTCTCCGGCAGACATGTCAGCCATGCGGATGACCCCTTCGAGCATCACCCTTGATTCGGCGCCAATGACGTTGTTTTCTTCTGCTTCGGCAAGAGTTTCAAATAACTCTGCCGTGGAATCGGGGCCCGGATGGAGAAACTCCGATAGCCGTTGCAATATGCTGCGCTTGTCTTCCTTTTCAGATAGACGCGCGGGTTGGGTGTCGGACACAAACTGGAATGGCGGAGCACACCGTTGTTGAGAAGTCTCAAGGATAGCGGATTGCTCCGCGTGGTGGAGCTCAATTTCGCAGAAAAGCCCGCAAGCTCACGGTTCGACGTCGGGTGACTCCTGCGCTGTGACCCGCATGCCGGCCATGAATTCGCGAAAGCTCCGGGCCCGTTGCTTCATCCGATAGTCGGCCTGGGCAAATTGCTCCTGCACAATCTCTGATATCTGCGAATCGAGTGTTGCGCCCGGAAGACGCAAAAATGCATCGGACTCCGAACCGTCGCGCGTAACCACCGCTCCCGCTGCTCGCGCAATCTTGAGCATGGGTGTATTCTCGCTCAGCGCATGGATGTAGATCTGCGTTACGCCGTCATTGCGTGCATGTATGGCCGCGCGCTCAAAAAGTCGCGCGCCGTATCCCCGGTTGCGGCTGCTTTTGACCACCGACACGCCAAATTCAGCACAAGTGTTGAATGCCTCATCTCGGGAATAGGCCAAATGGGCAAAGGCGATCAGTTCGAGTTTTCGGTTGAAAATCCCGAAGACTTCGTCACGCTCGAAGTCGAGTCCTGCCACATAACGGCCGATCTGCTCATCATTCGCGGCATAGCCGAAGCGGAGATACCGGTCAGGCGGGTTGAGGCCAAGCAGGTGTGCGGCAATTCTTGAGCGCTGGTTGTTCGCCAGCGATCGAATCGGTACCGCCGACACCCATTTGGGCGCCGCCGCTTTTGGCATCGACGCATCAACTTCGGCTGAGCCGCCCTTGAGGCTCGTGCCGGCGGAATAAGCTGGCGAAGCATTGTGATTTTCCATACGACCCAATATAAGGGTTATCCCTTAATTCACCTATGGCTAGTTGTCGCAATCCAAGCCTTAGATAGGGGAGTCGAACTATTTTTAGGTCGAAGATGCCGCAGGTCAGTGTGTCATGTGGTGCCTTTCACTTTTTGCAGTAAGACAATACCTACACTCCGGCAAAAAGCTTTTCGCCAACGTCCCGGCAGCACCTGCGTGGCCGACTTCAACACAGTGGACTATTTGATGGATTCTGCATCGGTAATACGAGACGCAGTGAGCGGCGTCAATGCCTTGCGGCAGGCGGCACGCTCCCAGCCACCGCTCGCGTTGGCGATACGTGCTGTCAAGCGATTTCAACAAGAGCGTTTTTCGGGGACGTATATCGACCTGGCACAAGATATCCGATACAGGGCTGCGACACAGTTTTTTTTGACAGAACTGTACGGGGATGCCAATTATGTCGAGCGAGACGCGCAATTTTCGAGGGTCGCAGGCGTGATTCAACGGGTTTTGCCGAGGGAGGCAGTGGACACTGCCGTTGCGTTGGCACGTTTGCATGGTCTGAGCGAACAACTTGACCACGACATGGGTAAAGCGTGGCTCGCGGCCGAGCCATCAGATATCTCGAACCGCTCAATGCAATACATCCGCGCGTGGCAAATCACACGGCGCCCTGAGCTTAGAAGCAAACAGCTTGAACTAGTGCTCGACATCGGTGCTGAACTGGCACACTTGACGCGCAAACCCGGCCTGCGCAGCATGTTGCGCGCCATGCGTCGTCCAGCCAATTTTGCAGGCTTGGCCGCATTGCAGCAATTTCTGGAAAACGGCTTCGATGCGTTTTCTTCCTTGGCACAGCATGACCCAGGCGCCAAGGGCTTTTTGGAGCAAATTCAGCAGCGCGAATCCAGATTGATGGTGGCTCTTTTCGATAAGTCGTCCGATGTTAGTCTGGGACTTCTGGAGGCGGCGTTGACAAAAAGTCATCCTGACAATGCCTGATGACTCAAAAAAAGATCCACTTGCCACTCGCGGTGGTATTGCGCGAGACGATCGGCCGGGAGCTTGCGCATCCGGCACGTATTACTCGTGGCGAAAAAAAAGGCCCGGTCTTACGACCGGGCCTTTCTAAATAATAGCCTGACAATGTCCTACTTTCACACGGGAATCCGCACTATCATCGGCGCTGAAGCGTTTCACTGTCCTGTTCGGGATGGGAAGGAGTGGTACCACCTCGCTATGGTCGTCAGGCATAACTTTTTGCTGTCTTGACAACGTCAAGACAACGAATTCATAGAGTCAATCAGCTTGGCATTACTGCCTTCATTTAATGAATGCGTCACTTGGCATAACAACATTGATCTTCAATCAAAGTTATAGGGTCAAGCCGCACGAGCAATTAGTATCAGTTAGCTTAACGCATTACTGCGCTTCCACACCTGACCTATCAACGTCCT
>JANOTG010000677.1:0-4502 GCA_031416215.1 Betaproteobacteria bacterium
TACATCGGACAGCGGCTTGAATGGTGCGCCCAAACGTGCGCCGTACAGGTCGACCATGGCTTCGCTGACGTAGATCGCAATCGTGCCGCGTGGTGCCGCAACCATGCTGCCGACCAGCGGCAGGCTGCGCTCGACATCGTCCAGGCTGCGCGACAGCAAGGCCACAGCCGGTCGCCGCGGATCAAAGGAGAGCGGCATGCTGCGCAGGCTGGCAACACGCTGCACACCCGGCAGCGCCTGCAGGGCCAGGACAAAGCTGGCTGGAAAATAGGCTGTTTCGCTGGCAGAGGCGCCACTCGCCGTGCGCAGGAACAGGTCGGCCGGCAACACCACGTCCAGCCACCGGTCCACCGACGCGCGAAAACTCGCCACCATCACCGTCAGCGCGACCGCCAGGCTGAGGGCCGCCACCACACCGCTGATGGTGACCGCCGCACTTCCACCGACGCGGCGGGCCCGCTCCATCGCCAACATGGGCAACACGCGCCCCGATGCAAGCGGCGCCAGACGGTCGAATAGCAGCGCCATCACTGCGGGCAGCAGACTGATCCCGCCCACCAGCAGCAGCCCGATGGCCACATAGGCCGCCAGGGCGATGCCCCACACGGGTGGTGCCAGGCACAGCAGCGCACTGCCTGCGAGAAACCAGGGCGCGAGCCGCGCGCTGCCGGCCCCCACGGCGGCCGCTCCCGTACCCTTGAGCGTTTGCGCGGCGGGCAGGTGCTGCGCGGCGCGGGCTGGCAGCCAACCACCCACCAGCGCTGCGGCCACCCCCAACACACCGTACATGGCCGCCGAGCGGCCGTCCCACTGCAGCGTGGGCGTGACACCCGGGAAATACCCGCCACCCAGGTCGCCTCCGAGCAGGCGCAGCGCCAACCACGCCAGGGCAGTGCCCAGCACAATGCCGGCCGCGCTGCCGACGCTGCCCAACACCAGGGCCTCGGCCAGCACCAGTCGCATCCGCGCACGGGCCCCCAATCCCAGCACGTCCAGCAGTGCAAATTGCTGGGCGCGCTTGGCCACACTCAGGGCGAGCACCGAAAACACCAGAAATGACCCGGTAAACAGGGCTACCAGCGCCAGCACGGTCAGGTTCACCCGGTAGGCACGCGATACGTTGCTGATACGCTGCAGGCCATCGGCTGGGGGTGCCAGCCGCAGGTTCGGGCCCCAGCCCTGGTCGGCCATCACAGTACGGGCGAAGGCGTCCCGGTCCGTGCCGGCAAGCAGCCGCAGATCGATGCGGCTCAGCTGGCCGCCACGCCCAAACAGATCCTGCAGCGCGCCGATATCCATCACCGCCAGCGCGCCGCCGCTGGCCGTTACGCTGCCTGCAACACGCACCGTGCGCCAGCGCAAGGCATCTTGCACCTGCAACTCTGCTGGTACCTGGCCGTGCGGCGCCAGTGCCTGCAGCGCTGCCGCGTTGAGAAAAATGCTCGCCGGATCAAATATCGCCATACGGTCTGCACCCGGCCCCGGTTGCGGCATCAAGGCAGGGGCCACCTGTGCCACCTGCAATGCGTCGATGCCGACGATGCGCAAGGCGAAGCGTTTGCCGTCGCGCGCCAGGGCGCTGGTTGCCAGCTCCAGCACCGGCGACGCCGCGGCGACCTGGCGGTGGTTGGCGACCCGTGCATAGACCATTTCGTCCAGAAAACCGCTGCCGGCGCGCAATTCCAGATCCGGTTCACCATTCACCGACCGTGCCGCCTGGGCAAATTCTCCCAGTGCCGAGTTGTTGATCAGAGCCACCGAAAACGCCAGCGCCACACCCAGCATCACGGCCGCCACAGCAGCGCCGTTGCGCCACGGGTGGTGCAGCAGTTCCTGCCAGGAGAAGGTTTTGAGCAATGCGAACACGAGGCGGTATATTGGATGATCGATGGCAGCTTACCCGAGGACCGAATCCATGACCCAATTGCCGACCTTTGCCGATGTGCAGGCTGCCGCACAGAGGCTGCAGGGCCACGCCCACCATACGCCGGTGTTGCGCTCGGCGACGCTGGACCAGCAACTGGGCGCCGAGTTGGTCTTCAAGTGTGAAAACTTCCAGCGCATGGGTGCGTTCAAGTTTCGCGGCGCGTTTAATGCCCTGTCGCGTTTCGACGCCGCCCAGCGCAAGGCCGGCGTGATCGCCTTTTCCAGCGGCAACCACGCCCAGGCGATCGCCTTGTCGGCCCGGCTGCTGGCAATTCCGGCCGTGATCCTGATGCCGCTCGATGCGCCACAGGCGAAGATCGACGCCACACGGGGTTATGGCGGAGACGTGGTTTTGTTCGACCGCTTCCAGCAAGACCGCGAGGTGTTGACGCGCGAGATGGCGACCGCGCGTGGCATGACACTGATACCGCCGTTCGACCATGCCGACGTGATCGCCGGTCAGGGCACGGCGGCCAAGGAATTGTTCGACGCGGTCGGCGCGCTGGACTATCTGTTTGTCTGCATGGGCGGCGGTGGCCTGCTCAGCGGTTGCGCGCTCAGCGCCCGTGCGTTGTCGCCGCAATGCCAGGTGATCGGTGTCGAACCCGAGGCTGGCAATGACGGACAGCAGTCGTTTCGCAGCGGCAGCATCGTGCGCATCGCCACGCCCAAGACCATTGCCGACGGCGCCCAGACACAGGCGCTCGGTGAGCTGACCTTCGCCATCGTGCGGCGTGACGTGCAGGACGTTTTGACCGCCACCGATACCCAACTGGTCGAATGTATGCGCTTCTTCGCCGAACGCATGAAGATCATCGTCGAGCCCACCGGTTGCCTCGGCCTGGCCGGCGCCCTACATGGTGGCCTGCCGTTGCGTGGCAAGCGGGTCGGCGTGATCGTCAGTGGTGGCAACGTCGATCTGCAGCGTTTCGGGCAATTATTGGCGCCCGCTGCGTGATGCGGATCACCTTCTTTTTCGCGCTGGCCTGCTGGATAAGCGCCAGCGCGCTGGCGCAGACTGCGGCGCCGGCCGGCGACCCGCAGGGAATGGCCTCGCGGGCACTGGCGGGTGACCCGGGTTCGGCCACGTTTGCGGTTTGGCGCGATGGCCATCTGGCGACCGCGGCGGCACAGAACGCTGCACCAAAGGCGCCCTTGGCCTCGGGCTCGGGCTTGACGGCCGTGCTGCCACTGTTTGAAATCGGCTCGATCAGCAAGGTGTTCACCGGCTTGCTGCTGGCGCAGGCGGTAGAGCGCGGTGACCTGGTGTTGGACGACACACTCGGCGGCTTGTTGCACGGGGAGGTGAAATTTTCGTCGCCAGCGGTCGCGGCCATCACGTTGCGGCAACTGATAACCCACAGTTCGTGCCTGCCGCGGCAGTTTGGCGAATTACGCGGCGGCGCCGCCATCGTCGACCAGATCCGCAATGCCGATCGCCCCGCGCTCTGGTCGGCACTGGCGTCTCAGACCATTGCGGGTGCAGGGCCGTGCCCCGCGTCATACAGCAACTATGGCATGGCGGTGGTTGGCGAGGTACTGGCGCGGCGCTATGGAAAACCGTGGGCCGACCTGGTGCAAGAACGTATCGTCAGCCCGCTCGGAATGTCCGACACCATGCAGCATCTGGGCGATCACTCACCGCGCCTGGCAGCCGGATACAACGGCCGCAAAAGTGCCGAGCCCTGGGACATGCAGGCATTTGCCGGAGCCGGTGGTTTGCGCTCCAGCGCCCAGGACATGGTGACCTTCGGGCGGGCTTTGCTCATGGGGCGCACCGGGCCACTGGGTGCCGCCGCCGAACGCGTGCTGCAGCCCCTGGCCGACTATGTGGGTGGTCAGATTGGTTACGGTGTGTTCGTTGATGGCCCGCCAGGCAAACGAACCTATTCCCATGATGGCCAGACCGGTGGGTTTCGCAGTTTGTTGACGATGGCAGCGGATACCGGCGAGGTGCGCGTGGTCCTGACCAGCAATAGCCAGGCGAATGTGTTTGCCACCGTTGCCGATTGGATGGTTGCACGTTACCCGGCAAGTGATGCAGCAGTACCTGTCGAGCCGGCGCGGCTGGCCGACTTCGCCGCCATGTACCGGGTCACACCCACGTTGGCTTTCACCGTGGTGGTACAGGATGGTGCCTTGTATGTTCGGTCCACGAATGGCGTGTTTCGCGCTTATCGGCCAGTCGCGCCGGATCGATTCACCCGTCCTGCCGGTGGCGCGCAGATCACGTTTTCGCGTGCTGCCGACAACGCTGTGACCGGCTTGGTGCTGGAGCAGTCGGGTCGTTCCACACAGGCCAGGCGGGTCGGTGATGTGGTGCCCGACGGCATGGTGTTGCGCCAGGGCGAGGCGGCCCGGTATGCCGGGCGCTACGCCGCGGCGCGGTTGTTGCGCGAAGCCATCGAGTTCGACGTGCGCGAGGAAGCGGGGCAATTGATGGTGCGCTCCAGTGCATTCCCCTGGGAGCCGGTGTTTCCGCTCGCCAGACAACTGGACCGTTTCCGTTACCAGGGTCTGGCGGAACTGCAATTCGAGCGTGATGCGGCCGGCCAGGCCGCAGCCCTCGTACTGCA
>JANOTG010000678.1:0-5939 GCA_031416215.1 Betaproteobacteria bacterium
GCTGTGTTTGCGCGCGTTCTGGCGGGCGGTGAATGACGCCGTCTGCAGACCCGGCAAGCAAATACCTGCAGGCCTACCCGCCCGATGTACAGCAGCAGGTGGCACAGTTGCTGCAAGCAGGCACGTTGGGCCAGCGGCTGCGCGACAAATACGGTGCCAGCGCCCATGCAGTCCGCACCGACCGTGCGTTATACGACTACGTACAGGCGATCAAGAACGAGTTTGTCCGCGGCGCCGAGCCGCTGTCCAAGGTGCGTTATGACAACAAGCTGCAGATCGTCGCGCATGCGCTGGGCACCCACACGGCGATCTCGCGCGTGCAAGGCAGCAGACTCAAGGCCAAACGCGAGATTCGTATTGCGTCGCTGTTTCGGGACACACCCGAGCCGTTTCTGAGAATGATCGCGGTGCATGAGCTGGCGCACCTGAAACACCAAGCGCACGACAAGGCGTTCTACCGGTTGTGCGCCACCATGGAGCCCGACTACCACTGGCTCGAATTCGACCTGCGCCTGCTGCTGACCCATATCGACGCCATCGGCCCGCTGGACTGGAGCACCAGGAACCAGTGCAGAGCCGTGGCCGCGTCTCAGGCGTGACTGTGCCGGTGCCGTGGCGCCACCACAATCCCTGCCATGGGAACCCTCTACCTCGTACGCCATGGCCAGGCTTCGTTTGGTGCCGCCGACTACGACCAATTGAGCGCGATGGGCGTGCAACAAAGCATCCGCCTGGGCGAATATTTTGCAAGCAAGGGTCTGCGTTTTGACGCCGTGATCACCGGTACGTTGCGCCGCCACACCCAGACCTGGGACGGCATCCGCCAGGGCGCCGGGCTGGACCAGGAGCCACTGCAGTGGCCCGGATTGAACGAATACGACAGCGCCGCGGTCATTGCGGCCATCCACCCGGGCCCACTGGTCAAGCCCGACACTCCGGAGCGTTACCGCCAGCACTTTCGCATTCTGCGCGACGGCCTGACACAGTGGATGAACGGCGTCGTCAGCCCCAGGGGCATGCCCGGCTACGGCGAGTTTGTCAGCGGCATCACGAGCGCGCTCGACCATGTGCGAAAGAACCACGCCGATGGCACGGTACTGTTGGTGTCGAGCGGCGGGCCGATCTCCACTGCCGTCGGCCATCTTCTGGGCACCACGCCGGAAACGACAATCGAGCTCAACCTGCGCATCCGCAACAGCTCGGTCACCGAGTTTGCGGTCAATCCGAAGCGCTGTACGCTGCTCACCTACAACACATTGCCGCATCTGGACGATGCCCGTTACGCCGATTGGGTGACCTTTGCGTAAACTGGACGATCCACAGGCGGTGCCCCGGCGCGCCGCATTCCTCACCATCGTTTGACCATCCAGCCTGCAATGGACCCCAACACCTGGCTCATCTACACCCTGGCGGCGGTGGGTTTGTCGCTGTCACCCGGCCCCAACGGCCTGCTGGCGCTGACCCACGGCGCCCTGCACGGGCGGCACAAGGCCATGTACACGATCCTTGGCGGCGCTGCCGGCTTTGTCACTATCGTGGCGCTGTCGATGTTCGGCATCGGCGCCCTGCTCCAGACTTCACTGATCTGGCTGGTGGTGCTGAAGTGGGTCGGCGGCGCCTACCTGATCTGGCTCGGCATCCAGGTCTGGCGCTCGCCTCCCATCGGACTGGAACTGCACGGCTCGGCTCAGCCCCGCGCTGGCTGGTCGATGTTTCGCCAGGGCGCTCTGTCGGCACTGACGAACCCCAAAGGCATACTGTTCTTCGCCGCATTTCTGCCTCAGTTCATCGACCCGGCACGCAGCCTGTTGACACAATTCTTCATCATGGCTGGCACCTTCGCGGTGATCGAAATCATCACCGAGTTGCTCATCGCCAGCACGGCGCACCGCGTCAGCCCCTGGCTGCAACGCGTGGGGCGACGCTTCAATCAGGCCTGCGGCGGGATATTCATGGCGATCGGTGTGGCGCTGCCGCTGCGCAACTGAGAATCTCGTGCACCGGCCAACAACAACGCGGTTGCAAACGTTACCGCCCACCATATGAGACGCTCTGACTGGCGCTCGGCATTGTTGTGGATCGGCTGTCTGGCGCTGACCCTGGCGGTGATGGCCTGGGTGACGCGCGAGGAGTCGGACCACCAATTCGCGCTCGAAGCAGAACGCTCCGCCACCACGCTGGCATCGGCGCTGGGCAAAGCCGTGCCCGGGCTGGACCAGCAGCTGGCGCGACGCACTCTGACGGCGCAAGCGCTGGCCAGCCTGTCTCGTTGGCGCGAGGACAAAGGCATTTTGCGCTTTGAGATTCTGGACCGCGACGGCGTGTTGGTCACATCCTCCGATGTGCTGGCAGCGCCCGGTACGCCAGTGGAATTTGGTCCCCTGGACCTGGGCCGTGGGCCGGCTTCCGGGCCTGCGTATGCGGTCTGGCGCCAGCTGGCATTGGCTGGTTTGGCCCAGGCACGTTTGGAGCGCGGTACGCGGGCTGGCGCGTCCCTGGTGTACAGCGAAGTACTGGTCGCTTTGCCGTCGGGCGGGGCGGCAGGCGGGTTGGCACGCATTTTTTCCGATCAGTCACAAAAAGCTGCCGACGCCGCACAGGGCATCACCCGTATTGCCCTGGTGGCACTGCCACTGCTGGGCGTGATCGGCACACTGGCCGCTTACCAACAGATCGCGGCGCGCAGACGGCAGGGGCGCTCGGAGGCCACGGTACGGCACATGGCCCGCCACGATGCATTGAGCGGGGCATTGAACCGGGCCAGTTTTGTCGACCTTCTGGCAACTGCCTGTGCCCAAGCCAGGCCACACGGCAATCACCTCGCCCTGATGCGGATCGACCTGGACAATTTTGGCGAGGTCAATGAGGAGCATGGCCTGGCAGTGGGCGACGAGGTGTTGCGCATGACGACGCGCCGCCTGTCCGCTCTGCTGCGCAAGGGCGATCAGCTGGCGCGCCTGGAGGGCGACGAATTCGCGGTGTTGTGGCTGGGAGCTGCAGACAAGGAGGCCATCACATCGGTGGTCCGGCGTATCAATGAAGCCGTCGCGCTGCCGTGCATGATCGGCTCCGCCAGCGTGCAGTGTGGAGCCAGCGTCGGCGTGGCAATGG
This sequence comes from Betaproteobacteria bacterium, assembly GCA_031416215.1. Taxonomy (GTDB): domain Bacteria; phylum Pseudomonadota; class Gammaproteobacteria; order Burkholderiales; family Burkholderiaceae_C; genus CAISIP01. The sequence continues at coordinate 3,112 of JANOTG010000678.1, forward strand.
GAAGTGCCGCTGATCTGGATGGCAACGACCTGATGGCCATGGCGCAACTGGCGCTGGCGCGGGCGAAAACCAGTGCCCGGGGTGGCTTCGTATTCCACGACAAGGCGCTGGACGACCAGGTGCAGGCGCGCCGCGAACTGGCACGTGACCTGCGCCTGGCCATTGGCGCGGACCAGCTCACCGCCAACTACCAGCCGCTGTTTGCCAACGACGGCGTGTCGCTGGTGGGTTATGAGACCTTGGTGCGCTGGCATCACCCGGTACGTGGCGCCGTGTCGCCGGCCGAGTTCATTCCGCTGGCCGAAGAGGACGGGTTGATCGGCGACATCGGCCTGTGGGTGCTGCGCCGGGCCTGCAAGGATGCAGCGCATTGGCCAGACTCGCTCACGGTGGCAGTGAACCTGTCGGTGGACCAGTTCGCCAGCGGCAAACTGGTGCAGCAGGTGGCTGCTGCCTTGGCCGACAGTGGCCTGCGGGCCGGCCGCCTGGGGCTGGAAATCACGGAGACGATGCTCATGCACAACTCCGAGCAGGTCATGCAGACATTACGCCGCCTGGGGGCGCTGGGTGTTTCCATCGCCATGGACGACTTTGGCACCGGTTACTCCAGTCTGGCCTACCTGTGGCGGTTTCCCTTCGACAAGCTCAAGATCGACCAGGCGTTCACGCGCAACCTGGCCAGCGACAACAAGGTTGCCCTGATCGTGCGCTCCATCATCGCGCTGGCGCACTCGCTGGACATCCGGGTCAACGCCGAGGGGGTCGAGACGTACGAACAGATGGCCATGCTGCAACAACTCGGCTGCGACGAGCTGCAGGGCTTCCTGCTGGGCAAACCCGCGCCGACCGGGTCACTCAGCCATGCCGGGCATGGCGCGGGCAAACGCACCGTGGCGCCACGCGGTGAGGAGCGCGAGTCGCTGTTTGCGACGCTGGCGATGGACCTGCCGCAGCCCGGCGACGAAAGAAGATGGTGACATCCATGCTGCAGGATGAGGCCGCGTGGCAGGCGATGTGGCAGGGGCTGCACGCCACGCGGCCCGATCCGCAACTGCGCACGGCGCTGCTGCAACGCTACGCCGAGGCGCATCGCAAATACCATAGCACGGAACATCTGCAGGCCTGTCTGGAACAATTCGCACACCTGCGCGACCAGGCCGAGCGCGCGTACGAGGTACAGGTGGCGTTATGGTTTCATGACGCGGTGTACGAGATCCGCGGCACGGACAACGAGCTGCGCAGCGCCGCATGGGCGAAAGAAGCAATAGTCCAGTCGGGTGCCGGCGCGGATTGTGCGCAGCGGGTATTCGACCTCGTCATGGTGACGCGCCACAACGTCGCGCCCAACAGCCGGGACCAGCAGGTGCTGCTGGATATCGACCTGTCCATCCTGGGCCAATCGCCGGCTGTTTTTGACGCCTATGAACGGCAGATCACCGAGGAGTACGCGGCAGTGCCACTGACTCAGCGGCGCACGCGCCGAAGCCAGATACTGCAGCAGTTTCTGGAGCGCCCGCGGATCTACCACACCGACCGGTTTTTTACCTGTTTCGAAGCGCAGGCACGCGACAACTTGGCGCGCTCGATACGGCAGTTGACGGCTGCCGTGTAGGGCAGGCACTCCATGGGCCCGCGCCGTGCGCGGCGACCCGGCCGCAGACTATTTGGCAGCGCCCAATGTTTCGTCCAGCGCCTTGCAGGACGGAGCACACACCGTCTGCGACTTGCCGGCCACCTTGCGCGTGCCCATCAGCGATCGCGGCCGGTGTTTGCCGCACATGAAACAGGACATGGTGGCGCCACCAAACGACGCCGCAGCGGCGAACGGCGAACCTGATACCTTGGACTTGTACCGCAGGCCGTCAGCCATCACAGCAGTCTTTGCCTCAGCTTTGGCCATCGGTCAATCCTTCTGTAAATCGTGTCATGGATGCTTTCAAGCAGGCGAATACCCCATTTTACCCGTGCGCGTGCTGCAGTGCATGTTCCAGGTCGTTGATCAGGTCCTGACAGTCCTCGATGCCGGCCGACAGGCGCAACAGGTCGGGCGGCACCGGCGACCCGGCACCCTCGATACTGGAGCGGTGTTCGATCAGGCTTTCTGTGCCGCCCAGTGATGTGGCACGTTTCCACAACTGCACTTTGGCGGCGGTGGCAATGGCGGCAGCCTCGCCTCCGGCGACCCGGATCGACAACATGCCACCGAAACCACCATGCATCTGGCGCGCAGCCACCAGGTGACCGGGTGCCGCAGCGAGCCCGGGGTACAGGACATGCGCGACATGGCGATGGCCTTCGAAATACTCGGCCAGGCGTTGCGCCGATGCCGAAGCCGCACGCACCCGCAGAAACAGCGTGCGCATGCCGCGCAGCAGCAACCAGGCCTCGAACGATCCCAGGGTGCCACCCACCTGGGCGCGAATGGACTTGATACGTTGCCACAGGGCGTTGTTCTCGCGCGCCACCAGCACGCCGGCAATCAGGTCGGAATGACCGTTGAGGTATTTGGTGGCCGCATGCATGACGATGTCGGCGCCCAGCGCCAGCGGCCGCGTCAGCACCGGCGTGGCCACCGTGGAGTCGACCGCCACCACGGCACCCGCCGCGTGCGCCAACATCACCACGGCTTCGATATCGGTAATGGTCCACAGTGGGTTGGCCGGTGTTTCTATCCATACCAGCCGCGTCTTGCCCGGGCGCAACGCAGCGGCGAGTGCGGTGGTGTCGCCCATGTCCACCAATTCGACTTCCAGCCCCCAATGGCTGGCGAAGTTCAATAACCAGTTGCGCAGCGACCAGTACATGACCTTGGGAGCCAGCACATGGTC